>QNEL01000043.1 GCA_003645185.1 Candidatus Parabeggiatoa sp. nov. 3
AAGCGGGCCGCAAAATGACATGCATTCCCAGCGGGCCGCAAAATGAATTTGGAACGAAAAGCAGCCGCAAAATGAATTTGGAACGAAAAGTGGGCCGCAAAATGAATTTGGAACGAAAAGTGGGCAGCAAAATGAATTTGGAACGAAAAGCGGGCCGCAAAATGAATTTGGAACGAAAAGTGGGCCGCAAAATGACATGCATTCCCAGCGGGCCGCAAAATGACATGCATTCCCAGCGGGCCGCAAAATGAATTTGGAACGAAAAGCAGCCGCAAAATGAATTTGGAACGAAAAGTGGGCCGCAAAATGAATTTGGAACGAAAAGCAGCCGCAAAATGAATTTGGAACGAAAAGCGGGCCGCAAAATTTATGAAAGTAAAATGACCCTTTTTTTGGGAATGCGCCCCTGAAAACTTTAGTTTGCTGTTTAAATAGCAAACGCAGTAATTCACCGTGCGAGATCAGCTTTGGTTTGAATTGCAAACTGACCAAGACAAACTCATTGCAAACTGAAATAGGAACGTAGACCAAGACAATGATAACTGATAACTGATTTCCACATTTCACGCTAAAGTTTCGCGGAGCGAAACTTTAGCGTGAACCGGAGGTCAGCGAAGCTAAATAAAGTTTTTGCGCGCAAAAACTTTTGCGTGGAACTGATAACTGATAAAAGGATGAACTATGGCAGCTAAAGCATTTTTTCTCATGCGTCTCAACGACCATGTTCAATATCTGAAAAAAATGGAATCGACTCTGAAAGGAAAATGTAACTTTCAAGGTACCACTCATTCTGAGTGTAAACTAGGCCAATGGCTTCATGGCGAAGGTGCTAACGAAGTGGCTACTCTGACAAATAGTCATGCGAAGACAGTGTTTGAGAGCCTATTTGAGCCGCATGAACGCTTTCATGTCATCAGCAAACAAGCACTGGACAAACAACAGGCGGGAGACAATGAAGGGGCAAAAATGGCCATGACCGAGATGTATGGGTTATCGCAGATGCTAACGCAAAAATTACTCACGCTTGATACACTCGTTTAAACTGAAAAAAGGTGAATGACGCATGTCAATGATTAACTTATCTGAAAACAAGTATTCTCAACAACTCAAACTCCGCTACGAAAAAACCAGCGCCCTATACGCTTCCCAATTTGTCATCACAGCGAATGGCGATGAAGTGATTGTTAATTTTTCATCAGGAAGCTTGCCCGATTCCGCAAACGGAGACAGCATTTTACCCATACATACACGGATTGCTTTAACCGCAAACGGAGCCAAAAAACTGGCCAATTTAATCAACCAAGCCTTATCAGCCAACATAGCCACACAAGGCATGAATGAAGCCAAATCACATACACTCAACTGATTAGGAATGGTTGTATTAAGGAAGGGAAATGGGGAAATGAGAATGTGATCTGATATAGATTTTCAGGTCAATAATTTCAAAAGGGCGAACACATCGGTTCGCCCCTACAATATTTTGCGTAGGGGCAGCCCTAGCGTGTTCGCCCTTTCTTTCGACGTTCAAAGCCCCATTCGGGGTACCCAAAATGAGTTACAATCAGAATTGGTCTTACTTCTTATATTTTTTATGGCAGCCTTTACAAACAGCAGTGTTCTTAAACTGAGGCTTGACCTCTTCCAGCGTTGTCGCCGTTTTCGCAACGTCAGCCAATTGAACCGCTTGATTCTCAAATTCAACCATTTTCGCCTTGAAATCTGCCCAATTTGTCCAGATTTTGGCTTTCGCATCCGTGTCACCCTCATCGGAACCTAGAATATAGCCTTCCAAGGACATTTTACTCAACGCCGCCACATTTTCTGCCCGTTTAGCAAATTCAGCGGCTTCATAGGGCATTTTGCCCTTCACCATCGCAGCCATCCGTCCAAAATTCCAGGCTATCATCTCCATCCCCGCCTGGCGATACTCAATCGCCTCCTCAATCTCATCATCATCAGCACTCGCAGCCATGCTGATACCAAAAGATAAAACACCCGCCAAACTCACTTTAATTAATTTGTTCATTGATTCACTGTTCTCCAGAATGTAATAAGAAAGTCTTATGATAATATAAAAAAACATGAAAATGCAAATGCAAATGCAAATTAATGGTTAATGGTGAAGTATCCATCGTTAAACATTAATTCTACTTTGTCATGTTATTTTGTTTTACTTTGGAGTGCAAAATTTATTTTGCTTTGGAGTGCAAAATTTATTTTGCTTTGGAGTGCAAAATTTATTTTGTTTTACTTTGGAGTGCAAAATTTATTTTGCTTTGGAGTGCAAAATTTATTTTGTTTTACTTTGGAGTGCAAAATTTATTTTGCAGCCGTTGGAGTGCAAAATTTATTTTGCTTTGGAGTGCAAAATTTATTTTGCTTTACTTTGGAGTGCAAAATTTATTTTGCTTTCGGCCAAGATTGATAATGACTTTTTTTGGGAATGCGCCCATTAACAATTAACAATTAAAAATTAAAAACGTAACCAGATGAGAGAAAATAGAGTTAAAAATAAAAATTTTGATTTTGCAGTTAGAATTGTCAACTTCTTAATGAATAAAAAAGGAATTTGTTTTAAGTCAACAAATTTTGCGTTCAGGCACTTCTATTGGCGCTATGTATCAGAGAAGCAAAACAGGATAATGGTTAATAGTTAATGGTTAATGGTTAATTTGATAAAATCACATTTTTAATAATAACGCTGGTTTCTAAAACCATACTCTATTAACAAGTATTGATTTTTATCAAGCAAAGTGTTCAGTATATTGAGTGTCTACTCATTTGAAAAAACATTAACCATTAAAAACCATTAACCATTAATCATTATTGATGAGTTATTTATCCGAAAAACCAGACTTTCCTTAACCAAACCATGAAAATACAAACCAAAATATCCAGTATCATTTTTATGATTGTTTTAGTGACGTGTATCATAGCTGCCACGAGCAGTTATATCATTTCTAAACAGATGATTGAAGCTGATATCTATCATCATTTAGAAAGTATGGCTACATCAAGGGTGTATCAGATTGAAACCTTGTTAGATGAAGAGGTGGAATTGGTTAAAATATTCGCTACAGATACCGTTTTTATAGATGCGCTCACCACTGAAAATATCACCCCAGCCATCCAAAAAATAAAAACTTTAATTGATTTTAGTGATGATATTTCTCTGGTAAGCCTTTTGGATAAACAAGGTAACGTGGTGGTATCAAGTCACTCTAAAATTGACCCTATTGGTAATGCTGAAATATTCGCTTATGGCAAAGAGGGGCTTTATATCCGTGATGTGCATATTTCCACAATAACAGAGACTAAAGTGATCAGTATCTCCACTCCAATATTAATCAAGGGTGAATTTGCCGGCATTGTCATTGTTAATATAGAAATCGAAGAGGAATTATATGAAATCTTTTCACTGAGGCATGAAAAAACGGACGAGATATACCTTATCAATAAAGAAGGATATATGATTACGCCTTCACGGTTTGTGGATGATACATTTCTAAAACTGAAAGTGGATTCATTGGAAGCCCGAAAATGTCTTGTTCTGTCTGAAAAAAAACCGGAAACTGAACAGGCAGAAATAAAGAGTTATCTAGATTATCGCGGTGAATTAGTGATTGGAACACACCGTGTGGTTGAAGGTGTCAATTGGTGTTTATTAGCGGAAATAGATGCAAAAGAAGCTTTTGCACCAGTAAACAGACTCGTGCAACTGATGATCTCATTTTTTATCTTGTTATTAGGTGTCAGTGGCATACTGGCTTTTTTCATTTCTAAAAGCATAACCCTCCCCATTGTCAAATTACATCACCGGGCAGAAGAAATAGAAAAAGGTAATTGGGGCTATCAACTGACTGTTGATACGCAAGATGAAATTGGGCAATTTTCAAGAGCGTTCGATAGCATGACGACACGGCTTAAAAATGCCCAAGATAAATTGCAGCACCATCAAGAACAGCTAGAAATACAAGTCGCTGAAAGAACAACTGAATTATCCCAACGCATTCAGGAAATTGAGCAGCAAAAAATAGCCATGCAGAATTTGGCCCTAGATTTAGAAGCCAGCCAGCAACGCTATGAAGGTTTAGTTAATGCCATTGATGGTATCGTGTGGGAAGCCGATGCTAAAACGTTTGAATTTCAATTTGTCAGTCAACAAGCCCAACGATTTTTAGGATATCCTTTGGAAGATTGGTTGAATCAGCCTACATTTTGGGCAGATCATATCCACCCCGAAGATCGGGATTGGGCAACAACTTATTGTGTCAATAAGACTAAAAATAAGCAGGACCACAATTTTGAATATCGCATGATAACGGCAGATAATCGGACTATTTGGTTAAGAGACTTGGTAACGGTTATCGTTGAAAACAATCAACCCCTAAAACTTTGCAGTGTGATGTTCGACATCACTCAAAATAAGCAGGCAGAACAAGCATTGCAGGAAAGCGAGGCGCGATTTAGTGCATTGTTTGAAGGTGCGCCAGATGCGATTTTTTTGGCAGAAACCGAAACGGGTATCATTATTGATGCGAATCCTGCCGCTTCACAACTCTTACTTAAACCTCGTGAAGACATTATCGGCATGCAGCAATCGCAATTACACCCCGTCTCAATCAATGAAGAATCACGGAAAAATTTTTTGGAGCATGCTCACTTTACTCAGAAAACAAAGCAAACTTCTCATATTGAATATGTCGTGCTTCGTTCTGATGGTATTGAAATCCCGGTTGAAATCTCAGCGCATGTTCTTAACATTCGGGGAAAATCTATACTGCAAGGTGTTTTTAGAGATATTACCGAACGCAAACAAGCTGAACAAGCCTTAGCAAAATCAAACGCACTGCTTAAAACAGTCATTGAACAAGCCCCATTTGCTATCCAAATTGCTGAAGGCACCACAGATAATTGGGCAATCATGACGGTTAATAAAGAAGCCCAGCGTATAACGGGAGCGACTCAGGAACAGCAAAGAGGATTAGGTATTTCTCATGGCAAAATCACTCATCCAGAAAAATTGACTTGGCAGATATTCTATCCTGATGGCTCGCCATGCTTACCACAAAATGTGCCTTTACTAATGGCAATGTCTCAAGGTAAAGTCACTAAAGATGCCGAAATGATCATCAGACGTGCCGATGGTATAGAACATACGGTCCTCTGTAATACCACCCCTATCTATAATGATAATGGAAAAATTATAGCCGGCATCGTTATTTTTCCAGACATTACTGAACGTAAACAAGCAGAAATAGCATTACAAAAGAGTGAACAAAAATATAGACAGCTCATAGAAAATATGTCGGATGAGTTCTTTTTTTATAGTCATAATACCGATGGTATATTTACCTTTGTCAATCATTCTGTTCAAAACACATTAGGTTATACGCCAGAAGAATTGATGGTTCATTATACGGCGTATTTGACCAATAACCCAATTAATGAAAAAGTAATCTATCATTCTGAACTGAACATACAAGGCATTGCTCAGCCTTTGTATGAACTAGAAATTTATTGTAAGGATCGAAGTATTAAAACACTTGAAGTCTCAGAAGTGCCAGTATTCGATGAACAAGGTAATGTGATTTCAGTTGAAGGTATTGCCCATGATATTACTGAACGCAAACAAGCAGAAGACGCACTCCAAAAAGAGCGTCATAAATTACTCAGTATTCTAAATGCCATGCCCACTGGTATTTATATTGTCAGTGAGCAGTATGACATTGAATATATCAACCCCGTTCTTGAAAAAGAATTTGGCCCGATTAATGGACGAAAATGTTATGCCTATCTCCATGATAGAACAGAAGTTTGTCCCTGGTGTCAAAACGAGGAAGTCTTTACTGGAAAATCAGCTCGACGGGAGTGGTATTCATTCAAAAATAAGAAATACTATGATCTATTTGATACCCCCATCCAAAATGCAGATGGTAGTCTTTCCAAGTTTATGATTTTCCATGACATCACTGAACGCAAACAAGCTGAAAAAGAACGACAGGAATTATATAATCGCTTTCTTGTCGTCACAAATAGTTTAGACGCTATCGTTTCTGTGAGCGATTTTGAAACTCATGAAGTGTTATTTCTGAACCAATTTGGGCAGGATATTTGGGGAAGTGATGCTATCGGAAAACCCTGTTGGCAAACCTTACAAGCTGGACAAACCGGCCCTTGTTCTTTCTGTACCAATGATAAGCTATTAGATCAAGAGGGAAAACAGACTGGTATTTATGTTTGGGAATTTCAGAATACAGTCGATGGTGAATGGTATCTATGCCGTGATCAGGCTATTCAATGGCCGGATGGGCGACTAGTACGGATGGAAATCGCAACGAATATCACAGAACGCAAACAAGCTGAAATCGCTATAATACAAGCTAAGGAAGAAGCAGACTCAGCCAACCGTGCCAAGAGTGAATTTCTCGCTAATATGAGCCATGAAATCCGAACCCCCATGAATGCCGTAATTGGTTTCAGCGACATACTCGCCTCAAAAGTCACTGATAAGCAACATAAAAATTATCTTAATGCCATTCAAACAGCAGGTAAAAGCCTCCTGACTTTAATTAATGATATACTTGATCTATCCAAGATTGAAGCAGGGCGCTTAGAGATTCAGTATGAACCGGTGAACCCACAGATTATTTTCACCGAGTTACAACAGATTTTCAGTCTCAAGATTGCTGAAAAAAATCTTGAATTGATTATGGACATTGATAACACTTTACCACCGGTTTTATTCTTGGATGAAACCCGCTTACGGCAGATCTTGTTAAATTTAATGGGTAATGCGATCAAATTTACTGACAGGGGTTATATTAAACTGTGTGCATCGAAAAAAGCAGATGCCAATCAAAAGCGAATTGACTTAATGCTGGCCGTAGAAGATAGCGGCATTGGTATTCCTTCAGATCAACAGGCGCTTATTTTTGAATCATTCAAACAACAGGAAGGGCAAAGCACTCGTCAATATGGTGGAACGGGCTTAGGGCTGACTATCACAAAGCGTCTCGTCGAAATGATGAACGGTCAAATTTCTGTAAAAAGTCTCCCCGGCAAAGGCAGTCGTTTTGAAATCATTTTACAAAAAGTCGAAATCGCGACAACCACGCAGGATATTGTATATGACAACACTTTTGACCCAAACAATATCACATTTGAAAAAGCACAAATATTGGTAGTGGATGACATCGAATATAATCGTCAATTGATTGAAGAATATTTATCGCCACTCAATTTAGAGGTACTCAGTGCTGAAAATGGACACAATGCCTTACTATTTGCAGAAGAATATCATCCCGCTTTGATTTTAATGGACATCAGGATGCCAGAAATGAATGGTTACGAAGCGACTCAGCATTTAAAAGACAATCCAAACACGGCCGATATTCCCATTATTGCCCTAACCGCATCCGCTACCTTGAATGAAAAATCGAAGATTGAGGCGCACCGGTTTGACGGTTATTTAGCCAAACCCGTTAATATTGCTGTTCTCCTCCGTGAACTCTCTCACTATCTCAAATATACCCAAAAAACAATCGCCGATGTTCCCCAAGTTGCGACTACAAAGGTTGATAACACACTGAATCCAAAAGAGATTGGCAATCTGCCAGAATTGATAAACAAGCTTAAACAAGAAGTCATGCCGCTTTGGGAAGAGGCCAATCTCATAATAGAAATGAGTATTGTTGCTGAATTAGCCGAAAAGATGATAGCACTCGGAAAGGCATATCATATCCCAGCTTTTATCTGTTATGGCGAACCACTGCTAGAAAGCACCGAAACTTTTGATATATCCTTTATTCAGAAAGCACTTGAAGAATTACCTGACATGCTAAAGCCATTACTTGGAAAAGGGCGCTTTTGAAAAGTGAGAAGGTGATATATAGCATTTTTCTAAAGTTGGAACGAAAAGCGAAGCAATTGATACTTTTTCGATATGCAACCCCAGGTTGCACCATCATCGTTATATAGCGTTTCCCGATTGAATGAAGTACAAATCATTATCGTTATAAATTTATTTGCGGCCCTCTTGGAATGCATGTTATAGCGTTTCCCGATTGAATGAAGTACAAATTATTATCGTTATAAATTTATTTTGCGGTTCTCTTTTTGTTCCAAATTTATTTTGCGAGTTTCTTTTCGTTCCAAATTTATTTTGCGGTTCTCTTTTTGTTCCAAATTTATTTGCGGTTCTCTTTTTGTTCCAAATTTATTTTGCGGTTCTCTTGGAATGCATGTTATTTTGCTGTTCGATTTTCCTGATAAAACTGTACGTCATGAGATCGGGAAACGCTATATTTTGCGGCCCTCTTGGAATGCATGTTATTTTGCTGTTCGATTTTCTTGATATAACTGTACGTCATGAGATCGGGAAACGCTATACATAAGTCAAAATGTATTTCACGCGCTTTGTCTCGCTACGCTATACTTCGCTGCGTGAACCGAAGGTCAGCGAAGCTAAATGGTGGGTAACGGGTTTTTGTTGCCCACCATCTAAACTTGTGTATAACGATGAGGGTTGCACCTGGGGCTATTCACATTCAACAACTGAAGCGATATAATATTTCAAGATGAAATTGACTTGGGATGAAGCGAAACGTCAGACAAATTGTCGCAAGCACGGTTTTGATTTTGCCGATGCGATTAACGTTTTTGACGGATTAACGCTTACCTTTGAGGATGAGAGATTCGAGTATAGCCAACAGCGTTTTATCACAATAGGCAGACTTGTGGATGTGGTAGTCGTTATCGTCTACCGGTACACAGAAATAGAAGAGGAAATCCAGATGATTTCAATGCGAAAAGCCACGAAACATGAACAAAAACGCTATTTCAAAGGGTTATCAGACTGAGGAAAGATTGATGTAGAGTGTTGATAGAACGCAGATGACACTGATTATCATGATTGACGCTGATTGATAACAGGCAAATGACGTTAGGAATCGTCACAAAATAAATTGGAGATTTATTGTTTCAGAATTTCTTATGGGCGAACACGCAGGTTCGCCCCTACGACCCGATATGTTGTAGGGGCGAACCTGCGTGTTCGCCCTTTATCCACTATATCGCATTCTATAGATGTTTAGAAAAATAACTTGTAAAAACCTGACAGGTTTGGCAAACCTGTCAGGTTTGGCCCGTGAAATTATTTTTCTGACAAACTATATTTAACTGGGATAAGCGAATTAATGAGGTCAAGCAAAAATTCAAGGGTATAAGGTTTCGATGTGGCAGTTTGAGTTTAATAGAGGCTTCAAAATATGAAAAAATCCATTTTTAAGGAAGGTAAGAAGTATATTTTTAGCGATTATTTTGAAATGAATAATCCGACGGAAGAAATCGTAGGAGAATTTGGGTATTCTTTTTCTTATGATGTCATTAATCTTCCTCAATCAACCGATTATCATAAGGCTGATATTAAGACACTTCAGGAAACTTATTATCAAATCATCCCCAAAATTTCTCTCAATTCAGAAATCGCTAAAAGAGAATTTCTGATTGCCCCCATTTTGATTGAGATAGCTAAAAATACCAACTCTAAAATCAAGGTAGAGTATGCTATAGAAGTTGATGACAAATTAAGTGGTTCTCTTGATTATCTGATATGCTCAAATCAAGAATTGCTGATTATAGAAGCCAAAAAAGGGGATTTAGATAAAGGTTTCAATCAGTTGTCAGCGCAATTGATCGCGTTGGATAAATATGAAGACAGCGATTTTGGCCATAAGTTATATGGTGCGATAACAATAGGTGAAGTTTGGAAATTTGCGACGCTCAATCGAACTGAAAAACAGATTACGAAAGATATCAATAGCTATACCATACCCTCCGAGGTAGACAAAGTGTTTTCCATCTTAATGGGAATTCTGGTTTCAAAGGCGCATTGAACATCAATAGGGCAATTTTAGGGCGAACACGTCGATTCGCCCCTACATGTTCGCCGGTTTAATTTTAAATTTCTAACCAGCCATTTAAGCGCATTTTAGCCTCTTCAATACCAACACGCTTGAAAGCTGAAAACAGTTGTACACTCATTTCTCCCTTTAAGGTGGCTAAATGCTGACGCACTTGCTCCAACACGACATTGCCTTTGCCATGACTGATTTTATCCGCTTTTGTCAATAAAATATGCACTTGCATATTGGAAACGGCGCACCAGTCAAGCATCTTTTCATCAAATGGGGTCAGTGGATGACGGATATCCATCATCAAAACTAAACCGCGCAAGCTTTGGCGCGTGTGTAAATAGCGTTCTAAAGTCTCTTGCCATTGCTTTTTGACAGAAATCGGCACTTTGGCAAAACCATAACCAGGTAAATCGACTAAGCAACGATCTTCATCCAATCTAAAAAAAATAATTTGCTGAGTGCGCCCAGGAGTTTTACTGGTACGGGCCAGCTTGCGTTGTCCAGTAATGACATTGATTGCACTGGATTTACCGCTATTGGAACGGCCGGCAAAGGCCACTTCAAAACCCTTCTCTTCCGGTAATTGGGAAATGTTATGGGCACTGAGCCAATAGGTAGCTTGTTGGTAAATATTTTTAGAGCTCATGATGAACAAATAGAAATAAATAACGACAGGGATTGTATATAATAAAGGATTGGATCGTGGTGCTACTAGTGCAGGATCGCTCCAATCCTAAGACCACCTAGCCTGCCTAAAAAGGGGCAACCACAAGGGTTGCCCCTACGAACGGTTTGTAGGGGCAATCCCTTGTGGTTGCCCCGGTTTTTCAATGGTATTGAAACTGGAGCGATCCTGCACTAGGTCGCACTCCTTTTTTATATGACAATCCTTGTAGTGAGTGGTTTAAATTTGAGAATGAATTCGCCATTTTGCAGGCCCTGTTTCATGTACTGATTCGCCACGCGCATCGACAGCGACTGTGACAGGCATGTCTTCTACTTCAAATTCATGTATAGCTTCCATACCTAAATCAGGAAAGGCAACCACCTTAGCGGCGCGAATCGCTTTAGAGACTAAATAGCCCGCGCCACCGACTGCCATTAAGTATACGGCTTGATATTTCTTAATCGCTTCAATGGCTTGCGGGCCACGCTCTGCTTTTCCAATCATACCAATGATGCCCGTTTTTTCTAACATCATGTCCGTGAATTTATCCATACGTGTCGAAGTAGTGGGGCCTGCAGGCCCAACGACTTCATCACGTACAGCATCGACAGGGCCGACATAGTAAATAAAGCGGTTTTTGAAATCCAAACCTTCTGGTAGCGATTGCCCTTGGGCGAATAAATCCGCTATTCGCTTATGGGCCGCATCGCGCCCAGTCAACATTTTACCGCTCAGTAATAAACGTTCTCCCGGTTGCCATTGCGCGAAGTCTTCAGGCGTAACCTGATCAAGATTCACGCGCCGAGCTTGTGTACCCGCTTCCCAAGTGATTTGAGGCCACTCTTCCAAACTCGGTGGCGTTAAATTCGCGGGCCCACTGCCATCTAGCACAAAATGAAGATGGCGAGTTGCGGCACAATTGGGAATCATGGCTACCGGTAAAGAAACGGCATGAGTCGGATAATCCAGAATCTTGATATCTAATACAGTTGTCAAACCGCCTAAACCTTGTGCGCCAATGCCCAACGCATTCACCTTGTCATACAATTCTAAACGCAATTCTTCAAGACGATTAGAGGGGCCGCGTGCTTGCAAAGCTTGAATATCAATCGGTGCCATCAACGATTGTTTCGCCAACAACATCGCCTTTTCCGCCGTACCCCCAATACCAATGCCCAGTATACCAGGCGGGCACCAACCGGCACCCATTTTGGGAACGGTATTCAATACCCAATCCACTAAACTATCACTGGGATTCAGCATGACAAATTGAGATTTATTCTCTGAGCCACCGCCCTTTGCAGCGATCTGAATTTCGACGGTATCACCGAGCACGACTTCGGTATGAATCACCGCCGGTGTATTATCCCGCGTATTTCGACGTGTACCGGCCGGATCGGCCAAAATGGAAGCGCGTAAAACATTATCAGGATGTGTGTAAGCCCTTCGCACGCCTTCATTCACCATTTCCGCAACGCCTTTTTGCGTTTCCCAGCGGACATTCATACCGATTTTCAAAAACACCACAGCGATACCCGTATCTTGACAAATAGGCCGCCGGCCTTCGGCGCTCATGCGTGAATTAACCAGAATTTGCGCCATAGCATCTTTAGCCGCCGCCGATTTTTCACGCTCATAAGCTTCCCCTAAGGCTTTGATGTAGTCGATGGGGTGATAATAAGAAATGAATTGAAAAGCATCAGCAATGCTTTGGATAAAATCTTGTTCACGAATAGTTGTCATAGTGCTCAATTATCAATTTATCTGATTATAGCATTTCCCGATCTCATGACGTACAGTTATAAGTAAGTACGCATAAATCTTTTAACATTTTCTGTAGGGTGGGTAGCGTGTTTTTGCTGCCCACCAGCCCTCACAATTGAACTACATACATAAATGTTAATAAACTTTTGCGTACCTACTTATATCAAGAAAATCGAACCGCAAAATAACATGCATTCCAAGAGGGCCGCAAAATAAATTTTGCACTCCAGGCCACAAAATAAATTTGGAACGATAATGATTTGTACTTCATTCAATCGGGAAACGCTATATAATGGATGATCGGTGCGGGCGAACACGCAGGTTCACCATTTCATAGTCGCCAAGCATACTTAAATTCGTTTATTTTGGTAAGGGGCATTTCGCACCCCCCGCTTTTATCGTGACTTTCAAGCTTTTTAGCTTTTTATAAGACGCGCCATTTTTGCTTCAAGACGCTTAATTTTTTCTTCAGCGGCTTGACGTGCTTTTTTCTCGGCTTGATAATAAGGCAAGACAAATTTTTCATAAACCGAATCAAAAGCCATCTGTTCTGGAGTGGGCTGATTCAGCAAATCGGATATCCGGAACTGAAAACAGGGCAAGACTTGAGATTGAATCACATCACCGAAGACAGGCTTAATGGGCACATACACGCCATGTCGGTTTAGACGGTAAAACGCCATCGCATCCCCTTTGGTGTACAAAATATAATATTCTTTGACACCTGCCGCTTCATATTCACCCAATTTCGTGTCCGTATCCCGTTCGATTTCTTCTGGCTTGGAATCAGACACGACTTCGATGCACATATCACACACGCCTTTGTAGCTGCGATCTTGGAGTTGAAGTGGTATCGGGTTATTGTTAAGAACCACACCTAAATCGGGCTTGCGAATCACCGTTTTATGAGGTAAATTCATTTTAAACCCCATTTCTAATACCGTTAGATTAGCCACCCTTTTAACCCTCAAAAATTCACGCAAAAGTTCAACGAACCACAGATACATTAACACATTTTCATGATCAGACACCGGTTTTTCCTCCAAAAGCCCATTATTCCATTCATAACTGACATCAGCATAATCATAATATTTGTCCCAATACTCGCTTTCTGTCACCTGTTTTGGTTTGCTAGGAGTCACCGAGGAATCTAAAGGCATTTCTGGAAACGCTAAACCAGAATCGGCGCGTCTGAAAACATCGTGCTGTTTGTTTCGTGCTGTCGCAGTTGATAAAGCACCCATATTTTTTTCCTCATTTGTTGAGTATAGTACAACACCTTCTTTCGCATTTAATAAGTATAACGAAACTTTGTTACGGAACGCATAAGACGGGAATAAACAAATTTAAGACTTTTCAAATGCTTGGCGAATTGAGGCCTCTTTATTCAGAGCTACAAATCATTGATATCAAATCATTTTGTCTGGTTTTCAGGTTTCTTTCATTCCTTTATCCCCGTCTTATGCGTTCCAGAACGAAGTTGTACTAAATCGACTGAATGTCTTATGCCATAACAGCCGCTTTTTCTTCATTGATAACCGCTGATTGGGAATGGGAATATTCAGCATTAGCGTATAAACGGTAAATATAAGCATCTTCAATATAACCCGAACCGTTCACGCCAACACCTGTCAATCTGCTATCGAAGAGTTTATCGCTGAGACGCACATTACGCAGTAATGACACATAAGGATAATGTTCATCTGTCACCGATACGTTGAAGAATGACAATGCATATTCATCATCGTTGTCTGCATTAAGGGTATTAACAACCCTGTGACAGACTGTCTTAGGGCCTTCGGTTAAGACACGAGGGGAGACAATAAATAAACGCCAGCTTTCTTCTTCAGATACATAGAACCAGAATGAGTCTGAAATGGGTATCGTATCCTCAAGACGTTGAACAAGTTGCTTACCAACCGTAATCATATCATTTGTAAGAATTTTACCTACATAAAGTTCTTTAGCCATGTGAGTACCCCGCTTTGGTTGTCAGTGACAGCGTTATAGAAGTCTTGTGCTGTGGTTTGAGTCATACCATGTCGATAACGATATTGTTCTGACCAGTTTATTACAAGTATCCAATTTTCAAGCAATTGGGAGTTGGTTTGCCCGTCATTGTGCAATTGCTGTTTTAAACCCGCTATTACCAATAACTTCGGCAAATTATGGGTATAACTATCCCTTACCGTTTGAAGGTCTGGAAAATCATCTGCTTTAAACTGTTTCGAGATACCGCTTTTTAAAGCACATTCCACAGCATAGCCTAACAGATAATAGGCACCGTCAAAACACTGATTATCAAGGAGAACTTTTGCTTCTTTCACTCGAATATCAGCCAGTTGTTGAAAGTCATTTCGATTCATGGTTTAGTATAACGAATTTAGAAATAAGCGAATTTTTAATTGTTTGAATCAGGATTAATGGTAGGTTGTTGATATATATAAGTAGGTACACATTTCTACGCTAAAGTTTTTCGCGAAAAACTTTAGCGTAGAAAAGTATTTTAACATTTTTGCTAGCGATACATAAATGTCATAAAGATAAAAGATCAGATAGAACGCTGATTCTCATGATTCTCATGATTAATACTGATTAATTAAAATATTTAAAGATTAAAAAAAATCAGCGTTTAGCGTAGCACACCGAAGGTTCACGCAAAAACTTGTTAAGTGGCATCATGACAATCAGCATTATCTGCGTTCTATTCTTAATCTTTCAAAAAATGTTAATGTCTTTTTGTTAACCCACTTATAGCATTTTTCGATTGGGTTAAATACATTTTTTGATATGCAACCCTAGATTGCACCTAGGGCTATGATCTCGCTACGCTCGGCAACGAAGTTTCACATTCAAGCCCTTCGGGGTAGGGGCGGAAAAATTCGCTGGCTAAGCCGCCGCGCTCAAACTTATCTCCTTAAATGGATCTTCTGTGGTTATTTCACCATTTGGCAATTCGTAATAGAGTTTGCCATTTCGAGAAAAAACATTGGGAATACCAAGCTGACGGTTTTCTTCTAAAGCTTTACGGACGGCACAATTGCCAATTCGTTTAAACTCGGCCGCCTGAATAAAAGCTTGGATATCGATGACTTGATGACTATTCATGTTGGTTAATCTCATGTAAAAATATTTCAAATAAGACTTCATCTGTGACCATAAACTGAGTTTCTTTTCCTACCGCTACCTCAATGAAGCCATCGCCTCCGTTGTAGAATAGATGCCAATAATGTGCTTGTTTTTTATAAACAGACCAAAAATTCTGTTTACAGCGGTAGAATCGACGTTGAATATCAACTTCTGGCACATCATGTCCCCCTTTTAACACGCGCTCCTGAACACGTTTAATACAAACTTCTGGCGTGTCAAGATAAATGAATAAGATTGTTATTCTATAACCCGCTTGCTTAAAGCGATGGATAAGACGCTGAAACCCTAATCCTGACAGTGTTGATTCAACAACAATGTCTTTACTCTCGGCTATCACCTCAGTTATTTGCTTAAAAAATTCACGCCCCGCCTTAACTTTAACTTCATTGAATGGTTGAGGTGCCAATTTTTCTGCAATCGCATCGGCACTTAAATATTCGTAACTAGAAATCTCAATATATTGATTAGCAAAGCTTGTTTTTCCAGCACCATTGGGCCCAGCTAAGATGATAACATTCTTAGGCATCGTTTTTTGTCCTTTTTATTTAGTTATCAATCAGTGTGTTAAGGCGAGTGCCTTGTCGTGTTGCAAAAGCTTCAGCTTCATAAAGCAAGTTGTCATCTAAGTTAAGAGTTTTTAGCATGGGTTTCTCCTTAATTGTCTGAATAAGAATGTCCCGAATTTTCAAATGAACGGAATGAATAGTATAAATTCGTTCAATCCCCAAAACCTTAAGTACTTTGGCTCTGGGGATATCACTGCTTGATGCGATGGTATTTCTTGAGAATTAAGCGGTAATTGATGACACTTGAGTCCGTTTTTTGAATAGAAAAATGCCCTTACATCAATCCGTTCAATCCCCAGAGCCAAAGTACTAAACAGGCGTGCATAATCGTCAATATTCAATATCAGTACAACGAATGACGGGGATAAACGAATTTAAGCTTGGCGAGTTTCGGCATTTTTTCAGAGCGGCAACTCATTGATATAAAATCATTTGATCTCGTTTTCATGTTTATTTAATTCGTTTATCCACGTCATCCGTTGTACTAGATAGGGATTGAGCGAATATTTCTCGTGCCTTGTCTTCTGGAAAAAACTTGTGGCAAGGTTCAATGATTTACTACCAAATTAAAAAACGACCCTAACGAGGCGAAACCCCACTGTATCACCTTTATAATCGTATTGAAATCTGCTACGGACTGTAACTTTGTTGTACATTGGGCTATTGCCCCATGACCCACCACGAATCATACGAAGGTTAGTACTCTCTTTAGCTACACACTGTTTTTCTTTGCCAGGATATTCACTATATTCGGAACATGTCCACTCCCAAACATTTCCTAACATATCAAATAAACCAAAAGCATTAGGTATAAAACGACCTACCGGGGCTGTATAAGCGTAGCCATCTATACAATTATGAATTCCTGATAAATCTTTTCCTTGTAATGTTTTATCCTTCACATTCGCATAAGTACATGCTTTATCTGGATCATTTCCCCAATAACGTGATGTTTCTGTTCCAGCCCTAGCTGCATATTCCCATTCAGCTTCTGTTGGAAGACGATATTTATGCCCTGTTTGTTGACTCAACCAGTCAGCATAAGCTACTGCATCACGCCAAGAAATATTAGTCACCGGATGATTATTACGCGACCAATTTTCACGTTCACCACCACCCGTATCATGCAAAGAAACTTTAATCATAGGATGATTTCTAGGTACCCAATTCTTATTATTCAGTGTTTTTCTACCTGTTTTTTCAATAAAGTAACCATATTCAGCAAAAGTTACTTCATAGCGACTTATTGCAAAGGTTTCTATTGTGACCCAATGTACTGGTTTTTCCCATTTTCCCTGATTATTTTGGATATTGCCCATTTGAAAACGCCCGGCCGGAATCCTTATCATTTCAGGCCCTTCACTACCATCAAACAAACGGTCACGAAATTCAGATTCTGTAGCTATTTTAAATGCTTTACGAGCTAATTGTTCAGATTCTTTTGCTTTATTCCGTTCCTGTTGAGCAATTAATGCCGCCTCATTGGCTTTTTTCTCAGCTTGGAGTGCTTTATTTTTTAATTCCATTGCAATTATTGTCTTCTGTTCAGCCTCTTGTGCTTTTTTCCGTTCAATGCTTATCAAATAAAACCCTATGGCAGATGCTACCGTCAACCCCACCAATACCGAAATCGTCACCCGTTTTAACCATTGCGTTTGCCGTTGTTTACGCGCCGATGCCTGATAAAAACCCACTTGCACCGCCGTCATATCTTGATGAGCTTGTTGATAATATTTATGGAGTAACTCTAAATCGGGAGAACGCCACAACAACCCCACCGCCTGATGTTGACTCTGCCAATTGTTAATTGCGTCATTTAATCGATGTTCAAAACGTAAATCCTCCCGACTATCCGCCAACCAATCCTTCAAAGTGTGCCAATTTTCTAAAAATGCTTCATGCGTGACTTCAGCAGTCTTATGATCCTGTTTATCTTTAGAAAGCGTCACCAAACGCGCATCTGGCTGGGCAAACTGACTTAAAATCGCGTGGACTATATTTTCATTCTCACCGTGAGCCACCAAGTCTCTCATCTTGACTCGGCGGCGCGTATCTTTAGTGCCTTCCCCTAATTGAATTAACTTTAAAAAAGCACGACGGGCAACCCGCTTTTTCGCCGCCGACAAACCTTGATAGATGTCTTCCGCTTTTCCGGCTAACGCACCACCGACACCACCAATCTGGCGTAAAGTCTCCGACGGCTCAACCCCTTTACGCAAACCGGCCCATAAATCCGTTAACGCAAATTGCAATAGCGGTAACGTTCCCTCACGCCCGGCGGCTTGCTCAACCAATAACGCCACCGTTGCCAACTCCAAAGGATGTCCGCCTTGTTCAGCCGGCTTACCAATGGCATCACGCAACTCGGCCTCACTCATCATCGGCACAATCACCGCTTGACGCGCAATGATTTGATTCAGCAAGCCATGACGCTGAGTGGCCCCTAAAAAATCACTCCGTAACGTCAAAATCACCAACAAGCCCTTTTTCGATTCAGGCTGTACCGCCGTTATCAGATTATCAATAAACGCCGTGCCATCTGCGGCATCTTCGCACAACGTATAAATTTCCTCAAATTGATCAATTAACAAGACTAATGGTGCGGTGAATGTCTCAACACGCTTTAATAAAGTATTATCTTGCGCTCTCAGTAAACGCTCTATTTCATCTATTTTATCAATAGAATCAACATCTTGAATAGAGGCCACTATTCTCGCAAGCTCTTTGAGGGGAAACTCTGTCGGCGTGAATATTTCAACTTGGATATTATCCGGCAAGCGTTGCAAAGCCGGAATCAAGCCGGCGCGTGCCACCGACGATTTACCCGAACCAGACGGCCCCAGAATCGGTAGCAGGCGCGGTTGGGCCGTATATAAATCGCGGCATTTTTCCAAGAGTCTTGCCGTCAACTCTTCACGCCCAAAAAAGCGTTCGGTATCTTCGGCTTGAAACGCGGATAACCCCAAATAAGGATTTTCCGCTAACGTTTCACGCTGTGCTTGCGCCAACCAGTGCTGATTAAAAACCTGCTCATAGATTTTATTGAAAACCCGTAATTGCCCACTCGCTTGTTTAACCATTAAACCCGTCAAACGCAATTCATTCGCCTGCGCTTCGCGCATGTCTTCCGGTTGCGACAGCGACAAAATATAGCGACATAACCCCAACAATTGCCAAGTATCTTTGCGATTATCCCGTTCAATCAAGCGATTACGGATGGTGGTTAAATGCGGAGGATCGTCTTTAGATTCCCAATGTTCAATAATGTGGGTTTCAATCAATTGCGCCACATAAGCCGTTTCATCGAAGCTGGCTAGGGGCACCTCGGTATGACGACAAAATAAATCACAGACTTTTTGGGTTAAAAACGGCTGTCCGCCCGTCCAAACTAAAATAGCCCGTAGCACAGCTTCTGGATTATCGGCTTTACCCTGCAAACCCTGCGCTAAAGGTATCGCCTCTTCAAAGGTAAAACCCGTTAATTCAATCGCTTGCCCAATATCAAAAGGCGTTGCCTGAACGTCAGTCATTAAATCCGTTGGCCTTGCCGTGCCGACTAAACAAAACGTTAAACGTTCTAAATCGGGATTGTAGGCCCGCTCGTTATAGCAACTCCGAATTGTGGCAAAAAAATCATCGGTGGCAAACGGTAAACTGCGAACGCTATCAATTTCGTCAAAGCAAATCACCACGGGTTGCTGATAATGGCCCAAAACCACGCGGCGCAAAGCTTGCTCTAACCGTTGTGCTAACCCTAAATTTTCATTGTCATACCAAAAATCGTCTAACTCATTTTCTAAATTCAGTTGTTCACCAACTTTAAGCACTAAGCCATCGTACCATTGCTCAATTGTTAATTGGGTACCAAGGCTCGACAGTTCAAACACAACAACGATTATTCCATCATCGCGTAAACGATTCGCTACCCGTACCGTCAAAGAACTTTTCCCCATTTGCCGACTGTTCAGGATATAGCAAAATTGGCCCTGTTTTAAAGCCTGGTATAAATCGGTATCGGCTTGGCGCGGTATATAAGAAGGCGCGTCTTTGGGTAAGGTGCCGCCCTTTGCAGAATAAAAATCTTTCATCAGTTATCCGTTATCAGTTATCAACTTTAACCTAAATACCATCGTTATTGTAAGGCAATAGTTAATTTTGTTAGTCTGCTTTAGCAGACTTTAGCTTTTAGCCTTGAGATTTATCTCAAGGCTCAAGGCTCTATGATATAAACACCGCTTGGCTTAAATGTCTGTGATGACACCTAATGTAAACAACATACAAGTCTCAATAGCCGCCATAGTCTGTGGAGTAACAGAGCCAAATTTATACTGTAGTCGTATTTTGTCTAATACACGAAACTGATGGCATAATGCTACAGAATCACTGGCAAGTCCGCCTTCACCTTTGGATATTTGGATGCATGAGGGTAATAATGCCCTGCGCAAATTTTTTGTCATTGGAATGGCAAGAACTGTCGTTGTCAATGGATTAATCAAGTCATTTTGAAATATGAGTACCGGGCGCGTACCTGCCAGCTCTGAACCACGAATTGGATTGAGTTCTGCTAACCAAATCTCACCACGTTTTACCATCATTTTGTATCCTCCTTGACTAGCCCATCAGTGTATTCTTCCATGCCTTCCTCGGCAAGTTGACGATCTTCTTCAGCAAATTCTGCATAGAGCTTAGCCAATTGCGAAACTTCCGGCGGTGGTGAAATGGCTTTTAGACGGGTACGAAACTTCAAAAATGAGACATATTCAATCACTTTTTTGAGTTCTATATCACTCAAACCTTCTAGTGTTTGTACAATTTGTTCTTTTATCAAGAAATTGGCATTTTCAACGGCGTAGCTCATCATAATACCTCTCATTCAGTTATCAGTTATCAGTTATCAGTCTCAGCATAAATGCCATCGTTATTGCAAGGCAATAGCTCATTTTGTTAGTCTGCTTTAGCAGACTTTAGCTTTTAGGCTTGAGATTTATCTCAAGGCTCAAGACTCTATTATATAAACACCGTCGGCGATCGGATAATGCTTTTCTTCATAAGCGTGTATTACCATGCCTAACCTATCCAAAAGTCCATAAAGTGGGTGTCGCTCGTTAGTGCCCACCTCATCAATTAGATTGTTGAGCCGTTCAATGGCAATATCATAATCCTCTTCATTGTCAATAGAAAGCGCGTTTTTGCTATCTGGGTACAATTCCCAAAATGGGCTTAATGCTTTTCTTGAGATAACATGCATAATTCATTAAGATTTTTTTTGCATAATAAAATATGTGAGTGATATGATAGAACGCTGATATTTAGCTTCGCTGACCTTTGGTTCACGCAAAAGTTGCGCGCAACTTTTGCGTGAAATGCTGATTGTCATGATCGACGCTGATTTTTTTAAATCAGTTTTTTAAATCAGTGTTAATCATGATAATCAGTTCAATCAGCGTTCTATCTACAACAAATGCTTTTTCAAATAATGTTCATAAATTTGACTCCGCAAACTCACATTATCCTTTGACTCCCCTCGCAAAATCCCGGCACTCCTAAGACGATAAAATGAGTCATAATCTGGGCAAGATTGCCCTTGCAATACCTTTTGCATAGCGTGTAATAATGGCTCATCTTGGTTCAGTAAGATCACAATCCGACGCAAATGATCGCCATAAGTGCCATTGTCACGAGTCGCTGTGCTAATAAAAGCGTCTAAGCTCATCTTATGGCTGACTAAATCATTTAAACCACAACGCACTAAATACGGTTGCCCACCCGACATGTGATGAAACTGCTTGATTTCTTTACTGTTTTTTAGCGGTGAACCATAACGTTGATTCAACAGAGCGAGCTGTTGTAGCGTGAAATCTTCTAAAAACAGCTTGGTGCCGACATTGAAAGGCGATTGATTTTGATCTTTGATCAATAAGTAGGTTTCTGTCGCATAAGCAATGGCTAAAGTCAGCCGTGAACAAGGCGTGCCCGGATTTAAGGCACGCTCATTATGCCACGTCCGAAATAAGGCAAAGACATCACTGCTAAAGTCACAGAAAAACAAACGGTCAGCTTCATCTACCCCCCACAATATGGGTTTGTTGGTTTTGCCTCATATTTCACTCTTAAAATACAAATCAAAATTCAAATTAGGCGCACGATTAGGCCGCCATTTTTTGAAATCTTCAGGATAAACATCCGAGTTGACTTGATCCGCTAACATTTCCCCAAGGGCAATAAAAAAGGTTTCCAAATTTTGCAATTGGGCATCAATTAATTTTTGGAAATCCGTCAACAAGACAATGACTCCCGCTTCACGCGCTTTTTGTAAACCCCGTGCTAATAACGATGTTTTGCCCACTTGCCGAGGGCCTTTCAGCAACACGATGCTATCACGGCGTTGAATCGCCGTTTGAAAATTTTGATCAACTTGCCGTTCAACATAAAATTTGGAATCTAATGGCATAGCCCCTCCACAGGGTTCGATTGGGGGTAATGGTTTTTTAGGTGATGTCGTCTTTTGAGGGGGTAATGGTTTTTTAGGGCATGGCGATTTTTCTTGAAAGCGTTTTCTCCAAGCTTTAGCGACAAGTTGGTTAATCTGTTCAAATTCACGCCATTTTTTAAATAAGGGATCAAATCGAACAGCAAGTCCAGCATTAAATATAATTTCCGGTTTATAACCTGCTGAAATCAATCCAATGACTTGGTGAGTTCGATAATGATAAACGGGGCCACCACTATGCCCTGGCCCTTTTGCGGCATCCATTTCAATTTTATTGCCACGAAATCGTGAAATCGTGCCAAAGTAAATCCCAATTTCTTGATTGTCGGCAATTTCACCTGCTGGATAACCGGTTGTCACAAGTTGATCTGTTTTATGTTGTTCCGCAACGCTTCCTAACGGCAAATAATGATTAGGCTTATAATCAATTTTCAACACCGCAATATCGTATTCTAAATCTCGCAACGATTTTTGTTGATCAAGCACCGCTTTAAATTGGCCATCAAAATGTGTTTTGACAACAATATCGTCTGGAGATTCGCCGACACAATGATAAGCGGTTAATAAATAACCATCAGGCGTGATAAAAAAACCAGTGCCACGAAATTCATAATTTTTACCCACTTTTTCAAAAATCTTGACACTGGCATCAGTTAATTCACGGTGAATCTGTTTTTTGAGTTGTTCGGTTGTTATGGGCATTGTTTCTATAGATTTTCAAGACAAATGGTGGGCAAGCCGGCGGTTGGATTTTGGGATAATTTTTGAGTCAATGCCTACAGCGAGCCCACCCTACGATCTTCCAAGATAAATGGTGGGCAAGCGGGCGGAGAGTTTTTGGGTTGCTCTTGACTTCATTGTCGCTAAGCGATCCCACCCTACGATTATTGGTGTTTTAAGAATCAGGGCACAGTTTATCCAAATACCCATCAACGACTAAAATCGTGGCGACTGTAATGACATTCGTAGTCGGTAATGATAGCGCAACAGCTAAACAGTCAACTGATATGGCGATAATCATCGCTTGTTTGTTTTCAAATACGCTCTTTTTTTGAGGGTATTCCCACTCTTCACAGATTTTATGCTGCAACAGGTTTCGCCGTTTTTCAAACCATTGGTTAAAACGTTTTTTGAACGTTTCAACTGAAAAAGACGGCGCAAAAGCCAGCGTATCGGTGTCATTTTCTGGCGCGTAAAATGCGTGATACCAATCTTCGTATAGTTTGGTATCGTCTGCCAAGTAGGTGTCAATCAGTGTTTGTTGTGTTTTATCCATAGATGATTTTAGACTGAACAGTAAGTTATATATAATGCGATTCCCTAAAAAACCGCTATGCTCTTTTAAAAACAAGAAGTTATAAACAGTGAAAAACCAGATAAAAGTTTTTTTAAAGGGGGGGGAAATAGGTAATTCGCTTTAATTTCCCTATCCGCTGTGATTAAATTCAAGTCATCAATAGACAGTTCATTCAGCCTTGAACGTATTTTGAAAGCCTCCTCGCTCTCACCTGCGTTCAATAAGCTGATAATATTGTTCAAGTAGCCGAATAAATTCATTCACATCAGCCGGTGGACGTTCATCTACGGCCATGATTTCACTTAATAAACGCCCGCTTTCAGCACCATAAGAAAAAGTCACTTGTTCAGCAATTACCTCTTTTTCATGTTCTAACAAAATAATATGCTCTGGCTTGATCGTTGTGAGTACCGGCTGACTATGTGTCGTCACAATCAATTGTGTGTTGGGAAATATGGCCATGAGATCAATCAACACACGTTGTTGCCACTTAGGAATAGTCGTTTTACCGGCCGCGTTGTTGCTTACTATAGCGTTTCCCGATCTCATGACGTACACTTCACCTTCGCAAAATAACATGCATTCCATAAACCGCAAAATAAATTTGGAACGTAAATAAACCGCAAAATAAATTTGGAACGTAAATAAACCGCAAAATAAATTTTGCACTCCAAGGGCCTTCGCAAAATAAATTTGTAACAAAATTAAAACTTGTACTTCATTCAATCGGGAAACGCTATATCAATAAATTTTTCAGCTTCATTTAGCAATTGGCTTTGCGCGGATTCAAACAGGGGAAGCAGGATGTCTTCAAGTGTTCCTAGTGAATTGGATTTTGAAAAAACATAAACACCAACAGTTTTCGTTAGACAACTTGCAGCCAGATTGTTTTCTTCATCAATTATAAAATCCTCGGAGATAAAAATCTCATCTTCAATCTGTGCAAATTCATTTTGACACCACGAAAACACATTAGAAGGTTCTTTGTTATCTCGATCATACAGAAAAAGGTAATTACAGTGATTGACTATTTTCTTCGCATCGCCAGGAAAAACTTTTGATTGCTTTAATAGCGGCAAGAAATCTCTCAGAAAAATTTTCGGATTATCCGTTTTGCTTTTTCCCCCCGTATTAAAAAGCAATACAAGCAATTTTCTGTTTTCGTTGTACAAGGTTCTATCCGGCAGAAAAAATTTGTGTGCCATATCCAAACTCATATCCTGCGCGGCATGATTTTCCATGCTGGTTTTGAACAACTGATTAAACGGTGCCGGATACTCGCTAAATTTCCAATCAATTTTGAACATCAAACGACAAAAAGCAACATCGTGTGGGCCTTCACAAAATACCAAGAGGGCATTAATATTTTCCATTATTTTGCCCTCCTCAGATCAACATTACCCGCTTCGACAAGTCGCCGAAACGCTTTGCCGGTAAATTCTCTGGCAACAATACGTTCTTCATTTTCCACTAAAGCACACGCAGACAGATCATTGATTTGCGGCTTATGTTTAACGAAAGCATCAATACACTCTTTACTGTGGCTAGTCAAAAAGACTTGGGTATTGAACAGTTTCGATAGTTCATCAATCAATCCTGCAAACTGAGCGAGCAATTCTGTATGAATGGCATTTTCAAACTCATCAATCAGAATAATGCCGTTCTGTGCTGACGCAAATAAGAGTGAAATGAAAAAAATACGCTGTAATCCTTCACCATATCCGCTTAAGTCCAACGTTTCTTTGAATATACTATCAGTGACAAGAAACCGTTGCATTTCATCAGCCAGTCGAATATCCTCAAGCGTTCCTACCACCTTTTCACGAATGAACGCAATGATTTTAGGTAAGCTTTTGGAACGCACACTTTTATAGTAGAACTGTGCATAGCGATGTGGTTCATTTAAGAAAAAAGGACTGCTAAAAACGGATGGACAAAGCATTTTAATGCGAACAGCCTGAGTTTCACGATCCCGCCCTTTGAATATCCTAGTAAGCGATTTGAGTGAGGTTGTGGCATAATGTGAAGAAATGTCTACCGATTCCAGATAATGTGATTTGTCGATGCGACTATTCTCTTCTTCATAGTGTTTTATCCGAACAAGTGAATCAGCGTTATTAAATTGCCCACTAATCTCAATATCTGGTGGTATCTGCTCAATAAACCATTCTGGATTGATGCGATCTTCAGCCATTTTTCCGCGCCGTCGAATCACTTCAAGCAAACCCAAAAAATCATTCTGACGACAAAGCAGATAGATCGCTTCAAGTAAGGTGGTTTTTCCTGAATTGTTAATGCCTGTAAAAAGATTGATGCGAGAAAGCTTTGAAATGCTCAGGTTCTGCAATCGTTTATAGTTAGAAATCAACAGTTTAGAAAAATGAGCCTCAATGTCGTGATGAAAAACGGTTTTCTGTTCCACACCGACAAGATGAGATGCTTTTGCTCTGTTTATAATGCCCTGAAGACGGCCCAGTGCAGATTCAATATCAGGCAAAATATCGCCCTGAATCACCATTTTTTCTAATGTGTCAATTTCATTGTTGATTGATTTTATAGCCACCTGTTGATGTTCACGAAACATTGGGTTACGAAAATTGTCTTTTGCCATTTTTTGGGCCTCGTTTGATTACAATAGGCTGATAAATTCATCAATAGAAATATTGGCTACATAGCCCTGGTAAATCATTGTTTTCATGGCTTTACAAACTCCCCAACCATGATGTCTATTGAGATTGCCACGCCAACGTCAAGTTAAACGCCCGTGCCAAATCCTCATAAGGTTGCCGCACTTCTATTATACAGCGGATTATCGGAATAAACGGATTGATTCATTAGCAATACTTTGTTGATTTCTCAATGACAAAATCCGTTTATTCCGTTAATCCGTTGTACTAACTTTAAATCTTCTTGTGGCAAAATTTGTGTTTTCCCAATCATTCCAGAAATGGATGAATCGGCAACACCATGAAACTTTAGCTACATCAGTTTATTAGATAAACGTTGTCATTCCGTATAGCCAGCTTGCAATGAAGGTAAACAATCAATTGCTAAATCATTGATATCCATTTTTACCCATTTTTCAACACCCAGTTTGCAAGCACTTTCTTTAACTCATTTAGGATAAGTATCAATTTCAGTGATGGATTGTTCATTGTCATTGAGATATAGCATTTCCCAATTGAATGAAGTACAAATTATTATTGTTACAAATTTATTTTTCGCCCTGATTGGAATGCATGTTATTTTGCTGCCCTCTTGTTAGCCCTCGCAAAATAAATTTTGCACTCCAATCATGATACAAATTTAGAACAAAAGATATTGATTTTTATAACAAATAATCAATACTGGCATATTACTCCTTTTAGAACGTCTAAAATGGACAAAAAGACTAAAATAATCATGATGTTAGTATCAACTTTTACGGGGCCATGCTGTTGCGACATTTTTCTGGATGGATAAATATATTGATTCAGTATATACTCAGAAGTCTTGTTTTAAAATTAATCACTAAACCAATTGAAATTGATGATTTTAACTATGTCAACTAAACATAACATCTCTAAAAATACCTCAAGGAAAGAATATAACCTCACCACCGAGCAACGCGACATTTACCGGAAGATATCTCAAGAATCCTTTTGGCTCAAAAAGCGTGCTTCGCTCGGGCTTTTGTCTCGTGTCCATTCTGTCAACACGCCACAACTTGAGCCAAACAATTTAATGCCACAGTTAAAATATAATAACCTGACAACTTTGAGCCTATTTAGTGGTGGTGGCGGTTTAGACTTGGGCTTTGATAAAGCGGGATATACCCACCAAGGCGCTTATGAAATTATACCTATTTGTGGCGAAACCTTAAAAAACAACCGTCCAAACTGGACGATTCATAGTGGCCCTGAAAAGGGCGATGTCACTCAAATCAAATGGATCGATAAGATTGGCTCAATAGATGTTATCCACGGTGGGCCGCCATGCCAGCCTTTTTCTA
>QNEL01000044.1 GCA_003645185.1 Candidatus Parabeggiatoa sp. nov. 3
AAAAAAAGAAAGGAGAAAGGGGGCAACCACAAGGGATTGCCCCTACGGGCGCGGTTGTAGGGGCAATCCCTTGTGGTTGCCCTTTGCGGTATAAATACCTGTTTATTTGTGCTTCAGTACTTAAATACCGTAGAGACGCGATGCTTCGCGTCTTATCGAAGCGTCTTATGATTGATAGAGACGCTTCGCAATAGCGTCTCTACAGCAATCCGTTCAATTCCCCATGTAGAGACGCGATGCTTCGCGTCTTATCGAAGCGTCTTATGATTGATAGAGACGCGAGCATCGCGTCTCTACGGCATCTCTAATGCATCATAGACGCGAAGCATCGCGTCTCTACGGCATCTAAAAAACGAATAGATTTCTGAGTCAATAAATTCATCATAAGGTGTTGAAAAATTTAACTTTTTCAATAAGTTGATCATATTGATGTTGTCGGGTTTAGTGTAAGCTGTGACGGTTTTGATATGTTCAAAGTGGGCAAAAATAGAGTTGAGCAAATGTTGAATCGCTTCGCTGGCAATACCTTGGTATCGAAAACGTTTTGTAATAGATATGCCAATACAACAGCTGTCTGATTTTTTGTTTCTGTTTAATTCGTAGAGGTGCAGGATGCCTGTGTAGGTTTGATTTTGCGTTTTGATGAACCAATCACAACCGGATCGATTCACTGATTGGGTGACTTCTAGTCTTTCTTTAACATAGTCTTTTGTGTCTTGCCTGTTTTTGAAGTCTTCAAGCACATAAGGGCTTTTATCGTCTTTGAATAATTTATATAAGTGTTCAAAGTTTTCTAGGCTGAGTCTTTCGTAATGTAATTTGGCAGAGGGGGGGAGCTTGGGAAAAGAGAGAGTTGACATTTTTTTTGAATATATATTATATAAATAATCGTAGTGGGCGCGGGATGTTGTTAAATGAGTCTTTATACCAAAAACCTGTCAGGTTTGGCAAACCTGACAGGTTTGGCACATGGATAGTTTACCGAATTTTTAGCCTTGCTACATTGGAATATTCGCTGTGGCCGGAACAATTACTGGCTTGAACAGCGATGTAAAGATCTGTGCCGTTGGGTAATGCACCTGTGATCTGGGTTTGGCGACTGAGTTCCATAAAGTTGATATTGTTGAAGGTGGTTGCGCTTAAGGGGTTGGAATAGGGGGCGTAAACGAGCGTGTACTGTTGTACGTTTGAAACGGGGGCCCAGAATGCTTTGGCCTGTTTGCCTTGGATATTGAGTTCAAGTTGAGGGGCAAAGGGTATCGGGGTGGTGCCTTGTACACATTGCGTCAGCGTTTTGGAGAAATCAATGTCTACAAACGGGGCTTCTGGAACGTGGGTGTGGATAAAATCTTGGAAGGCTGAAATCCGTGTATAAACATCATATCCACCGCGTCTTGAGCATATTTGAGACCAACTGACGATGCCGACTTGTGTCCAGTTGCCTTGTTGGCCATTCCAAATGACTAAGGGGCCGCCACTGTCTCCATTGCAATTGCTTTTGCCGCCTTTAGCTAAGCCGGCACAGAGCATGTTATCGCTCAATTCGATATCGATATCCTCTTTTGCTTCAAGCAATGCCGGATCATGGCGACACTTGTCATTCGAGACGATGGGATAGGATATCTGTTGTAGATGGCCGGCATCATAATCGTAGGCTATGTCTATGATTAGAACGATCTCTTCAAATGGCACACCAGCCCCGCTCAAGGCTTGGTATAAGGCATCAAAGGTTAGGCCTTCTATTGGGAGGCCGAGTTGATGGGCGAGTGCTTCAAAGCCGGGGGTATTTTCGACAATGACTTTGTTTAAGAAGTCTTGGACGTTGTCCGTTTCTGTCTTGAATCCGATCTGATTGGCGGATAATAAGACTTTTAGGATTTCCTGTTCTGGAATGCCGCCGGTGGTTGTGAGCACATCGATCAGTTTAAAGAGGAGAAATACGGGGGCCAGATCCTCATCAATCTCAATGCCTAAGCTGGCTGTTCTGGGATCATCTTGATAAAATTCTCCCAGTATGCCAAGCAAGGGTTCGGCCAGTCTTCCCCATCCGGTTAAGACGGCTTGGGTTCCTTCAGGTATTTTCCCTGTTGATAATAAGTGAATTGTGGGTTGTGTCGCGGCCTGTGCGAGTTCCAAAAGGGCAATGTCATAATCGAAGATTGTGGGTGAAAAGGCTGGGGTATTGAGCAGAATCCGCTTAATCTTGATGAGTTCACCGTTTTCTGTCAGGCGCAGATGTTTGAGTTTGACTTCGAAATCGCTTGCGTTTTTGAGTTGCCCAGTTTCTTCATCAGCAACGCAGTGTGCGGCTGTCAATACCCATTGTGGATGAATGAGACTACCGCCACATATTCTGCTAAAGATGGTGGGGTTTTCTTCATCGCGTTGACGCAGTTCTACCATCCAAGGATAAACCCCTGCTATGGCATTTTCGCCATTGACAATGCGCGGTGTACGGGTAGGCTCACTGGCTTCTTGTGCGCTCAGATAAGTGGAAAGCAAAATGGCTAGGGCCGTTGTGCCGGTTTTCAGTAAATTCTTATACATTCTATTTACTCCTGTTAATAATTATAGATGTAGGGGCAATCCTTTGTGGTTGCCCCTTGTGGTTGCTCCTTGTGGTTGCCCCCCTTGTGGTTGCCCTAAATTCGTTTATCGGCCCGTCATTCGTTGTACTCAATAAACGCCTCTTTATTGATGCCAATAACGCCGCATTGTTTCACGGGCTAAATAGGGGGCTTTAATCCCATCAGCCGATATGCGAAAGCTAATCGCGCCAGTTTGTGCCGTATTCCAAGTTTGAATTTGACGATTGTGATAACGTTGCACAATCCACTTTCTGGGATGTTTGAAGCGATTACGATATCCTGTTGAAAATAAAGCTATCGTCGGTTGTACCACATCGAGAAATCTTTCTGTTGACGAGGTATAACTGCCATGATGCGGTGCGATCAAAATGTCTGCTTTTAAATCAGTGAGAGCGTTTTGCACTAGGTGATATTCCACGCTTTCTTCAATATCCCCAGGTAATAGAATAGCACGATTTTCTACACTGACTTTTAAAACACAACTTGCGTTATTCTCCTTTTCGACAAAATAGTTGGCTGCGGGATGTAAGATTTGAAAATCAATGCCATCCCAATGCCAATGTTGGCCGGTTTGACATAATAATATTTGACTATCGGTTAATTTTGTGGGATTGTTGGTAATTGTTTTTTGGATTTTTTCAGGGGCGCTGGTGAGCACTTCGTCTACCCGTAATTGCTCTAAAACACTTTGCACGCCGCCGCTATGATCATTGTCACCATGACTGATCAACAGTTTATCAATTTTTTCTATGCCTTTAGATCGCAAAAAGGGCGCGACGACGGCATCGCCGGTATTAAAGCCACTACGCCATTTGGGCCCGGTATCATACACCAGCACGTAGTTTTGAGTGCGTACTACTGTCGCCAAACCTTGTCCAACATCTAATAAGGTTAACCAGACTTCGCCACGATTAGGATGGGCTGGAAGTATGAAAAAGAGGGGTAAAAACCAGAGTATGCCTAGCCATCTGGCTGGAAAGCCACGCGGTAAGAGCAAGATGGCTACGCCTATCATGGCTGTGATGATTGTCCATAATGGCGGTGTGTGTTGTCGCCAATTCCAATCCAGATTGGAAAACCATTCCATGGAAACCCTAAGGGCATCTATCGTAGAGGCGGCAATCTGCAATAACATAACACCTAATTCAGGTAGGGGCAAAATCAGTGCGGTGCCTAAGAGGGTGAAGGGTACAACCCAAAAACTCACCCAAGGTATGGCGATAGTGTTAGCGGGTATTGATATCAATGGGATATAACCGAAGATGGCTAACACGATGGCCAATAAACCGAGTGTCACTGCCCATTGCGTTTTCAAACTGCCTAATCCCTTTTTGGTTAATGAAGAGAGGCCTATTTTACGTCGGCCCCTCAAGGCATAGGCAATGACAGCAACGGCCCCGTAAGACAGCCAAAATCCTGCTGACATGACGGCGAATGGATCCCATAATAAGACTATGAGCAAAGCGAGTGTTAATACATAAGAAATCGCGACGTTGCGAGCGAATACGATGCCTGAAACGACTACGGCTACCATAATTAAGGCGCGTTGTGTGGGCAGAGAAAAGCCTGCCAAAAGTGCGTATATAAAAGCGAATAATAAACTTAATAAGGCGGCAAAATAGGGGGCTGGTAGCCATAAGACGGCTTTACCGGCATAACACCATAGCCTACGGCCTAATCCAAAACCTAACCATGCGATGAATCCAATGTGCAAACCAGAAATGGCGATCAAATGGGCTGTGCCAGTACGTTGCAAAACGTTTCTTTGTTCAGGCGTAATCCATTGCCTCTCGCCTAGCGCCAATCCGATGATAATAGCGGTACTGGGTAAATCACCGAGTTGTTCGCGTATCTTTAGTGCCAAACGATAACGCAGGTTATCTATATTAAACGGTGAGGGATCACTTAATAAACGTCGTTCGCCTTTTGGACGAACATAACCCGTTGCCTGTATGCGCTGTTGGAACGACCAAGCTTCATAATCAAACCCACCGGGATTGATCATCCCATGTACTCGTTTTAAACGTACTGTGAATTGCCACTGTTGTCCAGGGCGTAATGGCTCTGGCGGATCACCAGACATTGATAAGCGTAGGTGCCCAGGATCAGGCCACGCTGTAAATGGAAGCGGCGCAAAATCAAATTTCCAAACGGATTCTCTGTCATATTGCTTGTGTTTAGGTAAATTAATGACTGTACCAATCATTTTGATATCCTGTCCTTCAAGATGATCAGGTAAACTGTGCGCAAGTATTATATCCGCTCGCCAGACTGTCCATAAGAAACCTATTGCAAAAAAGAAGAGTAGGCGATAACGCGGTAATAGCCAAATGACTAAGAATAAGGGAAATAATAGGCCACTCCAACGGACATCGGGGAGTTCAGTCAATGATTGACAAAAGAGTATGCCTAGCAAAAAAGCGAGCGTTAAATAGCCTAAACCTATTTTTTTCAAAGGCTGCTTAGTGCCAATATTGGCTATGAATGAATGAATTGAATAATAAAAATAATAAAAATAACCCATTGGCCAATTATCCATTATTAACACACATAATTAAAGGGGTATTATTTATGAAAAAAATTTTTAAACGCTTATTGCCGTCTGCCGCTCAAATGAAATCTCATCCAAGACTTCAGTTTTTGGGAACGCTTCTACATGAGCCCAGTTTATGGCATTTAAATAGACGGACATTAGCTGGCGGTACCGCCGTTGGCTTGTTTATCGCCTTTATGCCTGTACCCATACAAATGTTGTTAGCCGCTTTATTGGCAATTTGGTTTCGTGTCAATTTGCCTTTATCAATTAGCTTAGTTTGGATAACGAATCCAATTACTATACCGCCTTTATTCTATTTTGCGTATCAGTGTGGCAGCATTTTCTTGGGTATATCAACGCTACAGACGGAGTTTCAATTAGATTTTTCCCAAGAAGGCTTAGTTTATCTTTTAGGGCATTTTTTGCAGCCCTTATTACTGGGTTGTTTAATACTGGGTGCATTATGTGCAGCGATGGGTTATTGGTTAGTCAATTTGTTATGGCGCTTACAAATAACTTATTTATGGCGGGAACGACGTGAAAAAAGACTTACAAAATGGTTGGCAGCACGGCAGAAATTGAGTCAACTTGCAAAAACGTAAAAAAAATAGGTTGGCATTGATGCCAACCTCCTTGTCATAACAAATCGCTCAAAAAAAATACAAAACTGCCCTTTTTTTTTAATAAAACGGTTATTGCATCACCGTTAATCTTTACTCGTCACACTGTGTTGATTTTAATATACTGAGCTAGCAGCCTGTCGGAGAATACCACTTAAGTCATTGTTTTGTATAACCGTTATGATTATTGTCAAAGCGATAATAATCAATGAATTTTATCATCTTTCTACACCGTTTTTAACCCTTGAAATTTTGAAACCGCCGCTATCGTTTCCGGAAACCCACCATTCCATATAAAAAAGGTGGGTTTCGTTCCTCTACCCACCCTACTTGTGCTTTGATATTGAAATGGTGAAGAAACCCCTTTTGAAAAAATGGGTTAATTAACTGAAACGATGACATCAATTCATTACTAATGACCAATTCTTATATCAACAACCCTCAATAATTCACGAATCAATCCCGTTAAAATTTAAAAGCAATAAAATCAAAGAGTTATCTTCCTACTTAAAATACTCGTCGATAGGAACATGTAATCCTTCCCTGATAAGTGTTTCACGGTCGCTTACTGGCTGCCAACCGAGCTGATGCTGTGCCTTTGATGAGTCAAAAACTGAGGCAAAGCTGCGGCATTGCATATCAGCATAGCTAGGGAAAGCGGCATTAGGATCACGGCCAATCCTTTTTATAGCCCATTTAGCCATCTCCCCAATATAATAGCGCCAATTAGAGGTCAATACACGTTTTAAATGAATGCCCGCCCGCTGCTCAAACTCATCAATATACTCATTGGCAGTGATGCAGGGGAGGCTTGCCAAGTTGTAGGATTCTCCTTCTATACCAGGGGCATCAATAGCCCGTACCATAGCATCCGCAACATCATCAACAAGAACAATCGGCAGCTTATTGTTACCTCCCCCCCAAATACGACACACTGAATTATAGGGCCAAGCGACAACACCCCAGTGATAAGGGCTACCTCCATGACCAAGTACAATACTAGGACGGAAAATCACGACGGGCAATTTTCTCTCTTGATAGAGGTCAAATAATATCCGCTCGTTTTCTACTTTCGAGCGTGCGTATGGACTCACTCGCATTATACTAGGTTGAGGCGGCGTTTCCTCTGTAATGACATAGGATTTTTTACCCGCATTGTAGATTGCGATAGACGATGTGTAAAAAAGTCGCTCAATACCCTGTTCAAGACATAACTCAGCAAGCTTGCGCGTTGGATTCACATCAGACTTGAGAAACTCCTGCCATGTATTTCCAAAGCCACGCGCCAAATGATAGACATAACGGATTCCATCAAGTGCTGTTGTCACAGCATCAAAGTCTGTGAAATCTCCTTTAAATAACTCAATTCCGAGATGACGGAGTTCTGGGGGACAACTCGAAGGATCACGAGCGAGAATACGAACTCCATGCCCGGCCTTACAGAGACGACGAACCAGTGCTTTTCCAATGAAACCGGTTCCCCCAAGAACCAGAACTGTCGGTTTCTGAATGGGAGGTTTAATGGGTTGTTTGACCGGGGAGGCTACCGGTGTTGGCAAGTTCAATTCGTGAACCACCCTCTCAGCGAGTGTTACCGCCGCTTGACCTAGTTCTGAGGTGATACGTTCATCTAAAGTACCGCCCTTTCTACCCTCGTAAAAATGGGCAACGGTTCGAGCAATGCTTTGAGCAAACGGTCCACCCGCAGATTTAACGAGACGCATCTTCGACAACAAAAAGTGGCCCAAAGTGCTATGGGCTTGTAAGAAGGCATCTTTGGCTGGAATGACGGCGTTGGCGTAATGATCAACATCAAATGGTAAAGCAGTATGTGCTTGGCAAACATAAGTATTGTGTTCCAAATCAGCACGCGCCACTGCATTTGTGCCACGCACATGAATGTAGTGTTCCGGGTATCCGTCAATAAATGAAAACCTAATTCGGATGCTCGTATTGCCTTTCCAACCTCTGATTTCCCATTGACGATAAAATTCCAATCCTTGAGGAAGTTCAACCTTATCGTGAACATCGACAGTCAATGAATCTGGTTGACCACCAAGAAGATGAATGAGGTGTACAAATGAATGGGGCGCAACCTCGAACAAGATATTTGTTGGTGTTTGTAGCAGCCAGATTCCAAATGGCCCCCCCTTAAGCAGACCCAGTTCCTTATTCCAAATAATGTCAATTTGATCAATTTGACCTAACCGACCATTGCGACAGTCATTGACTAACTTTTCGTACACGGGCATGTACAAAAAATTGTGGGACACACCGATTATCCTGCCCTTCGTACTCGCATGTGTACGCAATTTTTGACAGTCGTTAACCGTGTGGCAAAGGGGTTTTTCACTCATGATGTCAACCCCCGCCTCAATGATCTGGCTACTCGTTTGGAAATGAATATGAGGTGGCGTTAGAACGTGGACGACATCCAATTGTTCACGAGCCAGCATTTCTCCCAGATCGGTGTAAACATTTGCCACCCCTTTAGCCCCCGCAAAATGCTCGGCCCGTTGTCGGTTTAAATCGCATATCGCCCGGACTTCAACAGATGGTAGTAAACGAAGTGCCGAAAAATGAGACTCAACAATATAGCCGGCACCAAGAAGCGCGACTGTTGTTTTGTGACCGTCAGCCATTGTTTTGTATCCTAATTGGTTGATTTGCATGAGTCACAGGCATTTCAGGCCCTTTATGCTCAATGATTTCGTGTTGTCTATGGAACAGACGATCTAAATGGAATTTACTAGCCCCAATCACACCGGGAAATACTAACATTGTGCAGGATAATCCCCAAGCTAGGCTATGTTTCCAAGAAAAACCCTGCCGTCGCGTTTTATAAAATATCCGTAATGTTGTTAGTGGATAACGTACCAAGGCAATTAGTGAAAGTCCATAAGTCAGAGGTACCAAAGCTAAAGCACTTATCGGAAGAATCACTCCCCAGAGCCAAATGCCTCGTATTTCTCTAACGAATTTGCGTTCAGGGGGGGCGGAATGTAGGTATGAAACCTGAGCATAGGCGTGACCCGTTCGCTTTGCCCGTTGCCACCATTGAAATACGGTGTGCATATCAACATCATGTATAGTACATTCTTTCTCGATCCGCAAAAGTTTGCCTCCCGCTTGTCGCAGACGTATACTCAACTCATCGTCTTCAGCCGCAATCACAGCATTATCGTAACCACCAACCTCTGCAAATGCTTCTGCCCTGATCATCACATTTCCGGCAAAATTAAGTATAGTGCCTTTGGGAAATTGATGCCAGTTCACCTCATTAATTCTGTTGTACATGGTACGCTCTGGAAAGCGTTCTCTTGTCCAACCGCACACTGCAACGACATCAGGTTCACGCTCGAAAGTATCTACTGCTGCTGTAATCCACCCTTCAACCAGCTCGCAATCACCATCAATAAACTGAACATACTCTACTTGAGGTACTTTTTGACGTAATCGTTCAAAACCAACATTGCGGGCCCTTGAAGCGGTAAAAGGAATTGACATGTCAAGTTCAACCACCTCAATTCTACGTTCACTGGCAGCTTCACAACTTCCATCAGTAGAACCAGAATCAACGTAGATGACAGTAACCCCCTGGTGTAATTGCGCCGGTAGTGACTCAAGGCAACGAATTAGTCGTTCACCCTCATTTCTTCCGATTATGACAACACCAATTTTGCTTATTAAGTAATCGCTCATGGGTAATGTGGGTCAAGTGCTGGGTAAGAATATTTCGTTGAATATTATTTACCATTGGGCAAATAAAAAGGATATGTACTAAAACACAAATCATCTGAAATTTTGGAGTCAAGCTTTGGGCATATTTCCAAATCTAAAGTTTTGGATTCCAAAAAACATTAAAACTTAATGTATCGACTTATTGCCAAAACGAGTTTTAATCAAAATTGAGGTTGCCATAGCAATATTTCCCCAGCCTTCTTGTATCTCTTTCTTTTTGAACAGAAAAATTTTCTTCAGAATTCTGGAAAAGTTAAACAAAATGATAAGAGAGAAATCCAATAAGACATACAACAGATTGTAATTCTGTCTGAAATAAATATATTCACTTTCCAAATGCAGTTTGGTAACTCGCAGGTCTTTTTCAGTGATTTTGTCCATCTTCTCCATATTGGCTCCCCCAAGATGAATCACATCGTTTGGATAAAATAACACTTTCCAGCCTTTTTTCTTGATTCGATAGCAAATATCGATATCATCGAAGTACATGAAAAAATCATCTCTAAGAAAAAACCCCATTTCGTCAACAATCTTCTTACGAGTTAGCAAGTAACAACCAGGTACCCAATCACATTCTAAAATGCGACTATGGTCTTGCTGCATATTATCAACACCCTTTAACCAAGAAATATTGTTGTTGCTCCAACCCATCTTCACTATAAAATTCTGCCAAGGGGAGAAGAAATACCTTGCCGAAGGTTGTAATTTGCCATCTCTACCAATCAAACGTGCCCCAAGTACACCACAATCAGTGTGTTGCTCCATAAAGTCGCAAGTTTTTTGCAGTGATTCCGTGCCAACAAAGGCATCGGAGTTGAGCATCAGGATATATTTTCCCCTAGCCTTAGTGTAAGCTAAATTATTGGCGCGGATAAATCCTAAATTGGTGGGGCTTTCGATAATAACCACTTCTGGAAACTTTTCTTTGACCATTTCCACCGAACCATCGGTAGAGCCATTATCTACATAAATGATCTCTTTGAGCAAATTATCAGTAGAATTTCTAACCGCAGTAAAACATTCATCTACAAGTTCCTTCACACTATAGGCAACTACGATGATTGATAAATCGATTTCCTCATTCGTTGAAGACATTGCTTTAGATAACCTTATTAATGTTTGAGAATTTGGGATGCACTCATTTCGTTATGGAGTCCAATGCAGAAGCTCAAAACTAAGTAACCTGGCAAAAATAAGTTGCTTCCATTAGATATATAACCTACTGATTTCATACATACTTTATAACTCAAATGAGCAAGTTATTTATGCCCAGTCACTAACAATCTCAAATGTTTTTCGCAGAGGCAACAAAGGGTGCCACTCGTTTAGAACTACCCTTATTGATAAAATAATTGGCACCCTTCATTTATCCTGAAAAGAGCACGGCAAGTGGGGTTGCCTTGACCCATAAAATGGGCATGTAGGGCCAATCCGTAGGGTTGCCCTCAACATTTTGCCAAGGGTGCCAAATAATTTCACCATTCAGTATCCGCAAATCGACTTCTTAAAAGTATAAACCTGACAGGTTTTGGAAACCTGTCAGGTTTTTTCGGAAAAATCACTTCATAATTAGAAAAGTTAAGTTTATTCCCGCGCTGAATATAACAGTCAAAACCAAAACGGGCATGAAAATTTTTCAAATTGGAGTTCATTAGTTCATGCGTTTTTTGGGCAACTTGGGCAACTTAAACTGCATTTTTTGCCCCCGTTTTTGCGTGAAATAGTGCATGGCACGATTTTCTGTAGCCCCCTTCAGAACGAAAATCAGTCAGTAGTAATAAGAAATAACGAACGTTTTGAGACAAATTGCTCGTTAATGTTCTGTTATTTATACTCAGCACCGTCATAGATTGAACTTCAATTATGAATTATGAATTATGAATTATGAATTATTCAATTTCACGCAAAAGTTTTTTAAGCTAAATACTTGTTGAAGGCTAAAGTTTAGCTTCGCTAAACTTTAGCCTTAACGCGTGAAATGATGAATTGTTCAACTCAATTTACAAAAATCATTCATCATTCTTTAAAAGCCCCAAAAAAGCGCAATTTATGACAGTGCAAAGTATAGCGAAACGTTCAATAATCATACTCTTTGGAATCGTCGCCTTGATCATACTCTTTGGAATCGTCGCCTTGAACTTTTTCCTTTTGAATCCGATGATAAATCTCCTCACGGTGAACAGCAATATTTCGGGGGGCATTAACCCCAATCCGCACTTGATTCCCTTTAACCCCTAACACGGTTACCGTTATCTCATCCCCTATCATCAGAGATTCACCAACACGCCTTGTCAAAATCAACATTAGATTTTCTCCTTATCTATTTTCAAGTTCCTTTGCGAAAAATCCAAAAGCCCTGGGGTAAAAAATAGCAAAATGATTTGCCATTCGTTTCCTTAATATAAAAATGGGTTGTTCTGCAATGTGAGTGATGACAGTGATAGAAGATAGAACACAGATTCTACTGATGGTTTGATTAATATTAATTAAAAAAAAATCAGTGTCGATCATGATAATCAGTGTCATCAGCGTTCTATCACATCACTCACATTGTATTACTACCCAGTTGCATGGGCCTTTTACCACACCATGCCTGCCAATAAAACGATAAGCTATTGATTTTTAACAGCAATATCGTTTTATTAGGACTACCAACATCATGAAACGGACTCTGAATTTAAATCAAAAGCCGCATGTAAACTTCTAATCCCTAATTCCAAGTATTTCTCATGTACAACGACCGAAATCTTAATTTCAGAAGTCGAAATCATCTGAATATTAATGCCTTCGTCAGCCAACGCCTTAAACATGGTACTGGCAATGCCCGCATGTGAACGCATCCCCACACCCACTAAGGAAATTTTCACGATGTGTTCATCACCTCGCACCTCACGCGCACCGACTTCTTGTGCAATATTCTGCAAGATATCTAAAGCTGTCTTATAATCGTTGCGATGCACCGTAAAGGTAAAATCCGTCGTATTGCCATCGGCCCCCATGTTTTGGATAATCATATCGACTTCAATATTAGCCTCAGAAATAGGGCCTAACATCATGTAGGCAACCCCAGGCTTATCTGGCACACCCAATATGGTTAATTTGGCTTCATCACGACTAAATGCAATACCTGAAATCAGGGCTTTTTCCATTGTTTCATCCTCTGGTGCAATCAATGTACCTGGCCCCTCTTTGAAAGAGGATAGCACACGAAGCGGCATATTGTATTTACTGGCAAATTCCACTGCACGAATTTGCAGCACTTTTGAACCCAAACTCGCCATTTCCAACATTTCTTCAAAACAGATTTGCTCAAGGCGAAGGGCCTCAGGTACCACGCGGGGATCCGTGGTATAAACCCCATCAACATCAGTATAAATCTGACACTCATCGGCTTTAAGGGCAACCGCTAAGGCAACAGCAGTAGTATCAGAGCCGCCCCGGCCTAAAGTGGTAATATTACCTTCAGTATCAATACCTTGAAAGCCAGCCACAACAACCACAGTGCCTTGTGCTAAATCGGCATGAATACGTTGATCATCAACTTCAAGAATACGCGCTTTCGTATGGGCACTATCGGTCAGAATATGCACCTGTGCGCCAGTATAAGAACGTGCCGAACAGCCACGCGCTTCAAGCGCCATACTTAACAAACTGATCGTCACCTGTTCACCGGTGGATAAAAGCACATCAAATTCACGGGCTTTTGGGGGATCAGCAATACTTTTGGCGAGGGCCACTAAGCGATTCGTTTCACCACTCATCGCAGACACGACAACAACGACATCATCTCCTCGGGCGCGAATCGCCATCACTTTTTCAGCGACAGCACAAATCCGTTCAACAGAACCGACAGACGTACCACCATATTTTTGTACTATCAAAGCCATATTTTGTGTAATCCTTTATTATACTAGGCTATATGAATGGTTATTAAACAGGATTTTTCAATAAAATGACAAGTAGTTCAGGAGTTCAGTTCATTTGTAGAGACGCGATGCCTCGCGTCTCTTTTGGTTTTCGGACATTTTATGAAAAGATTTGTAGAGACGCGAGGCATCGCGTCTCTACTCTGGTTTTCGCACATTTTATGAAAAGATTTGTAGAGACGCGAAGCATCGCGTCTCTACTCTGGTTTTCGGACATTTTATGAAAAGATTTGTAGAGACGCGATGCCTCGCGTCTCTACTCTGGTTTTCGGACATTTTATGAAAAGATTTGTAGAGACGCGATGCCTCGCGTCTCTACTCTGGTTTTCGCACATTTTATGAAAAGATTTGTAGAGACGCGATGCCTCGCGTCTCTACATAAGTAGGTACGCAAAAGTTTATTAACATTTTGTTGCGAAGGCTGGTGGGCAGCAAAAACACGCTACCCACCATTTCACGCGCTACGTTGCGCTTCGCTAAACAAAGCGCGTGAAATACAGAAAATGTTAAAAGATTTATGCCTACCTACTTAAGTGCGATATAAACAAAGTTAGAGTGTTATATTATTAAAAGTATGATAACGTGTAGGTTGCTGTCATGGTAGGAATCTGGGTAAATCAATATCAAGGCAAAACGCCTGATTTGCCATGCAATTTTTGAATTTTTGAACTTCTAAACTTATGAACTTCTCACTCCTGCTTATCTGTTTGGGAGTGGATATGCTCTGAGTATAAGGCCAACTATAACGCTAAAGAAAGTAGGTAGTTGCTATGGTAAAAAATAGTATATCCTTCACAAACCAAGAAAAAGACATTGCACAAAAGATAAAGCGTCTCAAAGAAAAAGCCGGTTCACATTCTCCAAGCATTTATACAATAGCTGAATTTGTGCCACAACTGAACATAACAGTTGATGCTTGTTTTTTGTCTAATCCTTATGCCACCGATTTATTTTTTCACTATTTTACAGAAGAATTAATTGAGAGTGGTAAAATAAAAGAAGTGTTAGAGTATTATCCTTCTCAAAATCAAACGATTGCTGGGGTTTTATCAAAGCATCTCAATGTGTCCCCAAAAAATATTTTTGTTGGTAACGGCACAACAGAAATTATTCAAGCTGTCATACACAATTTCACCGCAGAAAAAATCGTCGTCAACATCCCAACTTTTTCGCCCTATTATGAATTTGTCAAAGAGGGGATAGAAATTGTCTATAATAAGCTTGATAAACAGGACAATTTTGTCTTAAATCTTGAAGACTATATTCAGCTTATTAAAAAGACAAAGCCAGATACCATTGTATTGATTAATCCCAATAATCCGGATGGGGGATATATCAATCTTGAGCGTATGGAATACTTCGTTTCAGAATTAAGCTGGGTTAAAAATGTTATCGTTGACGAAAGTTTCATCCATTTTGCCTACGAAGACGTAGAATATAACTTGAGAACCTTAATAAAAATCAGCCAAAAATTTTCCAATTTGGTTCTCGTTAAAAGTATGTCCAAAGATTTTGGCATTGCCGGTATTCGTGCTGGCTATGCTATCATGAATGAACATAAAGTGAATCGCTTGTTGAAACAAGGCTATTTGTGGAATTTATCGGGACTGGCTGAATATTTTTTCCGGCTCTATGTGCGAAAGGATTTTTTGAGGGCGTATGAAAAAGTTCGGATTCCCTATATTCAGGCATCGCAACAATTTTTTGCGAAACTCGCCGGAATAAAAGGACTGAAAGTTTATCCGAGCATGGCAAACTTTGTTCTGGTTGAATTGAACAATGGCGCGACATCGACGGATTTGACTGCAAAATTGTTGTTAAAATACGGTATATACATCAGAAATTGTGCTGATAAAATTGGGCTTGATGGGCAATTTGTCAGGATTGCTTCAAGAACAACTGAACAAAATCAATTCGTTATGGATTGCATAACCGATTTGTTCAGAGATGTCTGATACCATTAGAGCCTATTATCAATTGTCTCATTATTGGAGGAAAAAGGATGGTTCATCGTGATAAAACACTCACCTTTTGGGAAGAACACAATGCTGATATGACCAGCATGTTGCTTAGTCCTAAAGCAATGACATTTGAAACTGCGGATACCCAAGAGATTATTGGCTATTTACCTAATTTGGAGGGTAAAGAAGTATTGGAATTAGCAGCGGGTATTGGTCGATTTACGAAGCCGTTGGCTTCTGTCGCTAAACAGGTTGTTGCAGTTGATTTTGTTGAGAAGTTTATTGATAAAAATAAGGAGATAAATTCCAATTTTACCAATATTACTTATCATGTCGGCAATGCGATGGACCTGAATTTTGATTCTGCGTGTTTCGATTTTGTATTTGTCAATTGGTTATTCCTGTATTTAGAAGATGATGAATGCCAAACATTGGCTGCTTGTATATCAAAATGGCTGAAACCAAAATGCGAAGCTTTTGTGAGAGAAAGTTGTATTAGTGCTTCTAATCCAAATAATCCACATCCGCATACTTATTACCGGCAACCTGAGTTTTATGTCGATTTGTTTGGAAAACAATTTGCGTCTCTTGCTAACGGAAATGTAGCAGTCTATGAAAAGCTATATGGAAATTCCAACCAATTATGGTGGTTATTTCAAAAACAAACGTAAAATGCATTGCTGTGGGGGCGCGGAGCGTCCCTAAATATTAAACCACTAAAGGCATCTCAAAAAAATAATTATCCGAGCCTGCCAATTCAAACAGGGTGGTAGCTGTTTTTGCCTGCCTACCAAAACAGGAGAATGGTGGGCAACTACAAACAAATGGGATAATTTATTTTTTGCTTCTTCCTAAGATAGAACACTGATTTGACTGATTAAAGCATATCCAAAAAATTAATTATCCGTTTCACGCAAAAACTTTTGCGTGAAACTGTTTTTCTTGTAGGGGGCCGGTAACGTGTTTTTGTTGCCCACCATTCCCCTACTGTGACTGTCCATCCAAGCCCTTCAAAAATTCAGAAACACTTCGTTTCCACTGTTCAGAATGCTTCCTTAAATAAGGTTCATGTCCGAGCCCTTCAAAACGCTCTAAGCGTTTTTGGCCTCTCAAATTCTTAAATATAGCCTCTGCTGTAGCAAATGTTGCTCTACGATCCTCTGTACCATGTAGCATCATAACAGGGCAATCAACTCGTTTCGCATACTCAATTGGATTATGCTTAAATCCCGAAAAACCACGTTGTACACTCCCCCAAAATACGAGAATATGGGCAGCTGGCCAAGCTGGTAAGCCCATCAAATTAAAGCGATTTTTAATCGTTTCTAGCAGATTACCAAAAACACTTTCAATAATAATCGCATCTGGCTGAGTAGCGTTAGCGTAAATACCGCGGAGAATCGCGACACTGCCCATAGATTGCCCATACAAAATAATCGGCATACGCGCTAAACGGGTTTGAACATATTCAACCGTTTTGGAAACATCATCGCCTTCATAATACCCAATACTGGTTGTCATTTGATTTGAGCCACCGCTGCCTCGAAAATCAACCAGAAATGTTTGATAACCCATGTCGTGGAAAATCCTAGCGGTATGTAATAAAGCCGATTTAGGCGCAACATACCCATGAAACATTAAAATAATCCCTTTTGACTGGACATGGGGAATATACCAAGCTTCTAATTCAACCTCGCTATTGACTTTAAAACGATGCGTTTCATAAGATAATCCAATATCATTCGGTGTCGCAAAATTAACCGGTTTTGGAATATTAAGCCCTGTGAGCAGAATCTCGGCTTTTTGCCAAAATGATAACGATTCAATAGAAGGGGTACGTTTTTCTTGCGAAACAAAATGAAGCATCGCGAAAGCGTGTAAGTAAGCCATTCCATTCAATAAAATAAACAGAATGAGTAACAATGATAAAATCATCATAGATTTAGGATATCGTATTTTCATAATGAATCAATTTAGTCAATTATTAGTTTGATATAGTACAACGGATTAGCGGAATAAACGGATTGACTCAAAGGTACCAATAAATTAATCCCGTTGTACTATAAGATTCTCTAATTTTATATAAAAGCCCACAAATAAAATATGACAAAACGCATTTTGATTGCCCTTGGTTTGACATTATTGCTCTTACTGAGCATTGCCATTGCCAGCATTTACTGGCTCCAACGTGTTCATCTCAACGAAGAAATGACTCACAATTTGCAGGAAGTTGAACAATTGTTCAAAATGAAACTAGATGAAGACGCGAAAGTGTTGGAAAGCCAGATTAACCTCCTACAAATGGATAACCATCTACAGAAAGCTTATCGTTCCAAAGATAGAAAAGCCTTATTGCATCATGCACTGCCCTTTTTTAACGCAATCCGTACCAAACACCAAGTCACCCACTTTTATTTTATTGAAGTGGATCAAGTTTGTTTTTTGCGCGTCCATAATCCACCGCGTCATGGGGATACCATACCTCGATTTACCTTAAGAGGCGCGATGCGCGAAAATGCCCCCGTTTATGGTATTGAACTCGGTAAATTTGGCACATTCACCCTGCGTTTTGTCTATCCTTGGCGAATAAACGGCGAACTCGTTGGTTATATTGAACTGGGTAAAGAAATTGAACATATCACCCTTGCACTCCATCAGATTTTAGGTGTCGAACTGTTTTTTACCCTTAACAAATCCTTTATCGAACGTACCGATTGGGAAGAAGGCTTAAAAATGATGGGCCGTACTGGCACTTGGACACAATTCCCCCACGTCATAATGATTGACAAAACCATGCCAACAGTGCCTAAAACCCTCAAAGACACCTTAAATGTCTTTTTAGCCCATTCCAAAACAAAACGCTTGACAACTCGCTTTAATGTCTCTATCAACGATAAATTTTATCGTGGCGGATTCATACCCCTATTCGATGCGGGCCAGCGCGAACTCGGACAGATTATTGTTTTAAATGATGTTTCTGAACAAAAAACGGCCCTACAAACCTTATCCATTATCTTGATAATACTGTCCATTGTCATCGGTAGCGGGTTGTTGGGATTTTTTTACCTCTTCATTGGCCGGATAGAAAAGCAAATCAACAGCATTCACGATGAACAAATCAACACGCACAAAAATCAATTTAAATTAGCGAATGAAGCTAAAGATGAAGCCTTGCGTATCAATCAAGCACTAGACAATGTCAATACCAGCGTTTTGATCACGGATAGTCACTCAAACATTATTTATGCTAACCAATCAGCACAACAGTTATTTCAAACCACCGAAACGGCAATACGCTTGACAGTGCCTGATAGAAAAGCCGATCAGTTATTAGGCCAGTCAATTGATAGGCTACTGAACCTATCCGAACACCGACACACCGTTTCAGCAAAACTCAGCACTTCTTCTTGCATTCCATTTACGTTAGCTGAATTAAAGCTAGATGTGAACATCACACCCGTGATCAATGATGCTGGGCAACATAAAGGCATCGTAGCCGAATGCCATGATCGCACTGCGGAAATCGCCACCCAGCAAGAAGTCAATGCTGTCGTCAGTGCCGCCTCAAGCGGCGATTTGAGTCAACGCATTGATCTCAGCAATAAAAGCGGATTTTTTAAAACCTTCAGTGAAGGCTTGAATCAAACCTTGGATAACATCCAACAAATGATTGAAGAACTTCGGCAAGTCTTTAGCGCCATCGCGCAGGGCGATTTAAGCCAAACGATCACCAGAGACTACACCGGTTCCCTAGAACAACTGAAACTGGAAGTCAATGCCACAATCAACAAACTGACACAAATGATGACTGAAATTCAAATCACCGCGCAAGCCGCCGCCCAAGGTGATTTTACGCAACCCATTCATCTCAAAGATAAAACGGGCTTTTTTGCCAGCTTAAGCCAATTACTGAATCAAATTTTAGCGGCCAACCAGCAAATCATTGCTGAATTGAAACAACTCTTTGCCGCTATGGCAAACGGTGATTTAACCCAAAGCATGACTCATCACTATGATGGTGCCTTTGAAGAATTGAAAAAGAATGTCAATACGACAGTCACCACACTCACTCAGATGCTCAACACCGTCAAACACACCTTCGAGATTGTGAATCAAGTTTCTGCCGACATTTCGCAAAGCAATAAGCACTTAAGCCAACGCACAGAACAACAAGCGACGAACTTAGAAAAAACCGCAAGCAGTATGGAAGAAATGACGAGTACAGTGCAACAAAATGCCGAGAATGCCCAAGCCGCGAAACAACTCGCAACCGATACCTGCGAACAGGCGGAACAAGGCGGGAAAGTGGTTGGCGCAGCCATAACGGCCATGCGTGATATGAACAAGAGCAGCCAAAAAGTAGCCGATATCATCAGCGTCATTAACGAAATCGCATTTCAAACCAACTTATTAGCCTTAAATGCCGCAGTAGAAGCGGCCCGTGCCGGAGATCAAGGACGTGGTTTTGCCGTAGTCGCTCAAGAAGTCCGTTATCTCGCCCAACGTAGTGCAACTGCTGCTAAAGAAATCAAAGGATTAATACAAGAGAGTGTGAATAAAGTAGAAGAAGGGACACATTTAGTGAATCAATCAGGCGCAACGCTACAAGACATTGTCACCGCCGTTAAAAAAGTCAGTCAGTTGATTAGCGAAATAGCCTGTGCAAATCAGGAACAAAGTAGCGGCATCCAGCAAATCAATCAAGTCATCACGCAACTTGATAACATGACACAGCAAAATGCCGTTTTAGTCGATGAAGCCGCCAACACCAGTGCCACCCTAAAAGAACAAGTTCACAGACTCAAAGAACAGATAGCCTTTTTTAATACGGGAAAGCCCTAAGCCCCTCCGATAACGCAAAAGCGCAAAGACTGTATTATTGTAGGGTGGGTAAGCGGGCGTTTTGATTTAAGTGAAATCAATCCCTGTAGGGAGGGTTCGCTGTCGCTAAGTAGAGAAATTCCTAGTGAAAACGAAACCATTCTTTTTGATTTTGATAGAACGCTGATTAAATCAGCGCGAATCAGGCCATAATCAGTCAAATCTGTGTTCTATCTCTTATTTGACTCTGAATAGGAGGCTGATTATCATGATGGAACTGATTAACGCAGATTAATATAATGAATAGGATCAGTGCAAATCAGGCCATAATCAGTCAAATCGGTGTTCTAAGTACTTTCGCCAAAAATTTTCAGGTGTGTAGGGGCAAGCCAGGGCGAATGCCCTTTGCCGTAAAATACCGGTTTATTTGTGGTTCAGTACTTAATAGAAACAACCAAGGGGCATTCGCCCTGGATTGCCCCTACGGGCGCTTTGTAGGGGCAAGCCAGGGCGAATGCCCTTTGCCGTAAAATACCGGTTTATTTGTGCTTCAGTACTTAGAACACTGATTATCATGATTGAACTGATTTCAGCTATGTCGTTCATAAGTTGTTGCTTTAACGGTTGCTTCATGATCAGTATTTGACAGTGCCCGGTGGCAAGCTTACCTTTTAAGAAGTACAATGCCTTTCAAAACTTTTCCTATGGCAATGGGTGCGATACATCCAATAATAAAGGCCTGAAAAAACCAGAAAGGTTATGAGGCCGCTTGTGATAACGGCCTTTGTTAAGGGAATCAGCAAAAGTGAACTGATAAACTCAATAGCAATCAAAGTAATCAAAATCCGCACGATTGTCATACGAGTTAAGCAGCTACACAGCATCGCGCCAAGAGGCGCTCCGACAACCACAACTGGAATCGCGGCTTGCCAGTAAGCATACATTTTTGGAGTGAAGTCTCCGATTATGAAGAGATGTAAGGCAAAGCCTACCAGTGCATTGATGGCCATTAAAATCACGGAGGTGGGTGTCGCTATTTTTTCGTTGAGATGCCAGAGTAGTACCATCACGGAAAAGGTGATGATGTCGATACCATTGCCGACGAGCCCACTCATGATGCCGCCGCAGAATCCCACTATCAACAATAAGATTCGTTCCTGTATCCTGAAATTGGGAAGGCGGTTATAACGCCGTTGTTGAGTACGATTGAGTGCGAATAGGGTAATCGCAAAACTGACTACCATTGCGGTAAACGACATTTTGATAATTGGGGGCGGTAAGAGGGGTGCCAATAGGATTGAACTGAGCGTAATGCCGAGTACGCCGCCTAAGCTTGCACAACGAATCACTCGCCATTCGACTTGGATGCCCATATAAATAATCACGATGGAAGCTGCCGTCATGCCAACGCTTTGAATAGCAAGGGAAAATACAGTCGCTTCTTGGGGAATCTTGGGGAAAAATGTGTAATAACTTGGTAAAAACGGGAAAGGCAACAGCGCCGCCACCTTCGCTGGTTGCACCCGCGATAAGGGAACCGAATACCATAGTCAGAGAGATTTCCCAATGGTTCTGAATATAGGCAAAGGGAAAAGGGCCGGCGAGTTTAAACCAAACTAGCCACACAATAACGGCAATAATCGCGCTGAAACCCAAGGGTTTCCATGAGCTTGATGAGGTTTTATAAATCATTTTTATATACGATTGAATTTATTTTAAATAAACCATGTTGTTTTTATCCATTCCCTTCAACCATCCTAATCTTCTCCTACCAGCTTCATTAATCAATTTTATAATTCATCATCCAAATTCTCTACTCTGTAGATGTTCAGAAAAATAAGTTTTGAAAACCTGACAGGTTTTCAAAACCTGTCAGGTTTGGTCTGTGAAATTATTTATCTGAAAAGCTATAGTTCAATACTCAATCTTTTGGCGAAGGTATTGATTAAAAAAATAGAGTAGCAAATTGTGATGCTATCGTAAACCATGTTGTTTTTATCCATTCTCCTCAACAATCCTAATATCTTCCTTTGTCAACCCATAAAGCGCATAAACCTGATGATCTATTTCTTTGTCAGTCGCATCAATTTTATTTTGGATCAGCTTGATTTCTGTTTTATAGGCAGCAAAGTATTCTTCCCATTCGTCTTGTTGTACGAGAGTGAGGGTGATTTTTTGTTTTTTGAGTTCGGCTACCAAGGTTTTGAAATCAAAATTGTAGAAAGCGTCTAATTTCTTAGAGATTTTTGCAATGGCTAAATTGCTTGTTATGCGGTTGATAAATATGGATTTTTTCTCTTGTAGTGCTTTGTTTAACCCAAGCATTAAATCGGCTTTTTCAATAAAGGGTTGTTGCTGTGTTTTTGAAAGCGATTTTAGGGGTAAATTTCTGACATCATTGACTAATATTTTGGGAAACAAACCTTTTTTGGCTTTTGGTGAAGTATTATTATGATACCAACCCATCATTTTTGAATTTAAAAGAGCCAATAAATATTTTAAATCTAAAGATTTTTCCTTTTGAATAATATTAATAATCGAAGGCGTATTATAATATTCCGCCTCTGTATAAGTACAAAATAAGTCATCATTTGTGATTTCTCGAATTAATACTCTTTTTTCTACAAAAAACTTAGGCTGTCTTGGTGCTGCAAGCCATTCACCATAGCTTATCCACAAAGTGCCATTCCAATTGAGTTGATACCGAGAAATATCGGAGCCTTTTAATTCTTTTTGATAACTTTCATTTTTTTGATAAGCCGCATGAAATACTCTACCTTTAATGGTTTCTTGGCTATGCCCTCTATATTTATCATAAGGTATAAGCCCTTGAGAAACTTGAAAAAAATAGTTTAATTTTTGATTGTTATTCAGTTTTGTCATTAAACGAGAAACGGAACTCTTAAAAGACAGGTTTAGCCAGTTTGCCGTATTTTCAGACAGCACGTCTTGATTTAAAACTTCATTTAGCCAAAAAGTCTTATTGCTCGGTTCGAGCCGAAAGAATTGTGTATATTTTTCTCCTGTATTATTTTTTCGCAAACCCAATATGCAATTCCGTACTTGGGCATCTTCAAACACTTCCTCTTCAGACAAATTGGCTATATAAGAGATTTGATAATGTTTTGTGAGAAATGCCCGATAATTTTGTCCATATAATATAGATAAAAAGGTGTTGGGAATGATATAAAATAAATCACCTGACGGTTTCAGTAGCTTAGCCATACCGAGAGATATAAAATAGATATAAATTTCATAATCAGGTACTAATTTATCAAATAGCTTTAAATATTGTTTTTCTGCATTGTTGAAAACTACCCCATAAGGCGGATTCCCAATCACGATATCAAACCCACCTTGTTGCATTATTTTAGAAAATTCTTGATTCCAATCAAAAGCCTTATCCCCAGCGATAGCAGGATCATCTATCAAAGAATCGCCGCATTTAATATTTTGGCTTAAATTAGAGAGCTTCCTGCCTTTTTTTGCCGTGCGTAGCCATAATGAAAGTTGTGCAATTTCAACACTTTCCTCATTAATATCGACACCATAAATATTCTTTTCCAATATTATTTTATCGGTATCATAAAATTTGGGCATGGCATGAGTCAGATCTGCAATGATGTTGTCTATTTCTTGATGCTCTGCAATTAAGAAATTTAGGGCTTGATTTAAAAACGCGCCTGAACCACAAGCGGGATCAAGTATCTTGAGTGTCAATAACCAATTTTTATAAGCCTCCAATGTCTTAAACAATTTTTTCCCTTTTGCGGAAAGCGAAGTATCTTTTCTCCAATACGATTCGTCAAACTCAATATCAACGAGATTCAGTTGTTGGCGTTTTTCAGCACATAGTGTTCCTAATGTCTTTTCGACAATATATTGGGTGATGTATTTTGGGGTGTAAAAAATGCCGTCTTTTTTGCGTTTTGTATTCTCCTTAGTTGTTGCTTTTCGCTCAATTTGGGCCGTAATCTTTTCGACGTCATTCAAGGAGTGTTCAAAAATATGCCCTAAGATATTGACATCTAATTCGGTATTAAAATTATAGGCTGCCAATTTCAGTAGATTATCTTTTAAGATTCTGTCATCAATGTTCAATTTGTCTAAAATATTATCTGAGGCAAATAAGCCGCCATTGTAGGCTGGAATGTCATAATTTGAGGAGTGATAACCCTTATTGAGATGTTGAAAAAACAGGTTCAGGCGATTTGATAAGGCATCATAGGCGTTGAGTTTTTGCAAGGCTTCCCAATTTTCGATTTCGGTTGCTATCGAATTAGGGGGCAGTAAGCCGGTATCTTCGGCAAATAATATAAACAATAATCGATCTAAAAACTTCTGAGATTTTTTGAGGAGTAATAGTTGATCAAACTGTGGGTTATTTTGGGTTAAATTAGCAAAAATCTCTTGCTTAAATTGGGAGTAATCTTTATAAAATTGCTCTGATATATTGTCTTCATGGCTTTTAGTTTCCTCTTTGATCTGCTTGGGTAAACCATTTAACAAATAATCTCTGTTCAAAATGAGATAGAGTAAGGCAAACGTGGCTTTGTCTAAATGAAAGAGATCAAATTCTTCATATTCGTTGGCATAGTCAATGTAAAACCGCAGTTTTTGAAAATTGGATGTGATGACATATTGACAATGCGGCTGATTAACTTTGTAATTAAAGGCTTGTTGGGTAATACTTTTTAAGTCTTTGGTTTGATTGGATTTTAATTCTATAATGGCAATGGCGTTGCCATTTTTTAAAATCGCGCCATCGGCTTTTTTGCCATCGGTTTGATTTTTAAATTCTCTAACCAGATTAAAATGGTTATCCGGTTTTAGAGTGTAGCCGAAAACATCTACAAAAATATCGCGCAGAAAGCCGTCTTGATATTCTTCTTCTTTAAGCGTTTTGATAAGTTGAATTTTATCAATACTGTAATTGTTTTTAAATCGGTTGAATGCGTTATCAAGTTGATTTTGTTCAAGATGTGCTAAATGTTTTTGGATGACTGATTTTTGGAACAGTGGCATGGTGTTAATTCTTCTATTTTTGTATAGGTGTTGAGTATTGACGAAGTGCTATTCTGTGGTACTCCATGATGTGTTAAAAATAAAAAACATCAACACAGAGTACACAGAGGTACACAAAGGTACACAGAGGTAAAAGCTTTTGCCTGTCAGGTTTTTTTATTCAATTAGCGTGTGCGATAAGTAGAGTGACAGGCGACACAAGTTGCGGTAACTTTGGCGAGGGCGGCATAAGCTTGTGTGGTGTTACCGGTTTTGGCGGTTTGTGCAAACTCACTGGCCGCATTGTGCATATTAAAACAGGTTTGTCGCATTGACTGTGACATAAATCGCCCAGGCCCCATACCGGTACCTCGGTGTTTGCCCATCGCGCTTCTACCCATTTGAGTTTCGGCGATTTCAGCGGCATCGTTTAGCTTATCGGCTGCGAGAAAGCTTAGAATCTGAGTTAAGGTGGTGAGATTGATTAGCATTTCTTGTCGCATGAGTTGTTGTGCCTTCGGTGGCATGTTAATAAAGGTACGCTGATCATTTGATTGCGATGGCTGTGCTTGAGGATTGGGCTGATTGCCGTATGGCATGCCTTGCCTCATTCCGTGCATACCGGGGCCATGCATTTTGCATTGGCCGGGCGGCATACCATACGGACAGGCGCTGCTCATGCCTTGCCCCATGTTGGGTTGTGCGTATGAGACAGACATCATGCTTATTCCCAGAATCAGAGCAAGATATTGAATTTTCATGCTTATTATTGCCTATTGAGTTGTTGTGTGGAAAACAATTGTGCGAATGAAAAATGAAATCGTCAGATTGGCATTTTAACAGATCGGTTTATGAATTGGCGTTTAAACTTGAGTTTGAAGTTTGCAAACTCAAGTTGGAATGTAGAGCTAAACAGTTTAGGAATGTGGCAACCAATAACTTTTGCCTGAAAAACGCAAGTGAATACTGATAAAGCATTTATCAAAATCCAAAACGGCGTATATTATTTCTTGCTCCTTATCCTGCCTTGAATTGAGTGGCTTGTGGTGGATTTGACACATGGATACTAGATAACGCGCATCGCCATAACTCAGCTAGGCTAAACTGAAGGCGATAACGAGCTACCAATGAAACAAGCGGGTTGGGCAATCCAAAATGCGGATTTGATTTGTCGTGTTTTTGGAGTCCAAAGCGGCTGCTTTGGACTTTTCGGACTTAATCATCCCAAGGCCCATAACCTGGAATATTGATATAGTCTTCTGAATAATTTCCTTGTTTTGCGCGAGTGTGACATTTATCACAATAACTCAGGGCTTTGACTTTGGGGTTGTCGTTGACCATTTTCTTGGGCAAGTCGTCATGTTCATGCAGAAAGTAGGCGAGTTCTGTGATACGCTGAGGCGTTTGAGTGTTTGACAAGCGGCGCATGAGTTTTCTTGAAAATTCATCTTGTGAAAATTCAGCTGCGTTTTTGACGAGGTAATTCGTCAAAGTTTTTTGAACATCATCTTCCACTTCGGCATTGTCGTTAAAGTGATTGTCAAGTGTTGTTATTAAGTTTAGCCATGAACGGGCAGGGAGAAGGGCGGGTTGGTAGGCAAAATGGCAACTGCCACATTCTTCGCTGTAAATTGGGTTGGTGACTGGTGTGAGATAGTCATCATCGCGTTGATGCTTTCCATCGCGATGATGCTCATCATCGCTATCATCATCGCTATCATGATCATCATGATCATGATCCCATTTGGCATATAACCAGTTCAACAAACCGTCATCCTTGGAGGCAACCAAATAACCGTCGTCAGCTAAGATGGGGTAGGCGTAAGTCAATAACATGACGATTATCGTGAGGGCCGTTGTGTGTATTTTCATAACATTATTCTCCTAATTGTAGGGTGGGCAAGGTGCTTGCCCACCAATCGGTGTGATCAAAAAATTGAGATTACTGACTTTGTATGAAGTTGAGGATATTACCCTTTTCTTGGGCATCACATTCACGGCCCAACGTCCATTTGCAGTTGCGTTTCAACCACTTGCGAATGTGTTTGATCTTCGTCAAGCGTTCAGGGTTGACTGAGGGGGCGAGGGGTTTGATGGTTTTGCCAGTGCGAACGTGTTCGCCTTGGTTGCGTAAGTCATCAGTGTGGCAGGCAATACACTGACGAATTTTACCTGTTTTTTGATGCGTAAATTCTTGATTCCAGAGCGTTTGCCCAGTTTCTGCACTGAAATCAGTTGCGCCTTGAGAACGATATTCTGCCAGTAATTCGTCTACCGCTTCGCTGGCGTGGATCGATAGGGGCATTGCTAATGGGAATGCCATACCTGCGACAATGAGAGATTTTTTGAAGTGAATTGTCATTTTGATTCCTTTGTTGTGAGTGAATAAATGTGGGTTGGTTTTTGATTGAAAATGAATTGGAGGCGCATCATAATCTTTGAATCTTAAATGAATCTTAATAGGGTAAGCATAAGGGATTGCCTCTACAAATCATTTTCAAAAAGGGCAACCACAAGGGATTTTAAAAAAGGGCACCCACAAGGGATTGCCCCTACAAATCATTTTCAAAAAGGGCAACCACAAGGGATTTTAAAAAAGGGCACCCA
>QNEL01000045.1 GCA_003645185.1 Candidatus Parabeggiatoa sp. nov. 3
GCAAACTTCGGTTAACCCATCCAAACCAGCCTGTTCGGCTTCCTCCCAGAGGATTTGCACATATTCGGTATAACTCATAACCGCTTCTAACAATGCCTCACTGCCATCCTCTGCTGCTATCAAATTCTCAATTATCTGGGCGTTTTCTTGGGCAAGCTCATTGATTTTTTCAATGAGCAATTGGGCATTAGGAATAGTTACCTCAAGGTATGGCATGACTTCTTGCTTTGAACCTTGGGATTCACTGATATCATCAGTAAGCGATTCAAAAGACTTTGATGCTATCGGGCTTTGTACATCAGTGCTACGCGGCTGGATTGCAATCAAATTTTCTTTTAATATCAAGGCATTGGCTTCATCAAGCGGGGCAGACCAACCCGCATTCTGCAAATTGTTGACCAGCGCCTCACTGCCGGTTTGAGGTGCTTGTAAGTACGCGACCATCAATTGAGGCCAAGCTGATAATACCGAACGTGCCGCCTCTCTCCTTGAAACGGGCTCGAAACCTAAGGCCATTATATTGTCATTGATAAATGTGCAAACTTCGTTTACCCCTGAAAAACCGGCCTGTTCGGCTGCCTCCCAGAAGACTTGCACATTTTCGGTATAACTCATAACCGCTTCTAACAATGCCTCACTACCCGCCTCTGCTGCTATCAATTCTTCAATCAACCGAGCGTTTTCGCTTTCATTGATTTTTGGAATGAGCAATTGAAAGTTCGCATTTGAATCAGTGGTGTTTTGTTCTAGCTTTTCAGAAGTGGCCTCAAACTCTTGAGCATGACCACCACCGGGTTGAGGGGATTGATCCGTGACTTCTTTTTCAAAAGTCACGGATTCAAAAGCAAGGGTTTGATCCGTGACGAATTCTTCACTATCAGCTGCCAATGCTTTTGATGTCATCAAAAATTCCTCTTGTTCGAGTTGTTTCTCACTATGATGATCGTTTTCTGCATTATTCAATAATCCCGCCAGTTCTTTGTCAGTCATTTCTGGTTCCAGAACAGGAAGGGTCGCATCCGCCCATTTTTTGGGTTCACAATCCACCAATTCCTTATCATCAATGAATAAATCGGGTTCACAATCCGCTAATTCTTTATCATCATCAGTGAATAAATCGGGTTGACAATCCGCCAATTCCTTATCATCAATGAATAAATCGGGTTGACAAACGGCTAATTCTTTATCATAAGCGGGTAAGTTTTTATGATTTTCCTCATTATTAAGGGGTAATTGGGTCAAAGTACTTTCATCTTCAATAGTATTTTCATTTTCAATATTTTGTTCCCGCTGGACTGAAGGCCTAGGTAACTTGGCGGTTAATCCTCCATTTTCTGCTACATTTTCTTCTACTAATAATTCTTTGTGAATAGGGAAGGACACTGCTCTATTTTCCCTTCGAGGTTCAAGTTTTTGCGCGCAAAAACTTGAACCTCGAAAAGTATCAGAAGCGTCTAATGTTTCTAATTCTAATTCATTTTCTATGGCATGATAAACAAGGGCTTCCGATGACCGATTAATTAAAGGGGCTTCAGTTTGTACTATCGAAGATACTGTTGCATCGAAATTAGCAATCTGTAAATCAAACGGCTCTTTTTGACTCTCAAGAGGGGGGGCCATATCCGAGTTTTCATTGACTGTTGGGGCATCATTCGATTGGTTTATCCGAGTCATAAAGGCTCTATTGTCTTGTATCAGTTGACTCAATAAAAGACTGGCCTTTGCTTTTGACATGACGACCGGCCAAGAATCAAGGCGCAGTAATTCTAGCAACTTTTCTGCTGCTAAATCATGCCGTTTAAGCGCATCAAGTGTGGGATTTTGATGTCCTATTTCCTGCACTTGAAGATACTCAAGTAGGCGCTTTGGCCACAGTGCAAACAGTTCTTGGTGTTGTTTTTTGCGTTGTGAATATAATTCAAACACATTGTCATTAATAAAAAGGCAAATGTCTTGGATGCCTTTTAAATCCATTTTGTCAGCCAGTTCCCAAAATGACTGCACAGTATCGGTATACTGTTCAAGCCCTTCTATATAGGTTTCACTTTCTGAATCAAAGGTAACAAGCTGGTTAAGAGCGGCTGATAAAGTCTCGCTCATTTCAATAATCTTTTTGGATAAATCAGACATTGGATTTTTCAGATTCGTTTTTTGATGTGTCAATTCTTGACTTAAGCTATCACATAGTTTCTTCGCGAAGTCAAAGGGATAAGGTTGGGGCCATTGGGCATCACTCAGAAAATCAATTAAATGATGATTGGCCTCAGAGGGTGAATAGAGATAATTTGAAATGAGTCGAGGCCAACGTTCAAATTGTCGAATAAGTGCTATACGTTTGGTTGGTGCTAGAAGGGGTAATTGAATTAAGTTTTGGCGCAATTGCTGACAGATTGTAGGTAGGCAAGCATTGTTAATCTCTGTAGCCGCTTCTTCTAGGTCTAAAAAGTAATTCTCTATTATTTCAATAGCATGGGTCACTTTCTCAGCACTTCCACTGACTAAGTCTACTAGGGCTTCGTATAAAACATAAGCCTCGTTGGTGATTTTGGTTTGTAAACCGTTCATGAGGAGTTCATTCGTGAAGGAGTTAATTCGTGCGTGAAGTTCATAAGGAGTTCATTAGTTCAGGTAAATATTTTACAGCGTTTTTGGGCACGAAGGCAACTTAAACTGCGCGGGCCCCATGGTACGATTTGTCGCTGCCCCTCTGAAACGCTATAGAACACTGATTCAACAATGAACAATAGACATTATACCCTACATTCATCACACCCTTCACAGCAGTTTGGTATTTAAAAATAATCAAATTATCGAGTTCACAAAGAAAGAGCTAAAATATTAAAATAAATCAAAGACTTATATCATTTAACGGATTTGAGGGTTGGCACAATACCTCATACTAATAAGTCGCAAAAAAGAATTTTTGTAAAAAGTTTTATCAATTGATCATAAGCATCATGCCACAATAGCCCCTTTAAAACTCATGCCATTATGAACCCTCGAAGTACATCTTTCATATAAGTTATTGAATTATTTAATAATATTAAAATAATGTTCGAGGCATTGATGTTTTTTTATTTTTAATTACCAAAAACGATCTTAAGGTGTGATGAATGTAGGTTATACCTATTTACATTTAAGTTTCGCTTTAAGAAGTTTTGCGCGCGAAACTTCTTAAAGCGAATTGATTTTATGAGTTTTCTCAAAATGAGAATTCTATATAAATCAATGAGTTACGTTAAATCGGTATAAACTCTAATGAACAATAGACTTGTCCCGATATAAGCTTTTTCACTTAAGAAGTTTTTGTTTGCCTCAACTGGGGCAAAAAATCGTATTTCAACAAGTTTTCGAGGATCAAGTTTTTGCGAAACAAAAACTTGATCCTCGAAGGGACAAGTCTAATGAACAATGAACACAAATTGACTGAACACTTCAGTCTACAGTGCCGTGAAAAGTTCTGGAATGTTCTAAGTGTTCTGAAGTGATCAGAAGTGTTTTAAGAAGCCATTATTCATGAATGTCAGGTAATTTAAATACCCTAACAGATTCAATCAGTTGTTTAGAATAATCGACCAAACTTTCTGTTTGTGTCGTTTGCGCCTCTAACTGTTTACCGGTTTCTTGAGTACTCTCCTGAATGGTTTGCGCTCGCTCCCGTAATTCATTACTGATTTGCGCTTGCTGTCTGGAAGCCATCGCAATTTGTTCTACCACTTGCACCAAATTGGCTGTGGTATTTTGCGTATCTTTCATTTGCTCACCAGCACGTTCGGTTAACAGCGAACCTTCAACCACCTGTTTGATGGTTTTATCCATAGTGGCAATAGTATCATTGGTTTCCACTTGAATATTCTTGACTAGGGCGGAAATTTGGGAAGTCGCATTACGTGAGCTTTCTGCCAAACGTTGCACCTCATCAGCAACTACCGAGAATCCGCGTCCCGCTTCACCTGCAGCCGCAGCTTGCATACTGGCGTTAAGTGCCAGTACATGGGTGCGTTCTGCAATATTGTTAATAATATCGACGATACTACTGATTTCCTGAGCGCGTTCGCCTAACCGCTTCACTCGTTTTTCAGTCTCGTGAATGGTTTCTCGAATTTCGCCCATGCCATCTACTGTGCTGGTGACGGTGACGAGCGCTGTTTGAGTTGAACGGGTAGCTTGAGAAGCTATCTCATTACAGGACTGCGCGACTTCAGCAATTTTATTCATCGCTTCAGCGGCGGCAGACAGTTCGGTCATGGTGGTATCGACCACTTCTCGTTCCGCCTCTGCCACTCTGGAAACATTCTCACCTTGTACTTTGACTTGGCTAGAAGCTAAACCGACTTGATCACTAATATGACGGACATTCAGCAACACTTTACTGGTTTCTGTGGCCATCTGGTTAATCGCGTCAGCCAAGGGGCCGGTGACATCCTCAGTAACTGGTACTTGCACTGTGAGATCACGTTGACTCAATTGGAAAGAGGCTTTAAGTAACTCAATGATGGAGTTATTCAGCATCTCATTTTCTTTTTCTGCCTTAGCGAGGGCTGTCAAGCGATCTTCTAAGAGGCCATTAAAGGCGTTGCTGAGGGTTTCAAGTTCATCACCGGTTTTAATTTCGGCGCGGGCAGTAAAATCACCTTCGGCCACTTGGGTAACTGTGGCTTCTAGGTGACTAATAGGCGCGGCAATACGACCAAAGAAATAGAAACCGGCAATCCCCCCGACAAATAAGATAATTGCTGCGGTGAAAATGGTGCTTTCCATAATGCCTGCCGTGAGGTTTTCTAAACGTTCTAGTGATTCTTCTTCTTGTAGATTGGAGAAAATAGCCCATTGCAAGCCGGGTACATTAATTGGAGAAAAGGCGGATAGCACAAATTCGCCACGATAATCTTCATAAAGATCAAAGCCGGTTATGCCTGAGAAGGCGGAGCGCGTACCTGGGCTATCGACGCGCTGGAGACCCACACTGGTATCTTTCAGTTCGATGTTGTAGATGATATTTTCAGGTAACTCTGCTTGTCGGACGGCATGTAAATAACCTTCTTTATCTTCAACCAACATACGGCTGTCATTACGCATGGTGCCATCAGCGGCGACAACATAAGTTTCACCTGTGCGTCCAAACTCATCATAGCGCCAGACGCGGTGATTGGTCAAAATATCGTTAATACTATAGATAGGAATTTGAAAAATCAAAACGCCTATTCGTTGTTCGCCGTCATAAATAGTGGTAGCGACAAAGGCGGCTTGACTATCATAGGAGGGCAAGTAGGGTGCAAAATCGACCAAGGCAATGGTGCCGTGGCGAGCTTGTTTAACTTTATCATAAACTTGACCGAGGCCTGTTTTAGCAAAAGGGCCATTTCTGAGGGAAGAAGCAAAGTCAATTTCTTTAAGCACTGAGTAGATAATATGACCGCTGACAGCATCAACTAAGAAAATATCTTCAAAGTCAAAGCGTCTCTGAATATCGTGGAGATAGGGATGATAATGGCGATGTAATTGGGTATAGCTAGAGGTATCCGTGGCGGCAAAATATTCTTCCTTGGTACCCAATGGATTAGGATTGGTGGCAATATAATAATATTGGAGGGCAATACTATTGCCGTCCAGTTGATTAAGCACCTCGATCATGTCAGGTGCTTCATTGACATTGAGCGTACCATATTCTTGATAAAAATCATTAACATAGTAATCCCGCAAGAGCTCTTTGTACTCGTCAATGGGTAGGGATAAGGGAGCAGGTGGCCCTTCCTGTAAAGGGCCTTCATCCAACAGATCAAAATCGCTATTAAGAGTGGCTTCCTCTTTAAAGCGGGGATAGGCTTCTTTGAGACCACGCATAGCCTCAACGGTGGTTTTGGCATCAGCGTAAACCTTAATTTGGTTAAAGACCCAGTTGAAGTAATCCTCAACTTGGGCTTTTTTAGCGTCTCGCAATGATGTGATATGGCTTTGGGCACTTTGAGTTAGCGCGTCTTCACCCAAGGTGCTAGCAATCTGGCTAGTGACAAGAGCGGTGATTAGCACGGGGATGACTGCAAGAAAGGCTGAGCCAATAAACATTTTTTGTCGTAATTTCATAGCAATATCAATGAACAATTATCAATGAACAATTATCAATGAACACATCAATACTTTGTTGTTGTTATTTGGTGATGTAATCGGGCAAACTATTTATCCTAAAATCTATAGGGGATAGCATGCATTACACAATAGTATCATCAGTTTTAAATACTAAGCGAACAAAGCTAAGAACGCTAAGCTAATATTTTCGATTTCGACTTTATCAAACTATCCACGCGGTGTTATTGAGGTACTCGATACTGTTGTAGATAATGATAAGTTTTTGATGATACTCGTTTTTTGGGCACACATCCCTTTTTGAGTTTATCCCAAAACGGCAATATATAACTCGATCTTCAAGTTTTTTGTAAACCATTGATTTTACGCCTAAAATCTAAATAACATTAAAAATCAATAAGCTGCATATTGACACACTCAAAAATAGAGCATTGTAAAGCCAAATGATCTCAAAAATTTGAAGATAGAGTATAAGAATACTAAATATTAAGAATGTTTAATTATAACCTACATTCATCACACCCTTCATAGCAGTTTGGTATTTAAAAATAAAAATTAAATTATCTTTCTCACAAACAAATCTCTTTTTCACATTTCACATTTCACAGCGATAGTTTCGCAGCGCGAAACTATCGCATCGAAATAAAGTTTCGCTTCGCTGTACTTCGCTGCGTGAAATAAAGTTTTGCGCGCAAAACGTTTGCGTGAAAAATTATTTAAATAAATCAAAGAGTTATCGATTGGATACGCGATCCTAAAGGGCACGACATTCCCCAATTTTCGGTAATTAAAATATAAATAAGCATAAGGCTATTTTTAACCCTATAAAAAATAAATATTTATGAACCATCGAAGTATACCTTGTCATATAAGTTATTGAATTGTTGAATAAGATTAAAATAATGACAGAGGCTTCGATGTTTTCGATTCTTGTGTACCTTTCATCGAAAAAAAAGGTGTGATGAATGTAGGATATAAGCATAAGAAATTAAAAAAGACTCATTTTAACTTCGATGTTCAAGCCTGAACTACTGAAGCGGCAAACTCCTTTCGCGGGCGAAATCGCAATAAGGAAGTTTTTAAGCAATACTTCTTAAAGCGAAAACTCCTTACAAAGCTATTTTGGTGGCTATGGATTCAAAGAATCCTTTATGGTCAAAATTAAACCAGAGTTGCCCGTTTTTTTCGTAGCCACTGGTGCTGTATGGTTTAATGATGGCGGGCAAAGGGGGTAGGTGGATGAGTTTATCTGTGTCAGTGAAGTTGATATGTATTGGTAAATTATCAATGACAATACCACCTGTAGCATTGCCTTGCCCTAAAATGAGAAGTTTTTTTGCCTCAACCGGTTCAAGTTGCAATAATTTATGGAGGTCAAACACGGGGAGAAGATTACCACGCAGATTAATGAGGCCCAGTAGCCAAGTGGCCGTAAAAGGAATGGCGCAAATTTGAAGGATTTCGGTAAGTTCACAGGTGGCTTTTTGAGCTATCAGTAGGCCAAGGTTGCCCACATAGAATCCTAACCGACGTGTAATAACTTGTTTTTCTTTGAAGGCCTGTGTGGTGTCCTCAGCTTGACGATGGAGCGGACGGTTTAGGGCTTGACTTGGTGTTAACTTGGCTGTTTTCTTGGTCATGGTTAGCTGTAAAGGCTTTCAGGCTAAAGTTTAGCTTCGCTAAACAACGCGCTTCAAGTCGTTTTTCAAGCAAAAATTTTGCCTGAAATTTGATTTCTGTGGTCTCATTTTAAGGTACAAATTTTGAGGCGATATGATCGAAACTTGAAGTGATCATTCACATCTGTTCTTGATAATGCGCTGGTTATAACGGATTTTTTCGATGCCTTAAGAACAGAGAAAAGCAAAAGCTTCACCAATAAGTATTCATAAAGGGGTTCAAAACAGATTAATACTTTAACCCTTGTGGAAATGATTTGTTGACTTTACCGTGTGATTTAAATTACCACATTGTATGAATGGATTAAACCCCATCACACCACTCATTTATTTTCCAGATTCACAATTCTTTGCTGCAAGTTTTTATCGCGAAATACTTTTTCACAGCGTGGAATTCCAAATTCCCGATTCCCAAACATTCTGTTCTGTAATAAAGCGACTATTCATCGGACACTGGTGGTGGGGCAACAAAATATTGTAGTGGCTGTCCATTAAAGTGTAATAAAGCGGGGTTACGTCCAGGGTAGGAAACCCAATCTATGTAGACTTCGTTGCCAGTCAGTTGGTGACGTTCGATAAAATAACGGAGGTGACGCATGGCTTTCCTAATCCGGCGATCACGGATGGCGGAGAGAGCCTTGGTTGAAGTCTCATACAAAGGCGTTGTTACCAATTGTTGTTCATATTCTGAGCGCGTGAGATTGGCTAGACTGGCTAAGGCATCAAGAGTAGGGCCTTTCTTACTGCCTTGCAATCTTTCCATAACTGAAAACCATGTCGCTAGGAGTACTTGGGCAAACTGTGGATAGTCAAGTAGGGTTTTGCGGCGGATTATCAGCAGATCAAAGATTTCCCCTGGAATTTGGCGGCTGTCAAAGAGTACTTTGGCAGATTCTTCGGCATGGGTTAACTTGTGTAGATTGGGATTACTGGTGACAACACCGTAAATTTCTTTCTTAAGAAAGGCATCAGGTATATCACTTTCAACAGTATCGACGATGTTGATTTCGTCAAAGGCTATCTGATTTCTGATTAAGTAACGATCGAACAGATAGTGGCGGGAGGCGTTTTTGACGAGGGCAAAGGTTTTGCCACGAAGACTGTGAAGGCTAGTGTCAGCATTAGATGGCAGCAAGATAGCCTCATTACCATTACTGGTATTAGTGATTAGGATCACATCGGCTTCTATATCGCGTCTGACAAGTTGAGCAATCGCATCAATGTTGGAGATGGCAATAGCTTGAACTTCTTCAGTGATAAATTTGTCAATGGTGTCTTGGTAATTGTTGTCTGGGATAAATTGCACTTGGATTCGATGTTTGGCACTGTGTTCATGAAAGATGCCTTCTTGGTCAGCTAGATACCAAGGCATCCAAGCAATTTGAGGCGCGACAGCTAAGTTAAGTTGTACCACAGAACGATTTTCATCGTATTCTTCTACATTAGCTTTACCAGTGATATCAGGAAAAAACTCACAGGCAGTCAAAAACAATAATATGATTGCCAATAATAGGTGTGTGCGGAACGGCATTTTGCAAATTTCCCTCAGTAGCAGTGTTTCAATAATGGTGAATTCTTCTAGCGAAGTTTTTATCGCGAAAAACTTCGCTAGAAGAATTGTGAATGGCGTGTGTTTCGTGAATAGTTTGAAATGAAAAAACGGTATATTCCATAATTTTCCATTAGTTCCATAAGGGGGCTTATCTGACAAAAGACACCTTCGGGTGAATATAGGGATTTCTATTTTACCCTTAAAAATTTATGAATATAGTGCCAAATTCGTATTCCACCCTAAGGTGGGTTTTCTCAGATAACACCCCATCTTTTTTAACAAAACATCTGATGTTTGGCAAACTTCAGATGTCTTGACAGAGGATAAATTAGCTTATGGATAACTATTATATCGTTTCAAGTTATTACGAAGTACACGACAATCTGGATGTTAAGGATAGGATTAGATACCCAAAACAAAAGCATAATATTCGATGATACCCATGTCACTGATAGCCTTTGCCAGCTTATTATTTTTTAACTTTCCTTTCACATTTAAGTCTTCAAGGCAAATTATCTTGAAGCTTTGGCAAAGATGATGCGTCTGCTTATGCAGTCCATCTTGACGAATGCTTTGGATACTGAAATGGACGTTTTGAAATTTTCAACTTCTGTCTATCATTGCGTTTTGAGCCTTTAGTACGACACACGCTTTGCATTCCGCTGTAAACGAGCTAATCTACAACTTAATTTTCTAAAGGTTTCCGCCCTTCTATTGTTTCACAGTTGGAAAGACTTGCTAAGCTTTTCACACCCAAATCAACACCAACAACATCAGCTTGGAACGAGCTTTTACGGGTATTGTTTCCATATGGACGCTAATACTGACAAACCACTTCTCAGCCGTGCGAGAAACCGTTGCTGATAAAATATTTCCAGAAAATTTTTATAGAATTCTGTTAACTTGACCCAACCCCGCTTAGGAATCTTTATCCTCTTGGAAGCTACTTTGAATTGGTCATTTGATAATGAAAAACCTTGGTTTTTGCCAGCCCCTTATGGTTTTTTCCATTCCTCTAAACCCTAGTTGTAAGCTTCGCGATAGCTTCCACAAGCGCAGCCTTTAATACTGTTCCTGTTTAACTGTGGGATTCTTTATCTGTATTTTGTCGCGATCACGATTCGAGACAGCATGCCTTATAATTTTCTTGTATTTGCGTAGTCTGCCTATAATTGACCTGAAAAAGTGTGAATAATAGAAATTAAATCTTGCGTCATTTCTTGCTCAGGAGATAATCTTTCCTGATTCATTATTACTCATTATTACTATTTTAGTTCCATGCTTTTCACAAAAATACTGGAACCATTCAAACCAAATCGAACATTCCTTATGGGCAATGATCTAATGTGGAAATTTCACCTGTTTCTACGTTCATTCATTAGTTTCGTAAAATTTTGGAGCCATTAATTCAGACCACTACCATTATCATAAAACCATTCATCGGAGGCGATCCTTTCGCTATCATATAAAAAATATTTCAAGGGCTTGCCTTTGATATCTCATATCATCTTTTTGACTGGCACTCTAAACACGGTAATATACAATGACCTTTTTTTGGCTTAGCACGTCGTTTTCAACGATGCCTATATATTCCAAATACTGTTCGTGCGTATAATATCGCCGATTTGTCGCAGTTCGATGTGCTTGAAATATTACCAAGCCTGTCCCATTTTTTTCGTTATTGACTGACCTATTAAGATGGAAGGCAAATTCATTTAACCTATATGTACTTTTCACGCGCACATTCTATCACATCATATCACATAATCAAGTACTAATAATTTGCTCTATTCGTCATTTGTAAGGCGAAAGCATCATAAGTCTATCAGTTTTCCATTTTGACTGATAAGGGCTTTAATAAGTTATTAACTGCTAACGGCATTAGGCAAGTATTCTTTAATCACTTCCTTGAGTTTTTCTTGTTCAACAGGCTTAGTTAAGTAGACGTTGGCACCTGCCATAGTTCCTCTGAGTTTATCAAAGCGTGAGCCCTTGCCGGTTAACATAACGACTGGGGTATTTTTGGACAGTTTATGAGATTTAATTTCTTTACAGACTTTGTAACCATCGATGCCAGGTAACATCAAATCTAAGAAAATAATGTCGTAGACCGTCTTTTGTATGTACTCAAGGGCTTCTTCACCTGTTTCAGCAAAGTCGATATCCATTCCAAATAGTCCTAATTGAATTTCCATAGATTTGCGTACCGGGAGGCTGTCATCGACAACAAGGGTTTTGGTACCCGTCCGTGAGGCTTTTTCAGCACTCTGAGCAGCTCCAAGTAAAGCGGCATTAGCCTCTTCATCAAGTACGTCTTCGCCGCCTATGACTGCTTCAGGAACATACTTATAGACTTCAATAGTGACTTTATCAAGGGTTTCAAGAACCCGTTTTAAAGTCAGCGGTCTACGTAGGTAAACTTCGTTGGTGGCTGTTGCCGGGGCATTTTTGGTAACGAGTACGACGGGAATATTACTGTGGTGTACACTAAAACTACGCCATTCATTTTGTGCATCAGCATCATCAGCATCAACCAGTATCATTTCAGCCGTCTCACGTTCTGTAGAACTGACCATCGTGTATTGTCGACTGCGTGAAGCGGCAAGCTTAAAAATGCTACCCAAAGTATTTTGTTCATTGGACGCAAGACCGAATACACCCACCTTGAAGATTTTATCCATAGATATATTTCCTATTTTTTACGAGTTGTAACGGATTTTTGGGAAAGCCTAATCTTGTGGTTTTAAAGCCTTTTCTCAAAGCCACAGAAATAGAGTCGGGTGGGATCGCGATAAGCCCCATCGTTAATCAAAAGCTCACAATATCATTGTGAGCTTACCCACCTTGCCAATTAATGAGTACTTTAGCATCCTTTTGTCTATGTACAGGACTAACATAATTAATGATTTGATTTTTTAGCCATGTGGCGATGTCGGGTGGGATCGCGATAAGCCCCTTCGTTAATCAGAAGCTCACAATATCATTGACCCCCCCTTCGTTGATTTATTGCTTTCTCAGGTTTGTCCAAAGCTGCCAAAATTTTTGTCCCGTCCTTTTGTATTGATTTCCTTTATAAATCATTGATTTAAAAATCCACTGGATTGTAATTCATAAGCCAAAGTACGATAGTCAATACCATTAAGTTAAGGTTTTTCGTGAGCGGCACCCAAGCGGCGTTTTGCTGTTAATGGAATAATTACAATTTTATAACATAATTTCATAATTTAATTAATTCAGGAAAAATAACGGAGTCAATTACAGCATTTTATCTACAACAATTTTATCTACAAAAATAGTGATTTACGTCATACAGCAGCAAAGTTCAAAATTCACATCTTGTTCTGTTTTACGATCACGCTCTTCAACATCAGCTTGTTCAAAAAAACGGATTGTAATGTGTTGTTTACCGCCTTTAATTTCTGGATAGCAGGGATGTTCTATCGGCATCCAGACTTGAATAATCTGGTAATTCGTTTTCGCCCCCAGTTTTGATTTAAAAAAACCGCAGAGCGCGGTCTCTTGTGAAGTCACCGCATTATTGCGTATCAGGTATAAATTTAAATCAATCGCATCGCGCAGCGGCATGAGCGGTGCTAACCACTCGCTTAGTTTGTTTTGACGTTGTTTAGGATTTCTTTGCAACCAATAATAATAACCTGGTAAGTCGGAACGAGAAGTCCCACCTGATATAGTACTGCGTTGCCGTATCAAGTTTATCATTTGATTTTGTGATAAATTTTCTTCTATTTGGCCTTCAATATTATCTAATCTCTCTACAAGTTCTTTGGTTTTATCTATTAAGCCTACAAGGCGTTCTGTATTAACATTAGGGGTACGTTGCCAACGTACCAATATCTGCGCGTGGTGTTCTAGATCTTTGATAAGTTCGGCTTTAAAGTCAATACGGGCTATGAAGTCTAGGATTTCAATAATATTGTCAATAACCGCGCGACTGTCCCATTCGGCAGGCCCCTTGATGCGATACATCATACCTGCAAATAGGTACTCAAGTCGCAGTAGATTTCTAATGCGCTCATTGAGGGGGTGTTCATAAACATTTTTTTTCTTCACAAAGAGAGTTCCTAAATAATTGTAATTCGTGGTGAATTGTGAAAAGAAATCATAGTGAAACTTGGAGAAGACATCATTGTCAACTTAAAGTGTTTTGTGTTTCCTTTAAAACAGACGTTTTTTTTGATTGGTTATTTGTTATTGGTGTCGAGTTAAAGAGCGAGCTTGCTTTTCGTATTGTTCATGTAAAACTAAGATTTGTTGTTGTAGATTTTCTAAATCGGAGTGATTGTAAATCACGTCATTAGCTATAGCAAGCCGTGCCTCTCTATTGGCTTGCGCTTTTATCATCTGTTCTATTTCAGTTTGACTCAAACCGGCGCGACTTAAAAGTCGCAGACGCTGTAAATTGGGGGGACAATCAATAACCAGTACACGATCTACCCTATCCTTATAGTGTGTTTCTAGTAATAAAGGAATACTTAATACACAATAAGGATCAGACAATGCCGCTACTTGTTCCTGCATCACTTGGTCGATGCGCGGATGTAAAATCGCTTCTAAACGTTGACGTTGTTGTTGATTTGCAAAAATGTGTTGCCGTAATTTAGCACGATTAAGTTCTCCATTGCCGTGCATTATTTCAGGCCCAAAGGTTTGTGCAATCTGTTCAAGCGCCGGTTGGCCGGGTTTCACCAAGGCATGGGCTATGACATCGGCATCTATGATTGGCACACCAAGCTTGGCAAATAAATTAGAAACGGTCGTTTTACCTGCGGCAATACCCCCTGTTAGGCCAATTTTCAAGGGTAAATCCATAAGAAATAAGCCTGAGTCATATTTTCTCCCCACAATAGGCTAAGCCAACCGGCCGCTGCAAGGTAAGGCCCAAACGGAATTGGCACATTTTTATCATGGGAACGCCATAAAATAAGCGTGATACCAACCACGGTACCAACAAGTGAGGAGATTAAGATAATCACCGGTAAAGTTTGCCACCCTAACCAAGCGCCCAATAGTGCGAGTAATTTAAAGTCTCCATAACCCATGCCCTCTTTACCTGTGAAAAGTTTGAACAGCCAATAGACTGTAAAAAGGCTCAGATAACCGGCCATTGCCCCTATCACACTGGATTCAATATCCGTATATAACCCAAATAAGTTGCATAATAAACCTAGCCATAAAAACGGTATAGTAATATTATCGGGCAATAATTGATGGTCAAAATCAATCATACTGGCAGCTAGCAAGGCCCAAGTTAAGGCTAAAGCCCCTACTAAAGGCCAAGTTAAGCCAAAATGCCAAGCTGTGATCATGGCGAGTAAGGCACTTGCCGCTTCAATCAAGGGATAGCGTAATGATATAGCTTTTTGGCATGCGGTGCATTGACCCCTTTGCCAAATATAACTGAGTAGGGGTATATTTTCTAAAACGGTGATTTGATGACCGCAATGAGGACAATGAGAACGCGGTTGACTTAAATTAAGTACTTTCTCAGCTTCAGACGGTGAAAGGTTTAACCCTTCAGCACATTGCGCCCGCCATTCTCGTTCCATCATAATGGGTAAACGGTAAATCACGACATTTAGGAAACTGCCGACAATTAAACCTAAAATTCCTGTGATAAAGATTATGGTGCTAGGTTCAATCATATCAGTTATCAGTTATCAGTTATCGACAGTTTTTTGCGCGCAAAAACTGAATTTCACGCAAAAGTACAGCGAAGCGAAACTTTTGCGTGAAATGTGGAAATCAGTTATCATTATTATGGCTTTGGTTTTTAGGGCCTGGTAAGTAAGGCCTCTAATTTCTTCATTCGTTATTCATGAATCATCGGCAAAAGTTGAACGAAGCTAAACTTTTGCATCAAATGGTGTTCAGTATAAGTTCGCTATGGGATATTCAATGAAAAACACTCTGTGTAAGCCGGGTTTTAATTTGTTTAGGCGTTTAGGAAACAGCCTTATCCGCATCGAATATCAAATCCTTGTAGTTGTGGCCTTATCCTTATCCGTATCGAATATCAAATCCTTGTAGTTGTGGCCTTATCCGTATCGAATATCAAATCCTTGTAGTTGTGGCCTTATCCGTATCGAATATCAAATCCTTGTCGTTTTTTTATATTTCACCGCCCATTGAAAATATAGGCAGGTACATTGCTAACACTAATCCACCAATGACAACGCCTAAGAATGCCATAATCATTGGTTCCATCATAGAACTCAGAGCTTCCACTAATCCGTCCACTTCTTCTTCATAGTAATCAGCCACTTTATTTAACATTTTATCAATATCACCCGATTCCTCTCCAATTTGAGTCATCTGTACACACATATTAGGAAAGACTCCGGTTTCACGCATACTTTCTGCTAACGGTATGCCTGTTGATACGTCTTTTTTAATAGCCATCGTGGCCTCATAAAAAACAATATTGCCTGTGGCCCCGGCAACTGAGTCCATGGCCTCTACCAGCGGCGTGCCCGCCGCAAACATGGTGGCTAAGGTTCGGGTAAAACGGGCTATTGCTGATTTTGTGAGCAGCTCTCCAAATAACGGTAGTTTTAATGATAGTTTTTGCAGGAAATTTTGGAAGGCCACAGAGCGTTGTTTAGCTTGACCAAACGCTATTTTTAAGCCTATAATCGTCCCAAATACTGGCATCCAGTTGGCTACCATAAAATCCGACATGTCAACAGCCAATTGAGTTAAAGCCGGTAAATTGCCACCAAAACTTTCGAACATATCAGCAAACACCGGCACCACATAAATCAGCAAAATCGCACTGACTATCATTGCCACTACCATAATTGAGATGGGGTAGCTGAGAGCTCCTTTGATTTTCTTCTTCATGCTCTCACTTTTTTCTTTATAATCCGCTAACTTGGTTAAAAGTGATTCAAGTATACCCGCCTGTTCCCCTGCCTCGACAAGATTACAAAACAGTGAGTCAAAATACTTTGGATGTTCACGCAGCGCATCCGCCATTGTCCCCCCAGCTTCAACACCTGCTTTGATCGTCATGACTAATTTGGCAAAGCTAGGATTCTCATGCCCACTTGCTACCAAATCAAACGATTGCAATAAGGGTACCCCAGCCATCATCATGGTTGACATTTGACGTGCAAACATGGCTATATCGGCTGTTTCTATAGGTTTCTTATTCAGGGCTGCCAAAAAATCCTTTGGCTTTTTCTTAACTTTACTCGGGGTTATACCTTGGGAACGAAGTTTAGATTTAACTGCCGCTTCCGATTTGCCGACTTCTTCTCCCTTACGTTTTTCACCTTTTTTATCTTTTCCTTCCCATACAAATATAATTTCTTTTGGGGGTTCTTTTTTCGCAGCCATAATCAAACCTCTCTTATTAATGAATTAATGCATTAATGATTAATGATTTATCAATAGCACGAACAGCAATTCTTCAAATAATCAATCATTTATGCAAACGATTGAGACACCCTAAAATTTAAAGCATGATCATTTTTTGTGTCTTATCAAAGTGACACGCTATAACTAATTAGAGTTTATAACGATTTAACACAAATCATTAATTTTATAGCATTTCTGATTTTGAGAAAAATCAGAAAATCAAGCACTTAACAAGTCTATATGTTTTTGTGCTAAAACTAACACCATAAATGCATTCACTGTTCATTGTTCATTGATTGCTCTGACACCATAATACATCTCACTGTTCATTGTTCATTGATTGATAAGACTGATACCATAATACATCTCACTGTTCATTGTTCATTGATTATTGATAAGACTGATACCATAATACATCTCACTGTTCATTGTTCATTGTTCATTGATTATTCCTTACTCACAACCCGATTCACTTCCTCCAATGAAGTCAATCCACTTATCGCTTTTTTTAAGCCCGAATCTCGTAAATCGGGTATCCCTTCTTTGCGAGCCTGATCCGCTATTCCAATTGAATTACTCCCCTCCATTATCAATCGTTTCATCGTATCCGATATCGGCATCACTTGATAAATCCCTACTCGTCCCTTGTATCCTAATCCCCCGCACTTCTCACAGCCTCCATTTCGTGGGCCATAGAGTTTTATCTCAGCCAAGTCTTCTTCTTTAAATCCCTCCGCTAGTAAACTATGTTGAGGTATCTCTTGTTCTACTTTACAAGTACACAGACGACGGCACAGCCGCTGGGCCATGATCAGGATGATTGTGCTGGCTATGGCAAAAGGTGGCAATCCCATGTCTATCAGTCGGGTTAGTGTTTGTGGTGCATCATTGGTGTGTAGTGTGGACATCACCATGTGGCCCGTGCTGGCCGCTTTAATCGCTATGCCACCTGTTTCTATATCCCGTATCTCCCCTACTAATATGATGTCTGGATCTTGTCGTAGAAATGCTTTAAGGGCTTTAGCGAATGTCATCCCCGTTTTTTCATCAATTTGTACTTGGTTTACCCCTGGTAAGTTAATTTCTACCGGGTCTTCTGCCGTAGAGATATTGACACCTTCTTTATTGAGTATATTGATTCCCGTATAAAGTGAAACGGTTTTTCCACTGCCAGTCGGGCCGGTAACCAACACCATGCCATAAGGGTTAGCCAGTGCCTCTAGGTATAGGCGCTTTTGTTCCTCCTCATAACCCAGCATGTCTATATTGAGTTTAGCCGCCGATGAGTCGAGTATTCGCATCACGATTTTTTCACCCCATAAGATGGGGCAAGTGCTGACACGAAAGTCAATGGATTTTTTAGCGGAGATTTTCAGTTTGATGCGTCCATCTTGAGGGACACGGCGTTCTGAAACGTCAAGGCGTGACATGACTTTTATACGGGCTGCCAGTTTTCTTGACAGAGTAATAGGCGGAGTAGCCACAACTTGAAGCATGCCATCAATACGAAAGCGTACCCGATAATATTTTTCATAAGGTTCAAAGTGTAAATCAGAAGCCTCTGCTTTAATGGCATCAAAGAGCATTTTATTGACAAATTTAACAATAGGGGCATCAGGCTCTGTTTTTTCGTCGTCCGTTTTTTTATCTTCCTCTTCGGCTACAAGCTCAATATCTTCTAACCCATCCTCTAACTCCTGCATACTGGTATCAAAGAGTTCAAGGGCTCGTTCTATGACTTTATTCAGTTTGTCTTCCTCTGCCAATATGACTTCAGTATGCATTTTTGTTTTGAATTTAATGGCTTCCAATGCGGGTAATTTAGTCGGATCTGAGAGGGCGACAAAAAGGCGGTTACCCCGCTGGAAAAGCGGGATGGCTTTATGTTCTTCCAGTAATTTTTGATCAATCAATTTGATCGTATCGGGATTGAGTTCAAGGCTTTCAATATCGACAAGGGGAACGCCAAACTCTTCTGCCGCTGCGAAGGCTATATCAAGGCTGGTGACAAGCTTTTGATTGACTAAATAAGTGACAAGAGAAGTGCCTGTTGCCCGCGATTTATCAAACGCGGTTTCAGCGTCAATTTCGCTCAACAACCCATCCTTATAAAGTTTATGTGCGAGTCCTGTGAGGATGATTTTTTTTGGGGCTGCCATGGTTCAGTTATCAGTTATCATTTATCAGTTCCACATTTCACGCTTAAGTTTCGCGCAACTTTTCACGCAAAAGTTTTGCGCGCAAAACTTTTGCGTGAAAGCGTGAAATGTGGAAATCAGTTATCAGTTTCACGCAAAAGTTGCGCGCAACTTTTGCGTTAAAATCAGTTATCTTCAATGAACAATGATCCGTGATCTGTTATTTAGCCAAAACCGAGAATTAAGAATTTCATTCTATCGTTAAAAAATTCTTGAGTAAAGCATGTCCTTCTAAGGTGAGGATGGATTCGGGGTGAAATTGAACTCCTATGATAGGTAAAGTTTTGTGTTGCACTCCCATGATGGCTTCTCTATCGCCTTGAGGCGATAGTGTCCAAGCTGTGATTTCTAAACATTCAGGGGCCTCCTGATTAATCACAAGGGAATGATAACGTGTTGCTTCAAAGGGGTTTTCAATACCAGTGAACAATCCTTTGCCTGTGTGATAAATCAGTGATGTTTTGCCATGCATGATTTGCTGGGCTTTGGTAATTTTACCACCGAAGGCTTGTCCTATACTTTGGTGTCCAAGGCAGACTCCTAATATGGGTATTTTGCCTGCAAAGGTTTGGATAGCTGCAATAGAGATGCCTGCCTGCGATGGGGTGCAGGGGCCTGGTGATATAACCAAGTGTTGTGGAGCAAGTGCCTCGATCTGTTCACAGGTGATTTGGTCATTGCGATAGACTTGCACCTCAGCGCCTAACTCACCAAAGTATTGTACTAAGTTATAGGTGAATGAATCGTAGTTGTCTATCATCAATAACATGGCCGTTTTCCTTTCAATATCGTAGAGGCTGGATAATTGTTAATTGTTATACTGCACGCGGGCACAACTTTTCACTATCGAAGTTTTGCGCGCAAAACTTCTTAAGTTGAAAAACTTAGGAGAGCAAAATATTTGCCCACCATCCTCATTATAAGTTTAGCGAAGCTGTACTTCTTAAAGATAAGTTTGTTACCGCGCTTAAGTATATCAATTATATTTAGATTTCCGTTCAAAATTGATTTTGAGATTAGCACAGGGCCCATGCCCTAACGCTTGCCTTCAATTTGACAAGGTAAAAAACCGATCAAAATTTCGCCTTGAAACCCAAAACAAAATTTCACGCTAAAGTTTCGCTCCGCGAAACTTCTTAAGTGAAATATCGTTAAGAATCAATAAGTTAATATTTCACGCAAAAGTTTCGCTTCGCGAAACTTCTTAAGTGAAATTTAGCTTCGCTGGCCTTCGGCTCACGCAAAAGTTTGGCGCGCCAAACTTCTTAAGTGAAATACTGTTCTCCGAGGCTGGATACCCCCTATTTATTTTGCCCGGTGAGAGACGAGAATTATTAATAAATACCGTTTTGTTAAATTTTTTATCAAAAGGCATCAAAACAATAAGATAAGTTTATTAAAATAGCCCATTTTGGACGATTTAAATAATAAATCAATTATTTTTTTTTGTGTTGAAATTATAAAATGATAAAAAACAAAGACTTAGTCAACTTCTCTCACGGGGGGCGATCAAAACGATTTTGGCGGATTTCAGCAATTAGCCAAAATTAGCGATAAAGGCCTCAAAATACTAACTTTTCACTTAAGAAGTTTTGCGCGCAAAACTTTATTTAGCTTCGCGCACCGAAGGCTCACTTAAGAAGTTTCGCGAAGCTTCACGACGCGCGTGAAATCGTGAAATAGAGTGTTCGATGTTAAAAATCATACTTATACTTAGCATCGTCATAAGGTCGCTATTTTTTTAATAATTAACAATTATCCACTGCCATTGCCACGGCTTTAAATATTGCACGACCTTTATTCATCGTTTCCTCCCATTCTTTTGAAGGAATAGAGTCAGCAACAATACCAGCACCAACCTGAATATACAGTTTATTGTCTTTAATCACAGCTGTACGGATAGCTATAGCAGTATCCATGTCACCATGCCAAGTGAGGTAGCCAACAGCCCCGCCATAAATACCGCGTTTAATCGGTTCAAATTCATCAATAATTTCCATGGCGCGTATTTTTGGCGCGCCGCTCAGGGTGCCCGCAGGGAATGCAGCCTTTAAAACATCCACAGCATTCAGTTCGGGTTTGATTTGTCCTATCACGTTAGAGACAATATGCATCACATGAGAATATCGCTCTATCACCATGTTTTCGGTCAGTTTGACGCTACCCGTTTGTGCAACTCGTCCCACATCGTTTCGGCCTAAGTCAATCAGCATAAGATGTTCAGCACGTTCTTTAGGATCGGCCAGCAATTCTTTTTCAAGTCGCTGATCCTCAGCCTCATCATGCCCACGCGGTCGCGTACCGGCAAGAGGACGTACTGTGATTTCAGAACCCTCTAGGCTGACTAAAATTTCAGGTGATGAACCTACAATATGAAAGTCCTCTAAATCCAAGTAATACATATAAGGTGATGGATTGAGGCAACGTAGGGCGCGATAGATATTTAAAGGCGGTGCCGAATAGTCAATTGAAAGGCGTTGCGACAGCACGACTTGCATTATATCGCCTTGAGAGATGTACTCTTTGGCGCGTTCCACTGCTTGTTCAAAACGGGGGCGAGGAAAATCAGATTGAAAATCTGTTTCTGTGACTTCTTTTGATACTATTTGTGATTGGTTCATTAAGAATGGTTCATTCACAGTGTCACGCAAACCCTCAACTAAAGCATCTAAACGCTGTTCAGCTTTCAGGTAGGCATTATTTGTTGAAGGCTCTGCATGGACAATCAAATAGAGTTTACCTTTGAGATTATCAAAGATAACCAGTTCATCACAAACCATTAATAGTATATCTGGCGTGCCTAAGGGATCTTTAAGTTTGACGGCACTCAAACGGGATTCAATATAGCGCACCGTGTCATAGCCAAAATAGCCAACCAAACCACCTGTAAATCGGCGAGGTAAATCAGGCCGTTTTGGAACACGAAATTGTGCAATAAAGTCAGCAACCCAAGCAAGTGGGTCAGCCACTTCTTTCTGGGAAACGTTTTGACCCGCTTGTGTCACGATAATATCGTGTCCATGTACTCGCACAATCGTTTTAGCAGGTAAACCAATGATAGAGTAACGCCCCCACTTCTCACCGCCTTGTACAGATTCAAGCAAGCAAGAATAGGGGCGGTTGGCTAATTTCAAGTAAACACTTAACGGTGTCTCCAAATCGGCCAAAGCTTCTCTGATTAAAGGAATACGGTTGTAACCTTCGGCAGCTAACTGGGCAAATTGTTCAGGTGTCATATCAGTTATCAGTTATCAGTTTCACGCTCAAGTTTCGCTCCGCGAAACTTGAGCGTGAAATGTGAAATCGTGAAAATCAGTTATCAGTCAGTTATCAATTTCACGCAAAACTTTTGCGTGCAAAAACTTGGGCAAAAAATGCGGTTATTTGAATAAATATATACTGTCCACCATTTCACAAGTATTTGCTTAAAAAACTGTATTTCACGCTTTCACTTAACAAGTTTCGCGGAGCGAAACTTTAGCGTGAAAAGTTGCGCGCAACTTTTGCGTGAAATTTCACGCAAAAGTTTTGCGCGCAAAACTGTATTTCACTTAAGAAGTTTCGCTTCGCGAAGCGAAACTTCTTAAGTGAAATGTGAAATACAATTTGCGCTTTTAGCGCTCGAAATCTCGCTAGAGATAGGTTTAGTCACCACCACCTGACTTTCGCTGTAAGACAACTGCTTTCACGCCAAAGATTTGGCGCGCAAAATCTTTTTCACGCTAAAGTTTCGCGGAGCGAAACTTTAGCGTGAAAGCGTGAAAAGCTGTTGGCTGTTAAATTAAATAGGTCACTATTATATGACGATGCTAAGTATAGAACCTGATTTAACTGATTTTTTTTAATCAGTAACAATCATAATCATCCTTCAAAAAGCGTTATCAAGTAAAAAACGACTCATTTTGAATAACATAAATTTATTAATCAGCGTTAATCAGCTTAATCAGTGAAATCAGCGTTCTATTTTTGTTCACTGATAACTGATTTCCACATTTCACATTTCACGCTCAAGTTTCGCTCCGCAAAACTTTTGCGTGGAACTGATAACTGATAACTGATAACTGATAACTGACAAGATAATGGCATCACTTGATAAAATCTACGAGCTGTGCTAATGAGTCAATGACTGCATCAGGATTCGAGTCTGAAATGTCTAAGCCATGATTGTAGCCATAATTAACGCATATGATTTTAAATTCCGCAGCCCGTGCCGCTTGCACATCGCTAATCGAATCACCTAGCATCAATGCCGCGTGCGGATCAACCCCACAGAACTTGGCTGCATGTAATAAGGGCATCGGATCTGGTTTTTTTTGGGGTAAGGTATCCCCACTTATCACCAAGCGAAAATAATCGTGTATGTCTAAAGCTTTCAGTAAAGGAACGCTAAATTGCTCTGCTTTGTTAGTAATACACACTAATGGAATGTCTTGCGACTTCAACCAATCTAAACCATCCTGTACACCTTCATAAAGTTTGCTATTGCGGCCATTGACTTGATCATACGACACCTTGAATAAGTGCAAGGCTGACTGAAATGATTCTTCGTCTACGTAGCCCTTATCACCATCAAGCAATGCCCGTTTTACAAGGCGTTCTATGCCATTACCAATCCATTGGCGCACTTTTTCCTCACCACGTTGTGGCAATTCTAATTGTGACATCATGCTATCAATGGCGTATGCCAAATCGGGTACAGTGTCTACCAAGGTACCATCAAGATCAATCAGAACTAATTTAGGGGTTTCAGCATACATTATGACACCTGTGCTAATTCTAATTCTTTTCGCATTAAATCAATCGTCGCTTTATAATCTTCAGTTTGAAAAATCGCTGAACCTGCGACAAAAGTATCGGCCCCCGCTTCTGCTATTTCGCGGATATTATTGACTTTCACACCCCCATCAATTTCTAAGCGAATATTATACCCACTCTCATCAATCATTTTACGGGCCATTTTTAATTTATCTAAGGCTGATGGAATAAAAGATTGGCCGCCAAAACCGGGGTTAACGGACATTAACAACACCATATCAACTTTATCCATCACATAATTGAGGTAGTCTAGCGGTGTTGCTGGGTTAAACACTAGGCCCGATTTACATTTCAATTCACGTACAAGTTGTAAGGAACGGTCAATATGCTCACTGGCTTCAGGGTGAAAAGTGATATAGGTGGCACCTGCTTTGGCAAAATCAGCAATCATGCTATCCACGGGTTTAACCATCAAATGCACATCAATTGGGGCCTCTACCCCATGTTTACGCAAGGCATCACAAATTAAGGGGCCTATAGTCAAATTGGGCACATAATGATTGTCCATCACATCAAAATGAACAATATCTGCGCCAGCGGCTAAAACGTTAGTCACTTCTTCCCCTAAACGGGCAAAATCTGCCGACAAGATAGATGGGGCAATGAGATAATCAGACATAATAAGTATCAGCTCCTTCAGTAATAACGACAAGGAATAACTACAAGGAATAACTACAAGGAATAACTACAAGGATTGTATATAAGAAAGGATAAGGCAAAATAAATTTTGTTTGAAAATTGCTTATTAAGTGAAATATTATAAATAACCCTTGTAGTTATTATATGGAAGTAGTGCTAAAAAAAGCTATTATAATTATTAATATTTAAATTGTAAAACGGATGTTTTAGGCAGACATTTTTGATAATGGTCAATATTTTGCGTGTTTAACGAGTCATAAGTAATCAAGGATTACTCATCATTCACAATTAATAATTAATAATTCACAATTCGAGGCAAAAGTTTTTGCAAAAACGTTTACCTCAAACACAATTCATAAGGAGTATAAAAATGCGGTTATTAATAACCCTCTTATTACTGATGCTACCTTTTTTCTGTTTAGCTAATCCGTCTGCACAACTTTTTGATATACGTGTTTTCAAACAACAACACAACAACATGCGTCTGCTTCTTTCACTCAGCGCCCCCGTAACACATAACATTTTTACCCTTAACGCGCCACACAGACTCGTCATTGATCTCAAAAATACTCAATGGGTTAATAATAATTGGGAACCGAGCCAAGCCTCGGTTTTGGTCAAAAATATCCGCAGTGCGCCCCGTAATCAACATGATTTACGGGTGGTATTTGATTTAACGGTACCCGTGCGTACTAAAAGCTTTTTGCTTAAACCGGATGGTACCAATAGACATCGCTTAGTTGTCGATATTAACACATTACAAGCCCATTCAGTGGTTAAAAAGTCAGTTCTTTTCCAAAAAAAATCGGCACAGCAGCCCTCAGTGGAGCAACAAACCGTTACTTTGAAACAGTCTCTTTTCACCCACGCCGTTCATCAACGCGATATTGTTATCGCCATTGATGCGGGCCATGGTGGCATAGATCCCGGCGCGACAGGGCAGATGGGCACTCAAGAAAAAGATATTGCTTTAATTATAGCTAAAGAATTAGCCGCATTGATTGCCAAAGAACAGGGTATGCGTGCCATACTTATTCGTAATGGCGATTATTTTATCAAGCTACGCAAACGCATTGACTTAGCACGTCAATATCAAGCTGACTTATTTATTTCTATCCATGCCGATGCCTATCCCGAAGACGAAAATATACAAGGCGCATCAGTCTATATGATCTCTCATCGTGGTGCGAGTAGTGAAGCCGCGAGGTGGCTGGCACGCAAAGAAAATGCAGCAGACTTGATAGGGGGAGTCAAGCTGCGCGACAAAGATAATTTACTTGCACAAGTGCTACTTGATTTATCACAAACAAATACGTTAAAAGCCAGTATTATTATGGGTAAAAAAGTTTTAAAAGCCTTGAGAAAAGTCGTTAAGATACACTTTACTCGTATCCAACGCGCCAATTTTCTCGTACTGCGTTCACCTGATATCCCTTCGATTTTAGTGGAAACAGGCTTTCTCTCTAATCGTGAGGAAGAACAGAGACTTAATAATCCTAAATACCGCTTTCTAATAGCGAATGCTATTTTAGACGGGATACGTGACTATTTTGAACACTACGCACCACCTGACACATTACTAGCGCATCGATAAAATCCATTATGTTTAAAGACAATTTGTTGAAAGAACAACCGGTTATACGTCACGATTGGCTTTTAGAAGAAGTCAGCGAATTATTTCAACAGCCCTTTTTTGATTTGATTTTCAAAGCACAATGTACTCACCGTGCTCATTTTAACCCCAATCAAGTGCAATTGAGTACCTTATTGAATATCAAAACGGGTGCTTGTTCAGAAGATTGTGCGTATTGCTCTCAAAGTGTACGCTTTAAGACTAAAATAGAATCCGAGCCCCTAATGGAAGTCGAAAAGGTGGTTTCGGCGGCGAAAAAAGCGAAAGCCAATGGCGCAACTCGTTTTTGCATGGGAGCAGCATGGCGTAGCCCAAAACCAAAAGAGTTTGAAAACGTATTGGAGATCATCAAAGCCGTCAAAGCACTGGGTTTAGAAACCTGTATGACTTTAGGGATGCTTAATGCAGAACAAGCTATGCTGTTAAAAACAGCCGGCTTAGATTACTACAATCATAATCTTGATACTTCCGAAAGCTACTACGAAAACATCGTTAGCACCCATAGTTATCAAGATCGTCTTGAGACACTTGCCAATGTGCGTACTGCCAATATCAAGGTATGTTGTGGTGGCATTATGGGTATGGGCGAAAGCTTAGTAGATAGGGCCGCGTTATTGCAGACTTTAGCGAATTTACCCGTTCACCCTGAAAGCGTACCCATTAATCAATTAGTACGTGTAAAAGGCACACCTTTAGCAGAGGTGCGAAAACTCGATCCATTTGAAATGGTGCGCTGCATTGCCGTGGCGCGAATTATGATGCCAACTTCAATGATACGTTTATCAGCAGGGCGAGCCGAGATGAACGATGAATTACAAGCATTATGTTTTCTCGCAGGAGCTAATTCAATGTTTTATGGAGAAAAGCTATTAACGACAGGCAATGCCACGACAGAACATGATCGCCAATTGTTTAATCGCTTAGGCATTAGCTCAATTCAATCAACGTAGGGCTCCCTACGTCTTTTTGTTGCCCACCTTAATTATAAATAAATGTCAACAAAAAATAACTTTCCTTAAATGGGGCAGGCAACAAAAACACGTTACCCACCATTTCACGCGCGTCGTGAAGCTTCGCTATACTTTAGCGTGAAATACATTTATTTAAATTAATGGGGCCGGCAACAAAAACACGTTACCCACCATTTCAC
>QNEL01000046.1 GCA_003645185.1 Candidatus Parabeggiatoa sp. nov. 3
CCAACCAGCCAACAGCTTTTCACGCCAAAGATTTTGCGCGCAAAATCTTTTTCACGCTAAAGTTTCGCGGAGCGAAACTTTAGCGTGAAAGCGTGAAAGCAGTTGTCTAAAAGCTCAAGTCACATAAAGGTGACTAACATGCTGCCAGTTTTTGCTAAAACTAGCAGCTTTAAATGGATTTTTACTACCAAAAAAGCGCAAATGATAACTTTTAACAGTATTATAAACATTTTTTTACAAAAACGGTTCTAGAAATGATCTTGTGGGGGATGTAGTCACCTTTAGGTGACTTGAGCTTTTAGCTGGTTGGCTGGCTGGTCTCGATATTTCCGCTTTCCTGCACTAGTGCCTGATTTTTGTTGAAAAAAAAGGCAGACTCGTTTGCTTGCGCTGAGTCTGCCTTTTTGCCTCTAAGCCCTCTCAGGAGGGAGGCGGTGAAGTTCCTGGAAGGGAAGAGGTTTACCGATTAATCCAAAAGTCTCTGCGACACCCAAATAAATAGGTTTATCGAAATGAGCCGATTTAAGCGCAAATTTCAGTCACACTGACTCACAACAATGACAACCACTATTTTTTAGACCACTTGAGGAAGAGGTCATCCTTCCCACAATTCACCACTTTAACGGTACCGAGTTCTAACTTCCCCGGAGCGGCCAGACATTGGCCAGTGTGGTCATTTCTGATCCGCATCCGACCAATATCTTCCCACTTTTGATTCTTTTTCCGCTGATCACACTCGCTCGTCGTGACCGTGTTTAGCCAGGGATATTCCAGATTCTCTGGGGCGTATACGTCCAGACACATTCCAGTCCACTTATTTTGTAACTTGAATGACCTCGGTTCTTTGGACACCTTTTGCCACTTCTGACCATCCAAAGAGTTTTGGCACCCGGACTGCTGGACAAACGCATCATCCCTAGTGGCTGTCGCGTCCAAACACAAACCCGAGCTAGCATTTATAATACTATAGTACTCTCCTGCTGCCACAGATACAGGAAGAAAAGAAACCGCACAAAGTCCAACAACTGGAACCATCTTAATTAAACGCATAACGTCATTTTCTCCATAGGTAAATGAACATGATTAAGAACAACTGTCAACCGCTCCTCGAAAACCGATATAAATTTGATTAACCATGCGATAACAAATTTATATTGTACGTTAGCCGAGCGGTTTGCTAACGATTTGTGAGACTCGATGATCACGTTTTTTTGTAAACCGTTGGGCATAAAACTTAAATTCCTTAATAATCAATGATTTGCGTCTATAGAGACTCAATCGGTGACTGCCGTAAAGCCTGCCGAACATCAAAAACTTGATCATCGAGTGAGACAGACAGTATTGTACCGTCAAATCGCACCCATCCTCAGAGGCTGTGAGTGTGATTGAGGGCTATTTGATAGCTCACTTTTATATAATAAATATTATTACAGAGTGAACTAGAGCTTGCCAAATTAAAAAATATTTTATATAGCTAATTAGCGAATGTCAACATTTGTTATCAAAAAATTTTCGCACGGTAGAGTTAAAAAGTAATTGAATTGTAAATGACTTTTTGGGTATTTTATTTTTCCGCAAGGAACCTAACGATTTGACTTAAACGATTACCTAATCTTTGGACTTGTTGGATTCACGGTGACTAAGCCGTCAGCCTTCTGAACGACACTATAATAAATTTATAGGGCCTTCTGGATAAAACTTTCAGTATTGGCAGATGGCTCTGCTCGTTTCAGCCTCGCAACCTTTGTTAATGCGATGTCTAATTGTCTATACAAGATGTGTGCCAACTTTAAAAAACCTTTAAATTCAACGGCACCCTCAGTCATTTTTTTCTGATTTTATTGAGGAGAATTATTGATGAGGTAGTATTTTTGTGAACCTGCTTAAGTTATTGATTTAAGCACGTCGGAAATGATTTAAAAAATGAGATTAAAAAACAGTCACTTATATATTTAGGCGCTTGCGGCTAAATAAAATACCCACAAAAAATGAAAACAAATTGCCTGGTTCAAAAAAAATTGTTTTTGTATGGGTATATTATTTTCCCGCTATCGCCTTAGAACGTCCTATATTCGTCTATTTTGGACAAAAAGACTAAAATAATCAAAATGTTAGTTTCAACTTTGACGGGGCCCTGGCTGTTGGCTGTGTCTGTTAAAAAAAAGCACAATTTATGACAATGCTAAGTGTACACCGGTTCAAGCGTTTGTAAAGGCAGTAGATTATGGTTTATCACAGTAAGATGATCAACTAAGGAAACGTGTCTGATATTAAACAAAGCGACTCTACCACGCAATCGGTTATTCAATTCATATTTCAGTGCATCTATTTCATCCTTAAACATACTTGCATCAATCTTGAGAATAAAAAACAGTTTTAATTTTAATTGTTGCGGATGCGTCGGAAATGCTTGGATTGGTGAGGGCAAGCATGATAAAAATTCTTGCCCTTTGCCCGTTTTCGCCCAACAAGCGGCTAACATCAGTAAGCTATCCGTTGCCTTAGTGATAATATTTTCCAGCAAATGGTTTGGTAAACATTCTGCTGGGCTTAAATTCGTGTAGTCTTTCAGCTCGATAAGCCAAAGTGTACTCTTATCTTCTTGCCACCAAGCAAAATCCATTTCTTTCAAATTTTGTCCATTTAAAGATTTATAGGCTTGGCAATCTTGAAAACGGAAATGCTTGCCGGCTGGTAAAGTCAGTTTTAAACCGGATTCCTGATAAATAGTCATGTTTCAAAATCCAAAATCACATTCTGTTCATAAAGTTCAATGGAAACATCTATAATCGGATTGGATGGCATGCCGTCTCGTAGGTTATAAAATTCGGCTAAAACGCCATTTTTTGGGCTGCGGAATAGAGAACATAACCCAATTGGTTCATTATGTTTCCGAGCCAACCATTCAAAACGTCTGAGTACAAAATAATTGTGAGTGGCAAGATAAATTTGAATGCCAGCTTGTGCTAAAAGGAAAAATATATCGACTAACGCGACAATCGCTTTGGGGTGTAAATTGACTTCCGGTTCATCCACAAACAGAATCGAACCCGGTTTTAACATTCGATTCTTAATTAATCTATTCAAAATGCCGATTTTTTTAATCCCTTCAGCCGTTTGGGACATCGTATATTTTTCATGCCCACGTTTAAACATAAATTCATTTTGCTCAACTTCAATTTGTCCTTTTCCCATTTGTTCATCAAGTAATTCGACGGCTGTTTTTAAATGTTGATGCAGTTTGCCTCGGCTCACGGGTAAGCGTAATGCTTTTATCAAATCAAGGTAAGTGTCATCAAAACCGATGATTTCTAATTGGGAGCGAGTTGCCTCAATCGCATCCATGACAGTCAGAATTTCTTTTGGTGGTAGAAACAAGGCATTGATTGGTGTTGTTATTGCTATGAAGTGAGGCGTAAATTTGAGGATTTTTCGCGTCGTTTTTTCACCAAATGAAAAACTCAGATTGATATCGTCATTGATGTGTGCGTTCACACTCAATTGACTTTTACCTTTGTGAACCAGTTTACCAAGTTCTAAAGCGGGTGGTTGAAAAATCCAGCGAAGCTTGTCAGCGAGCACTTCCTGCCAAGACAGTGAGGGATCATTATTTCCACGTTTTTGGTAGTCTTCAAGACTACGAGCAATTCCGTAAAGTAGTTTTAATAGATGGGTTTTACCGCAATCATTTTCGCCAATGATAAGATTAAGACGTTCATGTTGTTGCCATTGCAGTTGTTGAAATGCGGCTATATTTTCTAATATCAGGTTGTTGAACATAAATTGCTTTCGATTAAAATGTTAATAACTGATGTGACGCACTGAACTGAATTTCATATAAAAGTTTTTGCGCGCAAAAACTTTTAGATGAAAAGCCTTTTCAGATTTTATGCCCTAAAATGATATTGATTTATAAAATCAATGATTTACAAAAAACTTGAAATAAAACTTGAAGTTCGAGTAATACTATAATTAGGAAATCATCACGAAGTTGTCGTGAAAAATTTATTTTGCGTTTGTTTGACTCTTTTCGTTCCAAATTTATTTTGCGTTTGACTCTTGGAGTGCCTGTTATAGCGTTTCCCGATCTCATGACGTACACGTCGCCTTCGCAAAATAAATTTTGCACTCCAATTGCAAAATAAATTTTGCACTAAAAGCGGGCCTTCAAGATTTATTGGATCTAACCCTTGTTTTAATGTGCTTTTCAGATGTACTGATATTAAATCAAATTGATACTTGAGTACAACGAATTACTTGATTTCGCAATAGATGATCCGTTCATAACCGACTGCGACGACACTGCTGATAATATGATAGAACGCTGATATTTCACTTAAGAAGTTGCGCGCAACTTTTGCGTTAACCTTCGGTGTGCTACGCTAAATGCTGATTATGGCCTGATCTGCGCTGATTTTTATTAAGTTTTAATCAGTTTTAATCAGTGTTAATCATGATTATGAGTCAGTAGCGTTCTATCTAATCTTCATCACCCACATTGCAACATGCGATGCGATACCTTCTATCGTTCCCAAACAACGCGCTTTCCTTCACCGAGTTCAAATAGGGGAGAATAGCTTGTCCAGCCATCAGGTGAATCATAACGAATACGGAATGACAATGAATTAATTTTGCACCATAACAACTCTTTTGAGGGGGACAAAGGTATTTTACCAAAAAAATGGTATTCAATCAGGCTATAAACACCAGTTTGATAAGGCCCAAATTGCCAATTAAAATAACCTTGTTGATAGTGGAAGTTTACAGATAGGGGTTTGTTTTGTAAATGGGCTTTTGCGGCCGCAATCAAGTGAGGGATTTGATCGGATATCTCTGTTATACACTCACAGCTTGGTTCGTAACGATACAACTGTAAACCCGCCGTTTCTAATCCCAATAAATCGAATAAATCAATTTCATCAAATATCAGTTTGGGCCCATTTTCGCCCACGATTTGTTTTTTGAGCCATGACAAATGTATATAAAATGTCTGATAGTCTGGTGTCAAAAACAAAGCCTGTTTCTGATCCCCTTCCCAAAGAAAACGCCCTTCTGTTGCAAACTGATTGTCTACATTGAAGAGGTGAGTTGAACGCATTTTCCAGCTTTGAGTGAACAGGCTGGCCGCTAATATGGCTAATAGAATGCCCCCTAATCCGATTTTGTAAAGCTTGTCGCGTGCAATTGTCCCTAAAATCAATACTATAGCTATACTTAAGGCCCAGCCAATTCCAAAAAGCACTCTATGTTGTTGGATCACAAAGGGGGCCATGGAAACAATCGGCCCGATGAGCAAGAAAACGCTAACAAGCCATAAAAGGGTATGCCGCCAAAGCGCGTAGATCAATAAACTGATGACGATCACGGTGGCGATGATCCCAAGGATATCACTACCCAAAATCAAATTGAAAATGTGTACGGGTAACCAAAGTATTGCAGACAATTCTATTGAATGCCCGTAACCGCCTACCCATATGCCTAACATGTACGCACGCCATAAGGCGTAAATCACGAGCATCATGACAAAAGGTAAGGCATAAACCAAACGTCGCTGTAAATGGCGTTCGGGTAGAAAAAGCAATAATCCGATCAGCGGCACATAGAGTTCTTTGGCACTCATGGCGAGAATATAAAACAAGCTGCCGACACTTGTCCAAGCTAATCGCTCTGCCCGTAGGGCGCGAATATAAAAATAAAGTGCGAGTATCGTAAACAAAAGCCCTTCTAAATAATGGCGCGTCCATAAATGATAGACAATGCCTGTTGTTGGCGCTGATAAAATAAACAATGTGGCACCGACAAACGACCAACCTTTATTTAACCACAGCCTGAGCAGGAAATAGGTTGCAATCGTTGTTAACCAAAAGGCAAACAGTTGATGTGTGTAAAATGCACTCGGGTTGAGGCCAAAAAGGGTGAGATCAAAATCAAAGGAGAGGGTAAACCAAGGGGTTAAAAAGCCGGCCGATTGTTCGCGCCAGATTTCGGGTATAAAAAAATATTGCCAAGGTGAGTAGCTGTAGGCTTGTTTTAGGATAAAAGTGTCATCCCAAGTCCACCAGTTTTCTATGATATTTTGATATAAGGCGATTATTAATAAACTTAATACGATTATCGGCCAAGAGTGTAAAAAATGCTTTTTTAAGTCTAGGTGTAATGGCATGATTCTTTTTAATTTCATGTCGGGTGGGATCGCTGTCGGCCCTTAAATCAAGACGGTTCATCAATCCGAGCGCACGCTTGCCCACCATCCCTTGTGTTTGTACTTAACATTTTGTAAACAAAAAATGCTTATATATTATAATCTATAAATGAAAAAGTGTTGCATTCATATCAAAAAAAGGGCATAATGCCCCCGTTTTTGAGTTCAGAGTTCACTCAAAACCTTTTGTGATTTTAACCTTATAATTCAACCATTTTTTTATAAAAAGTAGGTTTATTTTGAACTTTTTCTTATAAATCAATGATGTGACGAGCATTTTGGGAAAACCTAAAATACAGCACACAAAAAGTAAGTTAATTTTTATAAGTTATAGCGTCTATAGCGTCTATAGCGTTTATTTATTAAAAGAACAAAAATAACGCAAGAGGCGCAAGAGGCGCAATAGACGTTTTCTTTGAGGCAAAATCTCTTACCTACTACTCCCATTTTTACCCCTTTTTTCTACAATTCCCCCCCAAACTGATCCAAATTCCCCTTTGCCAAAAGAACTAATCTAAGCTTAAATTAAATGGTGGGCAACAAAAAGACGTTACCCACCCTACATTGCTTAAGGGGCAGGCAACAAAAAGACGTTACCGGCCCCTACAAATCTTAAGCTTAAATTAAATGGTGGGCAACAAAAAGACGTTACCCACCCTACATTGCTTAATGGGTAGGCAACAAAAAGACGTTACCGGCCCCTATAAATCTTAAGCTTAAATGGGGCTGGCAACAAAAAGACGTTACCCACCCTACATTGCTTAATGGGTAGGCAACAAAAAGACGTTACCGGCCCCTATAAATCTTAAGCTTAAATTAAATGGGGCCGGCAACAAAAACACGTTATCGGCCCCTACAAATCTTAAGCTTAAATGGTGGGCAACAAAAAGACGTTACCCACCCTACATTTATTAATTAAATTAAGGGGCTGCTATATCAATGAAAAAATTCATACGATTACTCGTTTCTGTGTTCATTGGCACAATCATCACAATCAACACTGTACATTCACAAACAACTGACACCTATGGCCCAATTAAATCAGGTGAAATGCTCTGGATTATTGCCGGAAAAGTACGGCCCAATACGGCTATCACTCGTTATCAAGCCATGTTGGCCTTGCTCAAAGCCAATCCTCATGCTTTTGACGTTAGCTGCAATATCAATTCTTTAAAAGTCGGGCAGACATTACAGATACCCTCAGGCCCTGATATGCAAGCTATGAGTCATAGCGATGCCGTTAAAGCATTTAATCGACAAAGTGAAGACTGGAAAGCTTATCGCCGGCGGAGACAGCAAATTGTTTGTCCACCATTGCCCGAACAAGAACAGCCGCAAAAAGTACCCGTTATTGAAGAACCTCAAAAACCCCTTCCGGTTATCACTCCAAACACACCAGATACCAGTACGACAACACTGCCAATAATGGATTCAAGTGAAGTCGCGCCGGTTTCAAGTGAAGTCGCGCCACGACAGGAAACAATCGTCAGCGAACCAGCCACGACATTTTCTTCTCTTTTGAAGCCGGTATTATCATGGCTTGCTATCCCATTATTGTCGTTGATCATCATTAGCCTATTAATATTAACGATCATTATCTTGCTAGTGCTTTTAATCGCTCGACGACATCAGTTCAAGAAAACTGCCGCTACACAAAATCATTTGTTACATGAGCATCTTGATAACAAGTCTTTACCCAAACCGCATGATGAAATCAAACATCAGAATCGGATGTCTTCCCCCCTCACACCACCTTTGAATCGACAAGACTTTGATCCCATCGTCAACCCTAATGCTCACGACATGAAGGAAAAACTGGATCGGGTGAGATCCTATCTTGCTGAAAATGAAGCTCAAACGGCTCAGAACACGTTGCGAGATGTCATACAAAAAGGGACACCTGAACAACAAGAGGAAGCGAGACAATTATATGAAATTAACAAAAAAATTAACTTTCTCAAACAAAATGTTGCTAAAGATAAACCAATGACTTTGTCTTCTCAGTCAGATAACCCCGCTTGGCAAGAAATTGTACATCAAGACAAGCATTGGCCGACTCAACAATATTTACCGGAAAATCGAGAACAAGTTTTTGATTTAATAGACAAAATTTTTGAATTACTGGATTATGAATTAAATGCCCAAGGGCAATTGGTTGACGCTTATGTCAATCGGCATCGACAAGAATCTTTGAAGGGGCCGAATTATGAAATTGTCGAAAAACCTGAAAAAGTGGTTATTGATGAGCAAGAAGAAGTGCCGTTAAGAAAACCGCAATCAGAATCTAAACCGACGCGATATTTGTAAAACTACGAAAAAATAAGCAAAATTTATTTTGCGTATTACGTTCCAAATTTATTTTGCGTCGGCATTTACTTTTGTTCCAAGTTTTTGCGCGCAAAAACTTTATTTAGCGTAGCCCACCTTCGGTTCACGCTAAAGTTTAGCGTAGCCCACCTTCGGTTCGCTTCGCTAAACTTTAGCGTGAAGCTTCGCTGTACTTCGCTGCGTGAAATGTGGAACTGATAACTGATTTCCACATTTAGCTTCGCTGGCCTTCGGCTCACTTAAGAAGTTGCGCGCAACTTTATTTAGCTTCGCTGATCTTCGATTCACGCTGAAGCTAAATGTGAATTTCACTTAAGAAGTTGCACGCAACTTTTCACGCTAAAGTTTCGCTCCGCGAAACTTTAGCGTGAAAGCGTGAATCGAAGATCAGCGAAGCTAAATTTCACGCAAAAGTTTCGCTTCGCGAAACTTTTGCGTGAAATTTCACGCAAAAGTTTCGCTTCGCGAAACTTTTGCGTGAAATACAGTTTTGCGCGCAAAACTTTTGCGTGGAACTGATTTTCAGGCAAAAGTTTCGCTTCGCTGTACTTTTGCCTGAAACTGATAACTGATAACTGATAACTGACAATGCCAAATCGGACTGTTATGATGATGGTGGGGCCAGATGGTGTCGGTAAGACAACGCTACTCGCCACGATGTACCATGAATTATCAAATCTTGAGGACGACGACAACGACGACCAATCAGGTTTTGAATTAGTCGCGAGCCAAGATACGCATCATGATCTGCAAGAGGCCTATCAAAAACTCACGACTATCGTCACGCAACCAACGTTTACACCAACAGGCCCGCTTTTGAAAGGGACGGCCGGCCTCATTGAACGCCAATTTGAAATGGTGTTTAAGGGTAAAAAAGAATTGGATTTAGTGTTTTGTGATATTGCTGGGGGCATAATACAGGCAAATGAGGGTAATCGGGATTTTGATGAGTTTAAAACCCGCTTAGAACAAGCCGTTGTGATTATTAATGTGATAGATGGTTCTGCCCTCGTTGAGGGCAATGATTCATTGTCGGCTAAAAAAAATAATCCGCGCCAAATTGAGAAACTCTTGCAACCTATACTCACTAATCCACAAAATCATCTCTTATTATTTGTGATTACTAAATGTGAGGCTTGGCTCAAAAATGAGAAAACTCAAACACTTTTAGAAAGGGCATTTGAAAAACAATATGAAATGATGCTTAAATGGCTTAAACATGTTGAAAATGTGGTAGCTGTCTTAATACCCGTTAAAACGCTCGGTTGTGTCGAATTTACGCGTATTGATTCTCATGGTGATGAACAAGAAATGGTGTTTATTAGAAAACCTAATTTGCGATTTTGCCCCGAAAATACTGATCAACCTTTGCGCTATGCACTGGCATTTGCATTATTACAGCATAATCAAAACCGTAGCCAGTGGAATCAATTTGTACGTTGGATTTTCAATGAGGATGTTGCTTTTCAAAAAGCATTGACCGAATTTGCACAGGGCCGTTCTCAAACCTTTAAAATCTATGGTAATTCTTCACTGATTGAGGTCACAAAATAATGCCATTGAAGTCAGTTCCTTTACTCGGTGCAGCAGTCCATACACGAGATGTGAAACCTGGTCAAGATTATGATTGGTATGTGAAAGCCGGTGATATGCAATTATTTGATAAAATGGCAGAGATTTATCGTATTGCGCTGCGGGATGTGGAGGGTGATGTGCCAAAGTTAGCTGTGCTGATTGATGGGCATCGCATTGGTTTTTTAATGAGCGACTTGCCAAGTCTGCGCCTTGATCATACTAATCGAGTGATACATGATACACTGTATTTAGAATTTGAAACGCAATATCAAAAAACCGTTTTACATGCCGCCGCCGTTTTGTTACTCTGTTCAAAGAAGATTTATCCTATTTATGAACAACAGTTTGCTGATTATGCGGAAACCTTATTTTATAATTCGCAAGCGACACAACTGATTTTCAAAACGATTAAATTGCCGATTGTAGACAAACAACCTAATTTTCGTTTAGCGCCCCTTAAACCAGAAAAATTGGCTTTGTTTTCTGATTTGGAAAATCAAAATCGTAGTGCGCGTTATTTGATACACTTTAAGCGCCGTAACAATATCTATTTTTGTTTTGTTTCTACTGGTCGGGTAAGCCTTGACAGATGTCAACAGATTGCCGACAAAAGTGATGAATGTGTCTTATTGACTTTATCTTCTGAGGTGGTGTCTGAAATGAATTTGAAAAAAGGGCGATTTTCCCGTTTTCGAGACATGATTCGAATTTGAAAAAAGGGCGATTTTCCCGTTTTCGAGACATGATTCCGTTTAAAAGTTTGACACTTTGATGTCTTATTTAATACTTTGCAGCTATCAGTTTGTAAAATGATTTATGACACAAATATTTAACACAGAATACCACAGAGTCACACAGAGTCTAAAATTTCTCTGTTGAGTTGAAATTGTTTTAAAATCAAAAGGGCAACCACAAAGGATTGCACATCATCGGTAGGGGCAATCCCTTGTGCTTGCCCATACAAATAACACTACATTTTTGGTTAAAAATATCGAATAGAACGCTGATAACGCTGATAACGGCTGATTTTGCTTCGCTACCCTGTGCTGATAAAAAAAGTTCTTAAAAGACTTGTCGCTACGATTAATCCTTGTCGTTCTTATAAAGACACCTATCACCTGATTATGGGAAACCTCTTGCTATGAAAAAATTGAATGCTTTGTTATTTAACCAAGGTGGTAAATGTTTTTATTGTGATGCCATTTTAGATATGAATGAAGCCACACTTGATCATGTGATACCACAATCTAAAGGTGGCAAAAACGACTTAGATAATTTAGTCGTTTGTTGTAAATATGCCAATCATGCTTTTAGAGATTACTCGCCCAAGCATAAAATGGCTGTCATTAAAGAACTGTGTTGTCTTTCTTCAGTCTGCAAAAAAATATTTCCAAGAGAAGAAGAAATAATCGAATCGAAAGAGGTTGAGGAGCCACAGATTGAGCTGCAACCGGAAAAGAAGAAGCAAGATAGCAAGGCGAAAACCACCCAAAATCAGCTACAACCTGAAAAGAAGACACAAGATAGCAAGGCGAAAAAGACGACTAAACCCAATATTTCAATTGCTAATCAACTACTTTTGAAAGCGATAGCTGCATTTGAAAAAGAAGGGAAAGAAGGGGTGAGTTCTCAAATCAAGAACAAGATGTTGGAACTGAATCCTGCATTTAAAGAAGCGGATTATGGATTTAATCAATTCAATAAATTTTTGCTTCATGCCCAAGAACAGAAAGTGGTTACCCTGAAAAAGCAGGGCAAGGGTAGTAGTTATGTTATCAAAAAAAAGCCGTAGCCTGTTTTCAAACTCATGCCTTGAGCAAAGTTCAAGTATCGCATTTATGCTGAAACTATAGATGTTATAGCGTTTCCCGATCTCATGACGTACACTTCGCCTTCGCAAAATAAATTTGGTTTGAAAAAGGCCTTCGCAAAATAAATTTGGTTTGAAAAGGGGCTTCGCAAAATAAATTTGGTTTGAAAAGGGCCTTCGCAAAATAAATTTGGTTTGAAAAGGGCCTTCGCAAAATAAATTTGGTTTGAAAAGGGCCTTCGCAAAATAAATTTGTAACAAAAAATAAAATTTGTACTTCATTCAATCGGGAAACGCTATAAATACTATAGGAACGCTATTTCTGTACTACGCTACAGCGAAGTACGATTAATGCCATTAAAGTGCATGAGTTATTTGACTTCATTTTGGATGAAATGAGTTTATACTCTTATTTAAAAACGCCAAAACCACAAAAATCAGCTAATGGTTAAACTAAGCCCCCTATGTCACCATAAAGGACTCGTCTTCAGAACCGTGCGTGAGACTGATCCCGAACACGGCTCCTTTCTCAACTATTATTATTTGACTGCATTCCATTCGCCTATTTTCAGAACTGCCTCTTCGGCTTTCACTGTATCGCGATGGGTTTTTGTATCATGACAATGTCATGATACTCTACAGCCTTTGCAATACCGTCTTTAAACTGTTACTCGCGTAACATCATTTCATCATGCTCTGAAAACTTTGTTTCCACTCATGGTATTGATATATTTAATGACTATATTGTTCTTAGTTGACAATGTACACGTAGGCATATCCCCTTCATTACAAAGAGGCTTTAGCTTTTTGTACAATCCTGTTAAGCCTATCTATTGAAGTTTGATATACTCCACTCATCGCCATAAAAATGGGATGAGTCTAATAGACCTAATTACCCCGTTTCCAAAGATTGGCTATATTCAGACTTAGACATTATCTCTACACCGTGGCAATGTTTCTTACGAAACCAATACCTATCATATTACCACATAAACGTAATATGTATTTTCTTGCCAAACACGGATTGTAACTTAGCTTGTTTCCGCTCCTTGTCACGACGTTTTATGTACATCGATAATTTCTTGCGTTATCATATCTGATTATCTAGCACTGTTTAATAAGCTAATTCATTAAACAACGCATTATTCCCTGCTTTACCCGTTTCTTATCAATTAAACCAATAAGGGAATTGACGTAGACTTTAGGTCATCTTGAGATAGCTTTAATCTCACAATCTTTGAATTATCACAATAGGCTTTAAAAACTGCCAAATTGAGTTCATGTTACGCACATTTAATGTACTTTGCATGAAACGGGTCGCACTTATGTCTTAAGGGTAAGCTCCCCGGGTCACAAAAACGACTTGTGACTTTTTAGTATAATACACAATAAGATTTTGAAGATAATCTGATGTTTATTATTAAGTCTAATATTTTACCAGTATGACATTTTAATACTGAACCATAATATCTTGCTTTGAAGACTCTCATCCCTTGATAAGAGTCGCCGTTGATATAAACAAAAAATCTATTTTTTGTCAAGAGTTTTTTTAAATATTATTGTGTCATAGAATTTTTCAGACACTAATTTTGGTATATTATTCGAGGTTCAAGTTTTTGCGCGCAAAAACTTGAACCTCGAATGTCGTTTTTGTGGTTTTGGTTTAATTTATGAACTGTCCACCATTTCACATTTCTTAGCGATAGTTTCGCGAAGCGAAACTTCGGTGTGCTACGCTAAATAAAGTTTTTGCGCGCAAAAACTTCTTAAGTGAACCTTCGGTGTGCTACGCTAAATATAATTTTCGTATTTGGTTAGTTATTTTTAGGTGACTTGAGCTGTTGGCTGTGTCTGTTAAAATAATAGCTACCTATGACAATGCTAAGTATAATAGATTGATTTGAGACTAAAGAGGCTAAGATTATAGATTCTAATTGATAACAGACATGATAATAATATAAGATATAATTGCGAAGGCAGACAATCAATTTAAATCCTAATGTGGAGCAAATGATGTCATTAGCATAAGATTTAATAATTCTCTTATATTAGAATGATTGCAAAATAATCATCGAATTTAAAATGATAAAACTGAACAATGATAACTATTTGATTGATAACTATTTGATTTATCAGTGAAATTTTCTGAGTCTTTTTTCGCAAAAACCGTATTGTTTTTTAAGATAACTTACAATTATGTTAACTATTTATAACAGCCTCTCTAAACAAAAAGAACTTTTTACGCCTATTGAACCTGGTAAAGTCCGTTTATACGTCTGCGGCATGACGGTGTATGACTACTGCCATGTTGGACATGCACGGGTGATGGTGGTTTTTGATGTCGTGGTACGCTATTTGCGCTATTTAGGTTTTTCAGTGACTTATGTGCGTAATATTACCGATATCGACGACAAAATTATTCAGCGTGCCAACGAAAATGGAGAAGATATTGATAGTTTAACGGCCCGTTTTATTCAGGCGATGTATGACGATACTGATGCATTGGGTGTTCTACGCCCAGAGGTTGAGCCCCGTGCAACGCAGTCTATTCCCGAAATTATTGTCATGGTGCAACGTTTGTTGGATAAGGGGTTCGCCTATATCACTGATAATGGTGATGTGTGTTATGCTGTCCAACATTTTGAGGGTTATGGTAAACTTTCTGGCAAGCGAATAGAAGATTTACGCGCTGGGGAGCGGGTTAAAGTGGATGAATCTAAACAACACCCGTTAGATTTTGTTTTGTGGAAAGTGGCTAAACCCGGTGAGCCGAGTTGGGATTCACCTTGGGGGCAAGGTCGTCCAGGCTGGCATATTGAATGCTCCGCCATGTCGACGAGTTGCTTGGGTAATCATTTTGATATCCACGGTGGTGGTATGGATTTGCAATTTCCCCATCATGAAAATGAAATTGCTCAGTCAGAAGGGGCAACGGGTGAGCCTTTTGTTAATGTGTGGATGCATAATGGTTTTGTGCGTCTCAATGACGAAAAAATGTCTAAATCTAAGGGCAATTTTTTCACGGTGCGTAAAGTCTTGGCGCAGTATCAAGCTGAAGTGGTGCGCTATTTTATTTTAACCAGTCATTACCGTAGCCCTCTCAATTATTCTGATCAAGAGCTAGAGAGTGCTAAACACTCTCTAACCCGATTCTATACTGCATTGCGGGATTTGCCTGAGACTGATGATGCTGGCCCTGATGACAGTTATAAGCAACGCTTTCAGGGCGCAATGAATGATGATTTTAATACGCCCGAAGCGTTGGCAGTGTTGTTTGATTTATCACATGAAATCAATAAAATTCGCCAAACAGAACAACGAAAAGCGGCGCAACTCGGTCGCGATTTGCGTCATTTAGGCGGCATTTTAGGCTTATTACAAGCAGAGCCTGAAACTTTTTTACAAGGCACTACCAATCAAGAGACTGATGCCGGTTTATCTGTCTCTGAAATTGAACAATTGATTGCAGAACGGGAGAAAGCCCGATCACTTCGAGATTGGGCGAAGGCAGATCAGATTCGTGCCAGTTTGAAAGAAAAAGGAATAATACTTGAAGACAGCGCACAAGGAACAAGTTGGCGAAAAATTTAGTGTTCTCTCTCCAAGTACACAATCCTTGTCGTTAGAAATAGTGGGAAAACAGCAAATGCGCCCGGGACTGTTTTCCCCGGTGATGTGGTCGAAGTCAAAAAAAAGGCTTATATCGACTTATAAAATGGCATTCAAGCAAAAATTGGGATGAAGACAATAAGTCTAACATAAGTTTATAATATTTAAGGATTAACGAAGCTTTTTTGAGTTTGTAGCGAAGTTATAAACGGCAGCAAGCCGAGTAACTGATTTTCAGGCTTTTGCGTGCAAAAACTTTAGCCTAGAATTGATAATTGATCATTAAGTCAGGGGGTTTGAAATATGGTTCAATTATTCGGGGAGTTTCATCAAACCCCCATAGAAAGTGAAGAATACTTAATATTGGGATTTTCGCCTAGTTCTATTCCACTTAAGCAGCGGTGGCGAAACAACGGATTGTCGGCTGATTTTCTAGCTGATTATTTAACCGTTTTTTTTCCGGCCAATGAGGATGAAAATACCAATGACAGACACACTGAGATCAAATGTGCTGTGGGTTACATTGCCAACGAGTTGTTGGAAAATGCTATGAAATTTAACGATAAAACCATACACTATCCTATTAGTATTCAACTCTATTTGTATCATGACCGCATCATCTTTTGTGTGACTAACAGTATTTCTCCCTTGGCAGTGGAAAAATTTCAGGCCTACCTCCAAGAATTGATACATTCAGATCCACAGGAATTGTATATCGATCAGCTAGAACGCAATGCCCAAGACGACCAAGGGAAAACATCAGGATTAGGTTTATTGTCCATGATAAATGATTATATGGCCACCCTTGGGTGGAAGTTTGAAACTGTAAAAAAAGATCCTGAGGTGATTGCTGTTACTACCATGGCGCAACTGACTGTCTAATGGAGATTGAGAACAATGGCAGAAATTACAATTGAAAATGAAGAATATCACGTTAGTTATAATAACGAGACAACAACCATCCGTTGTAAGGGTGCGCTGAGATTAAGTGGCATGGAGGAATATGAGCCTATTGTGGAGTTGTTTAATCAAGTGGCTGATATGAAACCCCTTAAGATTTATTTTAACATGACGGAACTGAAGTTTCTCAACAGTTCTGGCATCAATGTTCTGTCAAAATTTGTCATTCGGGTACGTCAGAAACAGACTGTTGAGATGGTATTACAAGGTTCAAATAAAATACCTTGGCAGGGTAAATCGTTAAAAAACTTGCGACGATTGATGCCCTCTTTGCAATTAGAGTGGGAATAAGCTTATGGGAGCGCATGGTGTTCACGTCTGCAAAAACACTGACTAGAGAAGACTTCTTGTTGGAAATAGAACGTCTGCACCAAGAATTAGACACAGTCAATAGAGAAAAAAGCGATCTAGAAATCTTGCTGGAAACGACGACTGAACATGCGGATGCGATTGAAAATGAGCTGTTCTTAGCCCGGGAGGTTGCCGAGGAAGCGACACGCGCTAAGTCTGAATTTCTAGCTAATATGAGTCATGAAATCCGTACCCCTTTGAATGGGATCATTGGCATGACTGATTTGTTGCTTTACACAACACTCACAAGAGAGCAACAGGATCACGTTAACACCATTCGCACTAGCGGCGAAGTTTTGTTGACGCTTATCAACGATATTCTGGATTTTTCTAAAATTGAAGCAGACAAGCTAGAACTGGAAAAACAGGCCTTTGATCTCCGTGTGTGCGTGGAAGATTCTCTTGATTTATTAGCTTCCCATGCTGTTCAAAAAGGACTCAATTTGGCCTATTTGATAGCCGATGACACGCCCGATATTGTGATAGGAGATGTTACCCGGCTACGTCAAATTTTAGTCAATTTGCTCAGTAATGCTGTTAAATTCACGCAACAAGGCGAAGTAGTCGTTTTAGTGAAGGCCCATAAAATATTACCTCCCCCTTTAGAAAAAGGGGAAGCTGTTGAACCCAATAAAGAAGTCAGACCAATTGGTTTTGAAAACGAATCCTTGGAGGCAGAAGACATTTCTGAATATGAAATTATTTTTTCCGTCAAAGACACCGGAATGGGCATTTCAACAGATCACATCAACAAATTGTTTCAATCCTTTACCCAAGTTGATGCCTCAACAACCCGCAAATATGGGGGTACGGGACTCGGATTGGCAATCAGTAAACGCCTCGTTGAGCTAATGGGTGGACGGATATGGGTAGAAAGTGAGATTGGCAAAGGTTCAACTTTTAATTTTAGTATTGTTACCCACGTTAAACCTAACATTCAGCCTTATGTCTATCTGCACTGCCAGCAACCTCATCTGCTTGGCAAACGTTTTTTAATTAGCACTGACAATTTGACTAACGGTACGATTTTGCAACGGCTAGCTCTGCGATGGGGGATGGTACCTCATCTGGTTGCTAACATGATTGAACTTTTTAGCTGTTTACGTGAAGGTAAACAATGGGATATTGCTCTTTTGGAAAACAATTCGCCTGAGAAGGAAAACTGTTTATTATTAGAGAAAGTCAGCAAAGCGCATCAGTCTTCTTCCTTACCATTAGTTGTACTGACATCCGTTTACTTACCTCAGCGTTGTGTACAATTTTTTACGGCTTGTCTAACTAAACCGATAAAACCTGCAAGACTCTACGAAGTATTGACCGATATATTTCGTACCGATTCTTCAGATGCTCACACTTTGAAGAAAAAACAGATTGAAGATGAATCCATAAAAGGGAAAAAACTACGCATTTTATTGGCTGAAGATAATATGGTTAATCAGAAAGTCGCACTGCTGCTGCTTAAACGGTTAGGCTATGATGCCGATATTGTTAGCAATGGTTTAGAAGTTTTAGAAGCTTTGCATGACAAAACTTATGATATAGTCTTTATGGATGTACAAATGCCTGAAATGGATGGACTGACTGCAACAAGCCGTATTAAAAAAGAATGGGCTCAAGTACAGCGTCCTTATATTATCGCTATGACAGCTAACGCGATGCAAGGTGATAGAGAAATTTGTTTAGAAGCAGGAATGAATGATTATTTGACTAAACCCCTTCGCAAGGCAGAAATTTATAAAGTCATTTTGCATTATTTTTCGGTTTGTTAATTCTAGTACTCTGTCAATATTGTTTTTATGGGTTGATAATTTGCTAACGATTTGATTATTTTATAATAAATCGAAATACGACTCGGCAAAAGAAGAGTGACAAAGTACTAGTGCAGGATCGCTCCAGTTTCAATACCATTGGAAAACCAGGGCAACCTTTTGATGCTTGCTAAGTGGTATCAAGATTGGAGCGATCCTGCACTAGGTTCAAGTTCTGATTCGCAAATATCGAATCGCTTTGTCTGCATTTTAGATTAGATTTTAGATTAGAAATTAATCAAAAACGGTAGTGGTCAGATTGATATTGAACAAATCAATATTAATCAGCGTTTAGCTTCGCTGACCTTCGGTTCACGCTAAAGTTTAGCGAAGCTAAACTTTAGCGTGGCGTCATGACAATCATGACATGAGGCGTTCTATCACGTTTTTCAAGAAGTTTTTTGCGCGCAAAAACTTCTTAAGTGAAATAGATTTGTTGAAACCCTCATTTTTTGTTTAACATTTCACGCAAATGTTTTTGCGCGCAAAAACATTTGCGTGAAATCCTGTTGACCACTACAAAATTAATCAAAAACGCTTGAGGAGGCGTGTTGGACCTCATCAATTTTGAATTAATCAGTTTGGGGGAAAACGAGATTATTTTTATTTAAAATCAATCAATTGTACTATTAAATCCATTACCACCTGCGATGCTAATATGTTTAATCTTGCTCACTGTCACTTTGTTTTGATGATATTCTTATGTTTTTTAGTCATGTCTTGCTCATCTGACAAGCTATCCTCATCTGATACAATAGACAACGTTACAACTCTTAAACAGGAAGCAACGAACAATTCTGCTTTTGTTGATGAAATTGAAATGATGATAATTGAAACCTTCCCTGTACAGGTTAATGTCATCGCCAAAGGTTATTTCCACGACGATTGCACAAAAATTGTTCACATTACCGAAGAGCTTCGTGGCAACACCATTTCACTCAAAATGATAACTGTTCGTCAAACGGACAAGGTTTGCAGCCAGGATATCAAGCCTTTTGAGGAAATCATTCCTCTTAATATTGCAGGGTTTTCAGCCGATATCTATACGGTGAATGTCAACAATAAAAGCGCCATTTTTGAATTAGGGGTAGACAATATCATTCGTTAGTTTTTTTTAATGGCATCTTGAAGAGTCATTGTTCAAAAAATAGAGGACTTACGCATTGACAAATTAAATTAATTGAGTATTCAGTGAGTTATCAATTTCTTGATGCCTCAACGTGAATTGTTTTAAACAGTCAAATCAAATAATTAGAATTTGGGTGCGTCAGTCCTAAAATCTTTCTAAACGGTTTTATCGTGATTAATGAGAATAGCCTGAACTTCTTCAAATTATTAATTCCTAAAATGATGAACAGATGAACTTTTGAACTCTATCAAAATACCGTGTTATACACTTTGTTCAACATCAATCTAGCATTATAGTATAATGCCACAAATCAATTTAAATAAACGTGTTCCTCAATAAACCTAACACTTTGAAAAATAAAAGAGGCCGCGAGACTAAAATGGCGAATTTTGAATTTTGAATAGTAATCTTAATAATGATTTTCAAATCTAATAACTCAAACTCTGTAAGCCTTGTGAATATAACTCGGTCAATAATCTCATGCATTTTTTAATACTGAGTCAATATTTTCTCCCCGAAACGGGTGCGCCTCAAATCCGATTGGCAGCTACGATTCGTGAGTTACGACACCTTGGACATCAAGTGGAAGTTGTGACAGCCCTGCCAAATTATCCGACAGGTCAGATTTTTGCTGATTATAGGGGACATTTTTATCAAAAGGAAAATTGGGAAGGGGTGCCTGTGCATAGAGTTTGGATGTATGCCGCACAAGGGGCAGGTATCAAACGTTTGCTGAATTATTTTTCTTTTATGCTAACGGCTTTGTGGGGATTATTAAAGGCGCAAAAACCGGATTATCTCTTTGTCGAATCACCCCCCTTGTTTTTAGGCATAACCGGTTATGTGTGTGCAAAATGGTGGCGAGTGCCTTTTATTTTCAATGTTGCCGATTTATGGCCAGATACGGTAAAAGCCCTAGGCTTAATGCATGAGGGTTTTGCATTGCGTATTGCTGAAAAATTAGAAAGGTGGTTATATCGTAAAGCGAACTATGTTACGGTTGTCACTGAAAGTGTTCGCCAAATTCTTATCAACGAAAAACAGGTTCCTGCCCACAAAGTCTTATTATTACCTAATGGCGTTGATACACAGTTATTCCAACCGCAACCGGCGGATGCCGCTTTTCGAGCCAGTCTCGGTTTACCAGAGGATAAACACTTGATTTTATATGCCGGAACACATGGCTATGCACACGGTATGGAAGTGATATTGCAAGCGGCACAATTATTAACTGAAACGAATGTCTTATTCTTGTGCGTTGGTGGAGGTTCAGACAAAGCGCGCATTCAACAACTTTGCGAACAGAAGGCGCTTAAAAATGTACTCTTTTGGGATTCTCAACCCCCTGAATTGATTGCCCGTCTGTATAGTTTAGCCCTTGCCGGCCTTTCTACTTTTCGCGACTCTAAATGGCTTGAATGTACACGCCCTGCAAAAACATTACCTATCATGGCATCTGGTAAACCCGTCTTGTTTAGCAGTGCTGGTGAGGGCGCACAATTAGTTGCAGAAGCTCAAGCTGGCATTGTTGTTGCCCCAGGTGATGACAAGGGTTTGGCAAACGCGGTGCGACGCTTAATTAATGATCCAGCATACGCTACACAACTAGGCAATAATGGCCGAGCTTATGTGGAAAAACATTTACAATGGTCTAAAGTTGTTGCTTCTTGGTTACTTGAATTATCGACCTAAACTACAATAAATGGCACTGGAGTCAGAAATAAGGTGAGTGATAACTTTCTACCCTTCGCATTACCGTGTCTTGGTGAAGAAGAAATCAATGAAGTCGTTGATACATTACGTTCTGGTTGGTTAACGACTGGGCCCAAAACCAAGCGTTTTGAAGAGGATTTTGCCAAGTTTGTTGGTCAACCTTATGCGTTAGCGGTCAATTCTTGCACTGCCGGGTTGCATTTGGCACTTGAAGCCATTGGTATTAGAGCAGGTGATAAGGTCATAACAACACCTTATACCTTCACCGCAACGGCTGAAGTCATACGCTACTTAGGGGCTGATCCTTTGTTTGTGGATATTGATCCCAAGACATTTAATATAGATACTCACAAACTCGCTACCACTTTGGACAACGTTGATGGCGTTAAAGCGATTTTGCCGGTGCATTTTGGTGGACAAGCTTGCGAGATGGATCCTATTCTGGATTTGGCTGCTCGCGCTTCAATTAAAATCGTTGAAGATGCTGCCCATGCGCTACCCACTTATTACAAAGGGCGTATGATTGGTAACTTTGGTGATATCAGCGTCTATAGTTTTTATGTGACGAAAACGGTGGCAACTGGAGAAGGTGGCATGATAGTGACAGCAAATCCAGATTATGCAGAGCGCATTCGTACTATGCGCTTACATGGCATTAACCGTGATATCTTTAATCGGGCATCTTCTAACTTACTAGGATGGTCTTATGAAGTGGTGGCACCAGGGTTTAAGTACAATATGACTGACATAGCGGCCGCCTTGGGCATTCATCAATTACAAAAAGCGAATACTTTCCTGCAACGACGCGCTGACATTGCCGCGCAGTATACGCAAGGTTTGTCAGACTTGCCAGTGCGTACCCCCTACTTGAACCCATACAGCACTCATGCTTGGCATTTATATGTAATCCAATTAGAACTTGAGGAATTGACGCTAGATCGTAACACCTTTACGGAACGCATGAATGCTGCGGGTATCGGTACCAGTGTACATTTTATTCCTTTACATTTACAAAGGTATTGGCGAGATCGCTATGGATTTAAACCAGAAGATTTCCCAGTGGCTTTAGATGTTTATCAGCGCGTGGTGAGTTTACCGATTTATCCCAGCATGAGTGATGCTGACATAGCGCGAGTCATCAGTACAATACGGAAAATTTTAATTGAAGCACAAAAATGAAGTTATAGGCATGTAGAGACGCGATGCTTCGCGTCTCTGCATTTCGTTTTTGCATCGTAGAGACGCGATGCTTCGCGTCTCCGCATCGCGTCTCCTCGAAACAGCATCCTAGAGACGCTTCGCGATCGCGTCTCTACAGGCATCAAGTTATATTTTAATTGAAGCACAAATAATGAATACTAAGCGAATCTTTGACTTGTGCTGCGTGTTACCCAGTTTAATCTTGCTCAGCCCATTGTTTTTGTTGATTGCACTGTGGGTAAAATTAGACAGTCAGGGGCCCATCTTTTTTTTACAGACTCGTATCGGTCAATTTGAAAAACCATTTAAAATCATCAAGTTTCGCACCATGCTTCCCGACAATAAAGGCCCAAAATTAACCCTAAACAACGATGCGCGTATCACGCGCTGTGGCCATTTTTTGCGTCGCTATAAACTGGATGAATTGCCTCAGTTGATCAATGTACTCAAAGGAGAGATGAGTTTGGTAGGGCCTAGACCAGAAGTGCCTGAATATGTCGCCTATTATCCTGATGCGCTAAAAGAATATGTGCTATCTGTGCCTGTCGGTATTACAGACTATGCATCAATTGAATTTCACAATGAAAGCGAATTGTTGGCAGCCTCAAAACAACCAGAGATAAGTTATATTGAAAACATTCTGCCTCTCAAACTGGCTTATCATCAAAAATATGTCAAGGAACAATCACTTTATTTGGATATAGTACTGATTTTTAAAACTTTAAAGCGTATTTTTTTTAAATGACTCGCTTCTGGTGGCAGCTGAATAAATCGAACCAAGCGCCATAACCCGTTGAATATTGGTAAGTACTGAACCATAAATTTTCAGGTATTTAAAAAAAACAGAAAGGGGGCAACCACAAGGGATTGCCCCTACACAATGTCATGTAGGGGCAATCCCTTGTGGTTGCCCTTTGAATTGAACAATTCATCATTCATCATTCTTATTTTATATAGCCCTAGCCCATTTGCTAATAACATGTCTTTGATTTCTCACCGCATTCCCATTATTATCCATGACATCAGCATGGTTGCCATAGCTTGGGCCTTGGCGATTATTATTCGTTACGATTTGCCCTTAAATCCAGAAGTTGAAATGGTATTTTGGCAAGTCTTACCGATTGTTGTTGGTGTACAAAGCCTTTTTTTGTGGTATAGCGGCCTATATCGCGGCATTTGGCGATTTACCAGTATGCCCGATTTAGCCCTGATTTTACGTGCCGTTTTTCTAGGTACGCTTGCCATCGTTTTAATACTGGTTTTGTTTAATCGCCTAGAACTCATTCCACGCTCTTCGGTGCTATTTTATCCCTTTTTCTTAATTTTCTTATTGGGGATGCCTCGCTTGCTGTTTCGGTTATGGCATGAACACTCGTTTAAATTCTTATTAACGGGTGAAACCAATCAACAACGTGTTCTGGTTTTAGGTGCCGGCACTTCAGGTGACATGTTGGTGCGTGACATGCTGCGTAACCCTGACTGTGGTTATTTACCCGTCTGTTTTTTAGACGATAAACCCCGTTTGCACGGTGGTAAAATGCAAGGAGTACCCGTGCTAGGCGGCATTGACAAAGTCGTTGAAAGCGTTGAATCTTTAAAAGTCGATGTGATTATCATTGCGATACCCTCTGCTACCGATGAACAAATGCGCCGTGTGGTAGAATGGTGTGAACGTTGTACTGTGCCAGTGCGTACATTGCCCAAATTGGATAATATTATCAATGGACAAGTCACGCTGAATGCATTACACGATGTTGCTATTGATGATTTATTAGGACGTGCCAAAGTTCAACTTGATTGGCAAATTATCGAAACCGGTTTACGTGGCAAAGTAGTCATGGTGAGTGGTGGCGGTGGTTCAATAGGCTCAGAATTATGTAGACAGATTGCGCGGTTAAATCCAACAGCACTTGTGATTGTTGAACGCTGTGAATTTAACCTCTATCAAATTGAGATACAACTACGCCAGCATTTTCCAGATTTGGTACTCTATACCCATTTAGGGGACATCGTTGATGCGATAGCAATACGCCATATTTTAGAATGCTATCATCCCTATATGATTTTTCATGCCGCAGCTTATAAACAGGTTCCCATGCTACAATCGCAAGCCAGAGAAGCGGCTCGCAATAATGTCTTAGGCACTCAAATTCTAGCAAAAGCGGCTGTGGCGCAAGGTTGTCAAATCTTTGTCATGATTTCCACAGATAAAGCGGTTAATCCAACCAACATTATGGGTGCCACTAAACGCGCAGCTGAAATGATTTGTCAAGCCATGAATGCCAACACTCAAACCCGTTTTATCACAGTGCGCTTTGGTAACGTTTTAGGTTCTGCTGGCAGTGTCGTCCCCCTTTTTAAAACGCAAATTGCTAAAGGGGGGCCCGTGACGGTAACGCATCCCGATATCAGTCGATATTTTATGACGATTCCAGAAGCCTGCCAACTGATTTTACAAGCCGGCGCGATGGGAGAAGGCGGAGAAATTTTCGTACTTGATATGGGTCAACAAATCAAAATCAGATATTTAGCAGAACAAATGATTCGCTTATCTGGAAAAATACCCGACAAGGATATTAAAATTATTTATACCGGTTTGCGTCCAGGTGAAAAATTGCATGAAGAATTATTCTACGCAGACGAAAAACTGGGAAAAACCACTCATGCTAAAATTCTACTGGCCGATCACCGCAGCAATGATTCGACACTGTTGACAAAAACATTAACACAGTTATCGGATGCTTGTGAAAAATACCTTGAAAACGAGATCAAAAAGGTACTCAAACACCTTGTACCAGAATTAAATGAAACCGGTTTGTAGTAGGCGATTTATCGCCTTAAATTGACAACCGATAACTGATAACTGATAACTGATAACTGATAACTGATGAGAGTTTGTTAAACATGACACAGGTATTCGGTCACTTTATTGAGGATTTACCATTACAGGATGAATACTTAACCATCGGTTTTTCACCGAGTTCACGGCCTCTTAAGACACGTTGGGAAAATAATGGTTTGTCTGCTGATTTTATCTCGGAGTACTTTAAAACATTCTTTGTTCAGGAAGTCGAAAAATCTGATAGCTCTGATAGCGTCATCGTCGAGAATCTTCGGGATGCGGTAAAGTACATTGCTAATGAATTGCTGGAAAATGCAATGAAATTCCAAGATGAGAATGTGCCATTTACCGCTAAAATTGGGTTTTCACTGTATAACGACAAATTAATTTTTCGCATCACAAATGGCATTAATGAGCAACAAGCCAAGTCGTTTCAGGCATTTATCAAAAGATTACTGAGCGAAGACGCGCATGAATTGTACTTTCAAGCCATGAGATCTAATGCGATGCAACATGACGGACCTTCAAGATTGGGACTGCTCAGCATGATATGTGATTACTCGGCTAAATTAGGTTGGAAGTTTGAAAAATGTCAAAGCAATCCACCTATGATGATTGTGAGCACGATGGTGTGTTTAGAAATATAAACGCCCTGATTGTCACTGTCAATTCGGGGAAACGAGAAATGACAGCGATTTTGCCTGATTTAACTGATGTGACGCACAAGGCTTCAAAATGAGTCAATCGGGGCCCCAAAGCCCATAGTTGATAGAAGAACAATTTGCCTTATTATAACTGATGTGACGCACTGTGCTTCAAAATGAGTTCAAAGCAACCCTACAGATAGTCACCAAGAAGAGGATAGGGGCAATCCTTTGATCCAGCCCAGGCCCAAAGCCCGTAGTTAATAGAAGATGCATCGTGTGTCAGATGAGTTATTTAAAAGGGCGATAACAACGGTTCGCCTTGCAAACTATCAAATGTAATAGAGGACTTCCAAAGTATTTGCCCCCTTGACGACATGATAATCAGAAAAAAACGTTGTCTTACGGACTTTACCATCAAAGGTCAATGATTGATGACCTATTACCGATTCTCAACAAAGACAAAATTTTAAGGTTTAAAGTATGGAAATCAAAACAGAAAAATACAATGTCATTTACAACTCAGCCACAGTGACTTTTAAAGGATCATTATTGCTCAATGGTGCCAAGGAATATGAACCTATCCTGCAACTCCTCAATATGGCAGCAGAGCAACAACAGCCAAATACCCTGACGATAGAACTGCGGGAATTGAGATTCTTAAACAGTTCCGGCATCAATATGATGACTAAGTTTGTGATCAACGTGTGTGATATCAAAGCACTTGATCTGGGAATAACGGTCGTAGGCGAGAAGAATATTGCTTGGCAAGAAAAGTTGTTAAAGAACTTACGGCGTTTAATGCCAAGTTTAGTGGTGAAGTTGGAATAAGAGAGTAGGATATCGGAAATGGGAAACCGGTTCGCGGCTCAAGTTTCAAC
>QNEL01000047.1 GCA_003645185.1 Candidatus Parabeggiatoa sp. nov. 3
CCGATGACACCGTCACGTTGAATAGCTATGGCACGGCTTTAGCTAACCATAATGAACCGGTAAAAGCCTTTGAACAGTTTGACAAGTCTTTAGCCCTTGATCCTGACAACACCGTGACGTTGACTAGCTATGGCACGGCTTTAGCTAACCATAATGAACCGGTAAAAGCCTTTGAACAGTTTGACAAGTCTTTAGCCCTCAAGCCCGATGACACCGTCACGTTGACTAGCTATGGCATGGCTTTAGCCAAATACAATTATCGAAAACGAGCTTTTGACACATTTGAAGCCTCTTTAAAAGTTGCTCCTAATGATCCAATCACTTTATTTCTTTATACTACTGTTTTAGATGTGATTGGCAAAAATGAATATGAAAAGGCCATTTCAAATATTGAAAGCATGACACTATCGAATTTGCCAAAATCTTACCTTGACTTTCTTGCAATCGTTTTAGGGCGACTCTATTATCTGACGGGGCGTGAAAAAGAGGGTAAGCAATGTTTTGATTTCGTGATCAAACATGCTAAACATACCAACATTGCTCGTTTGAAAACCGCTAAACATATATTCGCCGTTAAGCCCTATAGTCAACAAGGCATTGATTTATTAAGACAAATTACTGAAGAAGATCCCAACTATACCCAAGCCTTAAAAATGTTATCCTTAAATTTGGCACCTAAGGAATATTTTGATATGTTCAAAACCAGTCATGCTGAAAGTGCATTAAAAGATACTGAGATGTTTAATCAGGCGATGTATCATAAAATACTAAATGAAATCAGTATGCTTCAAATCATTGCCCGTCGCATTGTCGCGAATGATAAAACCAACGATGTGTTATCCGTTATTATTCAGGGCATTGAAGGCATCGTTGACAAAATGGCGCGGCTGCGAGAAACAGAAAAAGCCGATGTGGCACAAATACCAACCAGCCATTATAACGAAAGAGTTAAAATCATTTCCAAAACGGCGCACGATATTGCTGATATCGTCAATAACGAACTGGCTATTATTAAACGCCGTATTCAGCGCATTTTAAAAGCCGCCACTCAAAAAACGGATCGTTTTTATCAAAAACTGCAAAAATTATTGGCGCGAGTTGAAAGTACCGAAAGAGCCTTAAATGATTTGAAATCCATCAACGAAGGCATTCAAATACGTCATAATTCATTGAAAGTGAAAGATTTTTTTGAAAAATGGCAAGGCATTCCAACGCTAAAAAATGCCACGCTATCCTGTGATATTCAAAATGGTGAATCGACATTTGTTGGTGATGCCGAAAAGATAAAAAGCTTTTTGAGTGAATTAGTCGAAAACAGTTTAAAGCACAATGCCGACAAACCGGATTTACAGATTGCGATGTCTTCAAGGGATGTGAATAAGACACCAAGCACGGGTAATAGGGTACCAGGTAATCAAAAACACTTACTTATCACCTTTATTGACAATGGTAAAGGCATACCCTCTAACAAAAAGGAATGGATATTTTTGCCCTTAGAAACCACGTCAAGAGAGGGCAGTGGGCTTGGCTTGTTCATTATCAAAAGAATCCTGAAAGAAATGAAGGGTCATATTATTGAAACTGGGAAACAAGGGGTACATTTTGAAATTGATATCCCCTACGGAGAATAACAATGAAGGATTTAGAGGTTGCCAACGTTCATATTTTGGCGGTTGAAGATAACCCAGACTATTTGGAACTGTTAGTTGAAGAACTAGAAATCTGTGGTTATCAACATATTCAGACTGCACGAAATCCTGAAGAAGCCACAGAAAAGCTCGAACAGTCTCTTTTTGAGATTATTGTTGCTGATATGAGGCTTGCTGGTGATGATGGGGGTGGTTTTGCGGTATTTGAAGAAGTCCAAAAACGCAATTTGAGTGCTGCCGTTATCATTCTAACGGCTAATGACAGCGTCGCGGATTGTCGCCGCGCCCATAGATTAGGGGCTTGGGATTACATTCCTAAAAACTTGCAAGGTGAGAAGGATGTATTTGAAGAATTGCATGACTCGATCCAAGCGGCCCTAGCCTATTTCAATCGCTGGGGCAATCGCAAAGATGAAAAGTGGATAGAAGAACATGCTGCGTTTTTGGCAGAAAACTATACGAATCAATATGTTGCGGTGATTAATAATACCGTTATAGAGTTTGCCGACACTGAAGATGCATTGAAACAGCAATTGGGTGAACTGAAATTGCCGCTATTTTTGCCAGTGATTAGAAAGATTGAAGCGAAAACGCGGCCTTCTATTCCTGAACTGATTCAAAAGGGCGAAAGTGCGATGCTAGAATTTAAGCAGACATTTCAATACGATGGCACTGAGGAAGCAAGCGAAAAATTGCGCCTTGCGACGTTTAAAACGCTAGTGGGATTTTTAAATAGCGAAGGGGGCACGTTGTTAATTGGCGTAGAGGATAACGGGCACATTTACGGATTAGAAGACGACTTTTCCTTTTTCTTAGGCAAACAAAAAACGCCCATCGATCTATTTGAACAACAACTCACGAGTTTAATTTGGGATCGGATTGGCAAAGCCTTTGCCCAACATATCACGATCTGTTTTGAAGAAATAGAAGGCAAACCAGTTTGTGCGATAGTGGTGAATAAAGCAAACAAAGATGTCTTTTATAAGAGGAAGGGCAAGACAACCTTTTACGTTCGCACGAATTGTACAACACGAGAAATTAACGATTTTAAAGAGTTTTCTGACTATCTTCAAGAAAAAGCGTTGGCGCAAGCGTGAATCAAAAGGGCGAACGTAGTTAAGCCTGGGCGAACACGCAGGTTCGCCCCTACAACCCCTTAATACGTGGGGTTTTGTAGGGGCATACCTGCGTGTATGCCCTTAACTGTATTTTTATGCTGGTTTTTTTTATTTAAGGCCCCATTTAAGCTTAAGGTGGGCAACAAAAAGACGTTACCCACCCTACATTTATTCTTCGTTTATAATGTTAGTTCGATTTATCCGCATCGAATATCTAATCCTTGTCGTTTTCATTGCCGACAGCGAACCCACCCAACGATAACTCTATTTTCCCTTCAGATTTTTCAGGTACAACTTCTTCGGGTACAATCGTGGATTCGGTTTCTTCTGAATTAACGCTGTACTTCAAGAAAAATAAGATACTCACACCCAGCACGAGCAAAAGGATACCAATCAAAGGGCGATGGTATATCCAAGCAAAAGATATCGTCATGATGGATAGGGTTAAGCTAATAATGAAGGCCACTATTACGCTGATGAACTCAACAATGCTGGCGACAAAAGGGAGAAAAGCAGACAGGGTTCTTAGGAGATTGAATATCATCATTAAACCGAAAAACATCATCGAAAATCCGACAAAACGTAGCGCCCAAGTCAAGAGATTATTGAACTGTTTAGCCCGTTTAAACATTTGTTCGGCTGTCACCGCGCCATATTCAAACAGTTCAATATCACCACCCACTTTTGTCGTGTAAGGGGTTAACTCAGAACCTGATTGTTTGGCAGCAACACTGATTGTTGTCGGCAAGATGGCTTCAAATTTTATCCGCAGATCACCTATTTGAGGAACCATCGGATTTTGCCCTATATAATAATAATTACCATATAACTGTATCCTTTTACCAGAAGTGGCATGACTATTGAATTGATTGCGAAGCGTTTCTGGCAACCGCTCAAAAGTTTTTGTTGTCAACGGTAGCCAATCATAATTATTCATGTTTGCAATCAGGCTGTCAGACAAGGTAAACTCACCCAATGTCACCGTTTTGGCATTGAATGCATCGAAGCTAATCGGCATTCTAGGGGGATTTTGATGCTCTTTTGACAGCTTGAAATAGTCTGAATCAATGAGGATGTCATACCAAATTTCGGTATAAGTATAAGTTGTCCTCCTTTCCGTACCGCCCCCGACAAGTTCTTCAGTTTCAGAAGCTTCTGTTTCATTCCATTGGTACATCTCGACAATACGCCGTAACTTGATCGCTTTTTCAACGACTATCGCAAAGGTTGAATCCGTCAAGGTTTCGTCTGTTGTCGCTTTTGCACTTAAATGAACGAGTTGATCGTCATTAATCGGATCAATTCTATTGGCATCAATAGAGATAACGATGTTTTCACCTTCATCTAATTTCTGAGAAAGATGTACGGCACTACCTTCGTTCAAAAACAAGGCTGGAAAAGAGGCAGCAAAAAGAAGAAATCCAATCAAGGCCGTTTTAAAAGACTCTTGAGTGCGATTACCATAAGATTGAGATGTTGTTTGAGTATACATGGTTAATGGTTCTTAATTGTTAATTGGTAATTGGTAATTGGTAATTGGTAATTGGTAATTGGTAATTGGTAATTGTTAATGGGGTGTGTCTGAATTAACCGAAACTTCGTTACCGAAGCTACGCGATATCATTTTAGAATTAACAGAATTAAACCCAAAACAGAATTAAACCCTAATAAAGTCACTGAACCCATTCTGAAATTTCGAGCGTCGCAAGATTAAATTCTATCATTTTATTAATTCAGACACATAAAACAGAATCAAACCCAATAAAATCACTCAACCCATTCTGAAAATTTAGACATGTTGAAGTGATAATGGAGAAAACGATTATGAAGTATTTAGGCTTAGGATTGATACTGGCAGCGTTATCATTCGCTGTCACTGCTGTAGATTTGTCGCCTGAAGAGATTGATCGTTTGCATAATGAGGCTAAAAAAGCCTTTTATGCGGCTGACTATGCTTTGGCCCTGGCTAAATGGCAAACGGCACTGACGAGCGCTCGTACACTCAATCGAAAAGACGATATGAGTAAGTTTTTGGTTAATTTGGGCGTGGTTAACTATAGTCTCGGTGAATATCAGAAGGCTTTGACGTATTACCAAGAAGTCTTGACGCTTGATCGTGAGCGGGGGGATGAAAACGGGGAAAGTGCTGATTTGACTCACTTGGGCTTGGTTTACTACAGTCTTGGCGACTATCAAAAAGCTTTGCTTTATTATCAGCAAGCGTTGGAGATACAAGTCAAGATCGATGATAAAAGTGGGCAAGGTGACACCTTGGGTAATCTTGGCTTGGTATACAACAGTCTTGGGCAATACAAAAAGGCTTTAGCCTATCATGAACAGGCTTTGGCGCTACACCTAGTACAACGGATTGACGGTATAAACGGATTTCAATCTTCGCTAAATGGCGTTCAACAAGCCGTCAGTAATGATCTCTCTAATCTGGGCATGGTGTACGATAATCTGGGCGAATACCAAAAAGCTTTGGGCTATTATGAGCAAGCCTTGGATATCAAAAGAAAAATCGCAGATCAACATGGCATGGCTAAGGTGCTTTCCAATATGGGCACGGGCTATAAGCATCTCAGCGATTATCCTAAAGCCCAAGCGTATTACGATCAAGCTTTACAAATACAAAGCCAGCTAGGTGATATCAGTGGTATTGCGAACAATTTGACTAATTTGGGCGCGGTGTATGATTTGTTGGGACAGTACAAAAAAGCTATGGGCGCTTATCGACAAGCTTTACGGCTACAACGTCAGATGGGTGATCAGCGTGGTATGGGGAGTAATCTTTCTAATATCGGAGTCATTTATAAAAACAGAGGGTATTTGCAAAAGGCTTTAAGCTATTATCAGCAAGCCTTGGATGTACAACGGAATATGGGTGATAGACGCAGCGAGGCCAACACTTTGACACTGTTGGGCGCCGTATACAACAGTCAAGGGCAATATGCAAAAGCCTTAAAGCACTATTTGGAAGCTTTAGAAGTCCATCGCAAAGTGGGTGAAAAACAATGGATTGGGCATACTTTGAGCAATCTGGGTGTGTTGTATTATAACTTGGGACAAGCCGATAAGGCTTTAGGTTATTTCCTACAAGCTTTAACGCTGTGGCGTGAGATGGGAAACAAACAGGGGGAAGGGATTGAACTCTCTCATATGGGTGTCGCGTACACCAGTCAAGGGCTACATTCAAAAGCCTTAAAACGTTATCAACTCGCCTTACAAATCAAACGTGATATTGGAGATAAACGCGGCGAAGGGACTGATCTCAGCCTGATCGGCGGCCTATATGGCACGATTGAAGAGCATCAAAAGGCTTTAACGCATTTCCAGCAAGCTTTAGTCATCGATCAGCAACTGGGAGATCAAATGGGGGAAAGTCTTGATCTGTCTAATATAGGTATGATGTATCAACGACTTGATCAATATGAACCAGCCCGCAAGGCTTTACAAGACAGTATCGCGGTAATGGAAACATTAGGCAGCCCTCATATGTGGTATGCACAAAGCGGTTTAGCGGCCGTAGCGGTTCAACTCAATGACAGCAAAGCAGCCATAGCCCACTATGAACAAGCCTTAGATCAGATTGAAACACTACGCGCTGGATTGATTGAAAAGACTGATAAAGTCTCTTTTATGCAGAACAAACTGTTCGTCTACGACGAATTCATCACCCTATTGCAAACCTTAGACGAACAGCAGCCATCGCGCGGTTATGATCGTAAAGCCTTGGAAATCTTTGAACGCAAACAAGGGCGCTTGTTTCTTGAACAACTGGGAAAAAGCGGCGCACAACGTTTTGCGCGTTTACCCGCCAATCTCACTCAAAAAGAGCAACGCTTGAGACATCAAGTGTCTCACACACAAGCGGAATTAGTGCAAGCCCGTAACCAAGCTTTTATTGAACAAGATCATCAACATATCAACCACTTAGGCCGACAACTAAACAAACTCAACGCGAAACAACAGGCCTTACAAGCTCACATCAAGGCCAAATACCCAGCCTACCACGCCCTTAAATACCCAGAACCGGCAACCGTTGCCACTTTGCAAAACCAAGTCTTACGGCCCGGTGAATTGATACTGGTTTATGGTATCATGGAAAACAGTACCGCCCTATGGATCATAGGGCCAGATCAATTTACCCTGCTCACCATCCCAGCCGGAGAAGAGGAACTGACTGAAGATGTCGCTTATATGCGCGATGTGATTCTCAATCGCTTGCCTGAAATCATAGATGAAGGCTACCCGCTTTACGAGAAACTGATACCTGAACAGGCACGTCAATATCTGGCAGAAGCACACACCCTCTACATCGTGCCCACCGGCCCTTTGTACATGTTACCCTTTGAAACCTTAGTCACCAATGACATTGACTACGAAAACCCACACTATCTCATTCTCGATCATGCCATCGCTTACTTATCCTCTGCATCTGTACTCAAAGTGCTACGGGATACGCAAGCCCAGCGTCACGTTCAGCCCAGTAAAAAACTACTGGCTTTTGCCGATCCCAGTTATGCCGCTTGCGAAGATGAACGGGCTAACCGTGCTGGGGCACGGGCGCGAACAGTCGCTGAACTACGCAACAAAGCCTTCCGTGAAGTCATGGGAGCGGTTTGTTTTCCGCAACTACCTGAAACAGAATCAGAAGCGAAATCCATTGCCGCTTTGTTTAAGGCATCTGACAATACGCTCTATTTAGGAAAACAAGCCAACCGAAGCAATGTACTGAAAATCAACAACAAAGCGCAAATGTCAGATTATCGCTACTTGCTTTTCGCCGTTCACGGCTTATTACCCAATGAAGTCAAAGGGTTAGTGCAATCCTCGTTAGTGTTATCCAACGTAGAAGATGAAGCTTATCTGACGATGGCAGATGCCTTCACACTACAACTGAATGCCGATTTTATCAACCTCTCAGCGTGCAACACCGGGGGGGGCAAAAAAATTAAAGGCGAAGGCATCATCGGCCTCTCTCGCGCCTTCATGTATGCCGGTACACAGGCCATTGGTGTAACACTTTGGTCAGTTGAATCCGCATCCGCTGAAAACCTCAGCGTCGGTATTTTTAGAAATTTGAAAGCGGGAAAGCAAGCTGGGGAAGCCCTGCGGCAAATCAAGCTCAAAATGATAGCCGGCAAAGCCAATAAACCGCGTTATCGTCATCCCTTTTATTGGGCACCTTTTGTTGTGTACGGCATGGCCCAATTTTAATTGTTAATTGTTTGCCACGGAAAACACGGAAAAACACTTCAATATTCCGTGCATTGAAGTGTCATTCCGTGGCTAAACGGTTATAGAATCGAAAAAAAAGCATAAGTTACCTATAAAATATCAGTAATAAGGTATATTATTTGCATAATATTCTAAAATACTAAACTCTACGACCGGAACAATTATCAATTATCAATTATCAATTATCAATTCGCAATAATCAAATGATCACATCATTTTTCAAAACAGTGATATTCTAGAACTTTAGTGATGTCTAAGGGCAACCGATTATCGAACTGATAACTGATTTCCACGCAAAAGTTTTGCGCGCAAAACTGTATTTCACTGATAACTGACAACTGATAAAGGAAAATTATGTCACCCAAACGAATGAACGCTATTTTTTTAGACAAACCAGTCACCTCTTTTTTCAAGTCGGAATCTTCAGGGCTATCACTCACCCAAAATCCACACCATTGCCAAAATCCAAAATCAGTGTACCGAGTTTCCGATTTGACTTTGAGATCGATAATCGTCTCATTTTGCGTTATCCTGTCATTTTTGACTTCACCCGTGAATGCGGAAGGCAGTCGGGAATTAGTGGCTTATGGGGGCTACCGGCCTTACATAGAATTTAATCAGAAAAAGACTGCTGGTATTAAGCGGCAAACTGTCATGAAAGTTTTCGTGAATGCTGGTGAACAAATTAACCTGGGTTCGAGTACTTATAATACTCATAATGATATGGATATTGTCTATCGTAGCCCTGAAGGGACTCAAGATGGCAGTTGTGATGTCCTAACAACCGGTTTTGGTTTTATTGATAGCCTTGCCAAAGAACAAGCAGGGCCTTTACCGAGTACTGGCGGATATACGCCTTGTCGCTTTATTGCCACAGAAACCGGCATCTACGAGATAGAATTTCGTTCTTCTCTATTTGATCAAGTCAGCTATAAAACTCCTCCTTGGCGTGCGACAACGGCCCCTTTATATTTAAAGGATAAACCGACAGTAGTCGTGGTAGCTTGGGATGTCACTGTTTTCAAAACCCCAAATAACCCTCAAACTGAACAAAAGGGTAGACTTTATACCAATTACTTGCCAATGAATATGGGTGGCAAGCGGCCTGACATTCGGCCCAATTTTTTTATCCTAAATCAGATGGGCTACTTATATCGCATCAATTTGAATGGTATCAGGCCTATTCTATTTATGTTCTTTTCAAATAACAAGGGTTTTAAAGATGCTCCTGATGAAAATGGGGTTCCCCTGTTTAAGTCTGTCCTTTTTAAGGAGGTCAACAAGAGCGTGTTTTTGCATAATCCTGCTGAACCGGATACCGCTACCGATGTCACTAACAAAATCTTCTTGAATCCCCCTTCTCAAGACTTGCCACTGGATATTCAGGTCAAATTGCCGGGCGAGGGCAACACCACATGGTTACGTTCGAGTCCCACGCCATTACCTAAAGTCACCGATTTCAAATTTACGGGGATAGAAGGTACAGCTAATCAAGCTGGCACTTCACCACTAAAGGGTATTTTTAGTTTTAACAGCGAAATGGTTGGAAAATATATTTTGACCCTTGATCTCAATGGCAATGGGAACTATGGAGATGAAAGTGATCTAATGCTGATGGGTAATGCGAAACTCGGTGAGAATAGCATCACTTGGGATGGTTTGGATGCTAAAGGGAATGCCTTGTTACCGCAAAACAGTGCTTATGATGCGGCTATTAACCTCGTAGCCGGTGATGTTCATTTTCCCTTTTTTGATGTAGAGGAAAATCCAAATGGCCTGATTATAGAAAAGGTGAAATGTGATCCGCTGCCTTGTGTGGTAGAAAATAGCACGGTTTATTACAATAACGCCGGATTAACGGGTGGTACGACTCAGCCCGAACCGATTGCCGCACTCAATGGTATCGACAGTGCTAAGGGCATACAAAAGTTCAGTGGCTTTGGAGATAATAAAGCCATAGATACTTGGACTTCTCTTGCCGAACCGCTTAAATTAGACAATGGCATTCAACTCAAACAAGCGGATTTAACGGTGAGTAAAACCCATGCTACTGAGCTTATCCCACTGCCAGGCGGCCCAATGACTTATACCATTACCGTTCGTAATGCTGGGCCTAGTGATGTCGCGGGAATAAAGGTACAAGATAGTTTGCCGGCTACGATTACTCAGCCAATCTGGCGCTGTGAAGTGAGTGATTCTTCTGCACCAACATCTGCTATACAAAATCGTTGTGCTGACACGGATGGGAATGGCCCGATTGATACGACAGTCGATTTACAAAATGGGGCAACTGCGACTTTTACGATCAATGCGACGATTAGTGATAGTGTTGCGATAGGAGAAACGATCTGCAATTCGGTCACTCTCACACGGCCTAATGATGTGACTAATCCTCAAGGTACCGAAGCGGATGTGAAAAGTGAAACCGCTAGCGATTGCTTTACGCTGGCACCACCGGCTAATAAACCACCTGTTGCTAATGACAAAACCGCGACAACCAGCAATGATACTCCGGTGTCTCTTCCGGCCCTTGAGGCAACGGATGATGATGGCACAGTCGCTTCTTACACGGTTTTCAATATACCGGATTCCAATCAGGGTTTACTGTATTTAGGCAATCCCACTTCTGGTACGCTGGTTACCGAAGGACAACAACTGACAGCATCTGAGAGTGCTAATCTCTACTTCCAACCCAAAGCCGGTTTTAATGGGGATGTGGTTTTTGACTATAAGGCGACTGATGATAAAGGCGCGGTGAGTAATACGGCAAAGGTAACGATCACCGTGACAACGCCCCCAACCAATCAAGCCCCTGTTGCTGAGGATAAAAAGGTTCCAGATACCCCTAACGATTCCAGCGTGTCTGTACTGGCCTTATCGGCTACGGACAGCGATGGCACGATAGCCTCCTATACGATTGAAACATTACCGACTGAATCTGAGGGCATACTCTATTTAGGTAATCCGGAACAATCCGGCACCCCTATAACCAAAGGGCAAACACTGGCACTTAATGAAGCCGCTAATCTATTTTTCAAACCCAATAATAGCTTCACTGGTGAGACTGGCTTTACTTATATCGCTACCGATAATCAAGCGGCAAAAAGTAATACGGCTACGGTTAGTATACCCGTCACGGCCTCTAATCAACCCCCCGTTGCGACAGACAAAACGGCTGCTTCTACGCCTAATAACATCACGGTGTCTGTACCCGCCTTAGAGGCTACGGATAACGATGGGACAGTCGATACTTATCAGATACAAACGCTGCCATCTGAAAGTGAGGGCATCGTGTATTTAGGTGATCCAGCAACCGGCGGTAAACCGCTTAGCGTGGGAGAAATACTCACGCCTGCCAAGGCTGCCGAACTGTTCTTTAAACCCAATACTGGCTTTAGCGGCCAAAGCAGTTTGACTTATACTGCAACTGATAATCACGATGCCGTCAGTAATACGGCCACCGTCACTTTGCCCGTTACCGCGCCACCTAATAATCCACCCATCGCCAATGATGACAGTGTGAACACCGATCCGAGTACGCCGGTTACCATTTCTGTTTTAACAAATGATTATGATCCAGACGGTAATCTGGATCCCAGCAGCGTGACGATTACGACACCCCCTCCCGAAGGCCAAGTTGTTGTCAACGCTGACGGCACTGTAAACTATACACCTAATGCCGGTTTCACAACCGGCACTGACCGTTTCATTTACACCGTTTGTGATACGGGTACACCGAAATTATGTGATACGGCAGAAGTCGCTGTCACTGTACCCAGTCAAAATCCACCCATTGCCGATAACAAGATTGCGCCCAGTACCCTCAACACGCAAACCGTGAAAGTGCCTACCTTATCGGCCACTGATGATGGCAAAGTCATGTCCTATACGATTGCCACTTTGCCTTTACCAGATCACGGTGTTTTATATATAGACTCGCCTGATGAAGGCGGCACAGCCATCACTCAAGGACAAGAACTGACTTTAGAGCAAATAGACAAACTGTTTTTCAAACCCAACAAGAGCTTTATGGGAGGCGATGCCAGCTTCACCTATACGGCTACCGATAATCTGGCGGCCGTGAGTAGTCCAGCCTTGGTCACCCTACCTGTCACTGTTCCAGTGAACACCCGGCCGTCGGCCAATGATGATAGGGCCAGCACCGATCCCGATACCCCCGTCACGATTGCGCTCTTAAACAACGACAGCGATCCTGAAGGCGCTCTCGACAGTGGCAGCGTCACCATTACCCAATCACCCTCTAATGGTAGTGTCACAGTTTCTCCTGAAGGTGAGGCGATTTATACGCCAAAGGCCGGTTTCACCACAGGTACTGATCTCTTCACTTACCAAGTGTGTGATAGCGGTATTCCCCAACAATGTGATACAGCAGTTGTCACTGTGACGGTTCCCGTGTCGGGTAATAAGCCGCCTGTCACAGAAAATAAAACGGTACCCACCATTCCCAATAACACCACCGTGTCTTTACCCGCCCTATCGGGCAGCGATACCGATGGGACAGTCACGGGTTATACCATTGAAACCATACCGCCTGAAAGTCAAGGTATCTTATACTTAGGTAACCCCGCTGAAGGCGGAACGCCGATCAAAGCAGGGCAATCTCAATTAACCCCTGCCCAGATTGATCAGCTATACTTCCAACCTAACGAGGAGTTTACAGGTCAAGCTACTTTCACTTACACCGCGACAGACAATCAAAATGCCGTCAGCAATGCCGCCTTGGTAACGCTGCCCGTTGAGGCTGCTAAGGTTGACAACCAGCCGCCGATTGCGACTGAAGATAGGGCGAGTACTAACCCTGAAACACCAGTGACTATTGCGATTTTAAAGAACGATTCCGATCCGGAAGGTAATCTCGATCCATCAAGCGTCACGATAACCACTTCGCCTACCAATGGCAATGTCACGATCAAGCCCGATGGGACTATCACCTATACACCCAATCCGGGTTTCACAACCGGTAATGACACCTTTATCTATGAAGTCTGTGATATGGGCAATCCGTTTGAATGCGATTCAGCAGTGGTGACGATCACCGTGCCGACATCCGCCGACCAACCCCCTGTTGCTGAAAACCAAAAGGTACCCACAATCACGAATGACAGTACAGCACAAATACCCAGCTTATCGGCTACCGATGATAACACCATCATCTCTTATACTATTGCAACGGTACCCCAAGAAAATCAAGGTGTACTCTATTTAGGTGATCCAGAAGCAGGTGGGACACCGATTACCGCTGGTCAAGTGCTGACACCTGAACAAATCAAGACGCTTTTTTTCAAGCCTAAACCTGATTTTATCGGCAATGCCACTTTTACCTATACGGCTACCGATAATCTGGGCAATGTGAGTAGTCCTGCCTTGGTCACGATTCCGGTGACAGGCCCAAGTAACAGCCCACCTATTGCCAATGATACTCGCGCCAGTACAGAACCTGATACCCCAGTCACCCTTGCCATCTTAAAAAATGACAGTGATCCCAACGGTAATCTTGATGCCGGCAGTGTGACCATTATCACGCCACCGGCTAATGGCGAAGCCACCGTGAACCCAGATGGCACAATCACCTATACGCCTGATTCGAGTGAAGACGCGAAGCATCGCGTCTCTACAGACAGCTTCACTTATCAAGTCTGTGATAGCGCGACTCCCCCATTATGTGATACGGCGACAGTTGAAGTGACTATCCCAACAACTACTGAAACCCCAAAACCGACAGAAGGCAATTTGATTGTCCATTTGTCAGGAAACGGTCAAGTCAGCAGCCATCCAGAAGGTATCGATTGCCATACCGTTGATACCCCTTGCAGTCACACTTTTCCAATCAATAGCGAGGTGACATTGAGGCCTATACCGGATACTGATTGGGTATTTGAAGGTTGGCGCGGCCATTGTGATGAGTTGGGTCAAGTCACTATAGATGGCATTAAACAATGTCAAGCTGTTTTTATGCCTAGCCATCTCGCACAGTTGAATTTAAAAGTATCAAGAAAAGGCGAAGGCACTGTCAAAAGCCAGCCCACTGGGATTAGTTGTGGTTCAAATTGCAGCGAAAAATACGCCAGCGGTTCTCAGGTAGATTTGATTGCTGTACCCGGACCCGGCTTTGCTTTTACAGAATGGCGCGGTGATTGTAGCGGCACAGACAAAACCGTGACCGTCACAATGGACAGTGAACTCAATTGTCAAGCTCTGTTTTCTCCAGATGAAGACACGGATGGTGTCGCAACCACGATTGAAAACGGGGCACCCAATGAGGGCGATGGTAACAATGATGGCATACCTGACAGTGAACAAAATCATGTGGTTTCCATACGCACCCCTGATGGCAAGTATGTCACCATTGAAGAGAAAAACGGTTGCCCGATCAACAATGTACAACTCAATGAGCAAAACTTGCCCGCTGATGGCCAAAACTTGACCGCTCCCCCGTTTGACTTTGACATCGCTTGTCCAGAGGCAGAGATCGTGACTTACTACCACGGTGTCGATGATTTAAATAACCAACAACATCGTCAATATGTACCGACCACGCCAGGTGATCCGGCAACCGCCGAATGGCAAGATTTGCCGACAAAATTATCGACCAGCACGATTGCCGGAAAAACCGTTCCCACAGCGACGTTTACCCTGAAAGATGGCGAATTAGGGGACAGTTCCTCAGCCGATGGCAGGATTCAACATACCAGTGCTGTGGCCATCACACCTGATACGGTACAATGGTCCGTATCTCGTTACCAAGTGGATGAATTTGCTAATGTTGCCAACATTCGCGTCACCCGCAGGGGTAAATGTGAAGGCAGCATTTCGGTAGATTACACAATGCAAGATGGCACTGCGGCTGAACATGATGATTATATTGCCAGTACGGGAACCCTCACTTGGGAAGACGGTGATTGTAGCGAGAAAACCTTCACGGTGACGATTAAAGATGACGCGACTTCAGAAGACAATGAAACGGTAAAGCTAAACCTATTGAATCCCACAGGTAGAGCCATCATTGCGACACCTGAACCTGCCGTGCTAACCATTATGGATGACGACAGTGGTTCCGCCTCTTCAAGCCAGGGCAACGCTTGCTACAACGCAGCACCTTGTCAAGTGTGTTGTCCTTCTTGTCAAGCGGTTGATGCCAGTGCGGATATCAACGATCGTTCTGAACTCAAAATTAAATCGCTCAGCACAACGATTCAAGTGGGGGAGACAGAGCAAATCACGCTGGCCGATGGCAAGGGTGAACTGTTAATTAAAGAAATCCCCAATCACACCATCGTCTCATTAGATGCTTGGACTCCCCTAAACGCCGGTGCTGGCGAAATCAGCTTGACTGGCCAGAGCGTGGGTGAAAGCAAAATGGTGATCAGTGACAGTGCTAATCCTTTGCAAACCGTCACCCTTTACATTACGGTCATTAAAAACGAAACAGCTTTGAAGCCGTCGCTTGAAGCGTCTAATCCTCCTGAAGTGGGCGACACAGCCAATTTGAGAATTAAAGCCCTCCAAACCAGCATCAAAGTCGGTCAAAGCTTAGACTTCACGGTTGCTGGTGGAGCAGGTGAACTCTCAATCAGCGAAATACCTGATCAGGCCATCGTCTTATTAAAGAATTGGGCACCGATTGGCGAGACGGGTACTGCTGAATTGAGCTTAACCGGAGTAAGCGTGGGTAAAACGAAAATCGTGATCAGTGATCACAGCACCCCGCCTCAAAAAACAACCATCAACATAATCGTTGTTGGAAATGACGGTATGACAGAGCCAACCAGTGGTGCAGGAACGGGTTCAACAACTAGCCCGGGAACAAGTGTAACCAACCCAAGCGATATCAGCGTGACAGTGCCGTCGGGAGGAACCGTGACTAACCCAGGCGATATCAGCGTCACAGTGCCGTCGGGAGGAACCGTCACTAACACAGGCGATATCAGCGTGACAGTGCCACCGGGAGGAACCGTGACTAACCCAGGTGATATCACCGTGACGGTGCCACCAAGCGGTACCACCGGAACCGATCCGACAACCGATCCGACAACCGATCCGACAACCGTTTATGAACCAACCTGTACGAATGCCTTAGGCGTTGATCAAGAAAATAGTTTGGTGGATAATCAAACCTGCTTTGCCGATAATTTGACTGTCCGTAACACTCTGCAACCCAACCACAGTTGGCTAACCCGTACTCAAGCACAAAACCTGAGATTAGCCACCAATATCAGCATCGATCCCAATCATCAGGGGAAGGCAGCTGAGATTTTACTCGTCGTGGTGTATCACACTTTGACAACTGATATCGCCTACATGCGTGATCAGCAAACCTGGAGATTATGGCTTCCTGAAATCACTGATTTGCCAACCGCGCAATATTTCCATCAATTACCTGAAAAAACAAATATTTTTATTGCAGAAGGCGATTTTAGCCCCATGCCAGGGGAATACACCAGTTTTGTCGGCTATCGCTTAGTAGAAAATGGGCATATTATCTTCAATGGCCTTGAACCGCTACATTTCTTTGTGGGTAACAGCGGCAGCGTCAATATGCGTATTCAATCGCATAAGACACCCGGTGACAATGAGATTCAGGCAGCGAGCATTTTTGAACCGTTTATTCATAACCAAGAAGAGAAAGTGGGCAACAATCTGACTTTTGACTATTCAGACGCTGTAACGATTTCAGCCTTTGTGCGCGTAGAACCGGAACATGTCGGACAATCTGCTGATTTGATCATGGTAGCCGGATATCGACGCCACTTTGAACCAGTCGAATCCTACTTTCTGACGGACTCAATACGGCATAGTTGGGAACTTTGGGATAATCAGAAGAGCTTACCGATAGCACAACATTATCCTCAACTTCCTGATATCATAGAGATTCCTATTTATGCCGGTTCTTTTGGTGGGGTATCTGGAGAATATTTCATTTATCTCGGTTATCGCCTAAGTGGGGATAGGGTTGTTTTTAATCACAGCCCAATTCAACTGAGGATTGCCAATAGCATTGGCTTAGATGCAGCGGGGGAGAAACTGCCCACTACCACCTACTTTGCGAGTTTTGCTCATCAAGGCGATCATTTTGACAACCCATTCAACACGGCTATCACTCAACCGGTTGGTTTAGTGACAACGATTATGGTTGATCCAGTACATGTCGGGCAACAGGCGGATATTTTGATGGTGGCTTTGCGTCATGAAAGGGAGCCAGTCTATCCTATTGAAGCGCCCCGTTGGGGCACTTGGGCCGCTGATGAAATCAGTTTAGAAGCCTCTATTCCCAATGTGACACTTGAACCGGTGCTGAAAAATATTCCCCTGTTTCAGGATCAGTTCAACAATAATATACAGGGTTATTACACCATTTATGTTGGCTATCGTTTAGAGAATGGCGATATTTTCTATAATGGTGGGGAAACCTTACGTTTGGGTGTACAACCCTAAATGTAGGGTGGGATCGCTTAGCGGCAATGAACACAATATCTGCTCAAAATCTCACCGCCCGCTTGCCCCAATGCCACCTTCGTTAAGGGCTTTCGCGGTGGTATGCCCCTACCAAACCCCACGTCATGACGGGGTTGTAGGGGCGAACCTGCGTGTTCGCCCAGGGCAGACACGCAGGTCTGCCCCTACCAAACCCCACGTCATGACGGGGTTGTAGGGGCGAACCTGCGTGTTCGCCCAGGGCAGACACGCAGGTCTGCCCAGGGCAGACACGCAGGTCTGCCCAGGACAGACACGCAGGTCTGCCCAGGGCAGACACGCAGGTCTGCCCAGGGCAGACACGCAGGTCTGCCCAGGGCAGACACGCAGGTCTGCCCAGGACAGACACGCAGGTCTGCCCAGGGCAGACACGCAGGTCTGCCCCTACTTAATGGCATTGCCGCTTGCCCACCATTGCCCTTTAGCGTCAAAGCGCGTTTATTTAAAATTATGAAAGGAGAAACATCATGTTATCCAAACCACTATCAACCTTATCAATCTTACTATGCGTATTAGTCGGATCAAATGCTGTGCTTGCGGCCGGCATTACAGAGATTGTCAAATGGAATTTTAATGCTGGAAAAACGAATTGGTCAACAACGACTACGCTTGATAACTATTTCCAATTTCAAGTCAATTTAACCTGCTTTTCTAAAATCAAATTGGCTTTTGATGAACGACGTTCAGCAACCGGTATCAGAGATTTTCAAATTCATTACAGTCTCAACGGTACTGATTTTAACGCGATTTCTGGCACAACCACTCAGGTTGCGGATGATGAAAATTGGCGTGTACATAGTTTTGATTTAACCACTCTCCTCACAGAGATTGCTAATAAAAATGCCGTTGATTTCCGTATTTATGGTTACAATGCTGAAGAGACTACTGGCACTTGGCGCATTGACAATGTTGTCATCAGTGGGCCCGCAGTCTTGTATGTTGATGACAGTGCTACATCAGGTAGCAATCCGGGCTTTGATTGGACAAATCCTTTTACCAAGTTGCAATCTGCGCTTGCTTACAGTGGTACTTGTCCTATTGATCAAATATGGGTTGCTCAGGGCACTTACAAACCAGGAACGGCTCGCACGGACACATTCCAACTCAAAGACGGTATAACCCTGTACGGCGGTTTTAACCCACCGAACAACGAAGAAATTAGCCCAAAGGATACCCGCGTTGACAAAAATGGGGCCAATACCCTTCTCAGTGGCGATAATAACAGCTTTCACGTTGTGACGAGTGATGGTAACGACAATACTGCTGTGCTCAATGGTTTTACGATTAGTGGGGGTAATGCTAATGGCAGTGATCCAGAACAAAAAAACGGTGGTGGCTTTTATAACAACAACGGTAATCCCAAGCTGGTTAAAGTCACTATTAAAGACAATTCAGCTTCCAATCACGGTGGGGGGATGTATAACGATAGCAGCAACCCTGTACTCAGTGGTGTGACTATTAAAGACAATATTGCTTCCAACAACGGTGGGGGGATATATAACAACAACAGCAATCCTACAGTGGGCGGTAGCCTTAGCGGAAATGAGGCACTTAATGGTGGGGGAATGTATAACAACAATAGCAACCCCACATTCAGTTGGGTCACATTGAGCAATAATCAGGCTTCCAATCATGGCGGTGGAATGTATAACAATAGTAGCAGTGCGCCTACCTTAAACCTGCTCACTTTGACTAATAACAAGGCAACCAATGATGGCGGTGGCATATATAACGAAGACAGCGCAAGCAGTTTGCCAGCAATCAAGCGTGTTACCTTCAAAGGCAATGAAGCGGAAAATGGCAATGGCGGTGGCATGTATAATGGGAACAATACTCTCTCAGAGATCAGTAATAGTCTTTTTAGCGGCAATCAGGCAACTAACGGTGGCGCTATCTATAACAAAAATCTGACGGCCACTTTCAGCCAAGTCACGCTAAGCGGCAATAAAGCTGCTACTAGCGGTGGCGCTATCTACAATGACAGTTCCACCACTTTGACTGTGAATAATAGTATCCTCTGGCAAAATGAAGACGGTGAGGGTATCGATGAATCAGCCCAGATTCATTCAGACGGTGGTACAACCAAGGTTAATTATTCCATCGTAGAAGGCGATTGGACAGGAGTAGGCACAGATAATTTGGCGGATAATCCAGAGTTTATTACCTCTATTACGCCCGGAAAAACCACAGGTGGTGATTTTCAATTAAAAAACATTTCGCCAGCAATTGATACCGGTATTAACGATAAAGTGCCAGGTGGTGCCAGTACGCCTGAACCGGATTTAAAGGGCAAGACGCGCATTATTCGATCAACTGTCGATAGGGGTGCCTATGAAGTACAAGCGCCATCAGTCTCTAAAATCACTTGTGATGATCCGAGTGATTGTGGTAGTGCAAATTCCCCCTTAAATGTTGATACCATTCAGTTCACGGTTGAATTTGAACCAAAGGTTAAAGGGGTTGATAAAGGCGATTTTGATCTGAATACAACGGGCAGTGTCGCCGCGACTATTGAATCCGTTTCGCCTGACGAAACGACTTTACAAACTACTTACACTGTGACGGTGAAAATCGATGCGGATAGTGAGGGCTCTTTACAATTAAAGCTTGACGATGATGATTCGATCAAGAATGAATATGATATCCCTCTGGGCAATACAGGAACAGGTAATGGAAATTGTCCGGGTACTTGTAATTCAAATGAAAAATACACCATTGACAGCAAACCCCCGACGGTGACTATCGATCAAGCTACAACTCAAGCCGATCCCACGACTGGTTCACCCATTGAGTTTAAAGTCGTTTTCAGTGAAAAAGTAACCGGTTTCACTGAGAGTGATGTGACGCTCAGCGGCACGGCTGGTGCAACCACTAAGGTGATTACTGAGATCGCACCCAATGACAAGACTACCTATAACGTTGCCGTCACGGGCATGACGACGGATGGTACTGTGATGACGACTATTGCGGCCGGTGCGGTTACTGATGTAGCGAATAACAACAATGTTGCAAGCACAAGTACAGATAACCTTGTGAGTTATGATGCAACGTCTTCAACGCCTACGGTTGAGATTGTTGAAGTTACCCCTGATCCGCGCGAAAACAGTGTGAGTACCCTAACCATTCAATTCAGTGAGGCGATAACGGGTTTTGATATCACTGATCTCAGTTTGACGCTTGATAGTGGTAGTAATCTGCTCACTGGCGCACAAACGCTGAACACGACTGATGATCTCACTTGGACACTGGATAATCTGTCGGGTTTGACGAATAGCGATGGCACCTATCTCCTCAGCTTAACGGCCGCTTCATCGGGTATTCAGAATAGCGCTTCCGAATCTTTAAGCGGAGATGCCGACGAGACTTGGGTAAAAACGACACCTGCACCACCACCTGCACCACCACCTGCACCACCGCCTTCTCCACCCCCACCTCCATCACCACCTCCCTCATCACCACCACCCTCTGGGCCGTCAACTGTGGATTTGAATATGACTTTTGAGGGCGATGGCAAGGGGAGTGTTCAGAGTAGTTCAGGTGATTTTAACTGTGATAATGATAGGGCACCTTGCACAAAAACGGTTGCTATGGCTATCAGTCTCACTCTTACACCGACTGCTGTTCCGGGTTCTAAGTTCAGTCATTGGAGCGGTAGCTCTGATTGTGAAGATGGCACCTTATTGATGTTGACTGATTTATCGTGTGTGGCGCATTTTGAAGCCGTTCCGGCTAAATTATTGGTGACACGCCAAGGTAATGGTGCGATTACCAGTTCACCTGCTGGTATTGATTGTAGCAATGATAATGCTCAATGTTATTACACTTATAATGGTGGCCCTGAAGTCACGCTCACGCCAAAAGCGAGTATCGGTTGGGGATTTGAAAGTTGGAAAGGCGATTGTGATGATAAAGGGCGCGTGACGCTTGATAAAGATAAACTCTGTCAGGCTATTTTTGTGCAACAATTTAAGTTGAGTTTGACTATCCAAGGCAAGGGTTCTGTGACAAGCCAACCTACGGGCATTGATTGTGCTGAAGTGTGTACAGAGGCTGATCATACTTATAATAAAGGTACTGAAGTCACTTTGATTCCAAAACCGAGTGACGGTTGGCTCTTTCAAGCCTGGCAAGGCGATTGTGACGAAGATGGGTTAGTGACGCTTGATAATCATAAACGCTGTGAAGCGGTTTTTGTCCCTGTGTTACCGTTGACTTTAAGTGTTGCTACCAGTAGTCATGGCACGATCACGAGTCAACCTGCTGGCATTAACTGTGGAACAGAGTGTACTAAAGTGTATGACACGGGTACTCAAGTTTCCCTGATAGCGACTCCGAATCCCGGTTGGCGCTTTGAAGATTGGCGAGGCCATTGTGATCAAACGGGGCAAGTGACGATACAGGAAACCAGTAAACAATGTTGGGCTGTTTTTGATGTGACGACGGGTGACGATGAGACTGATACCCCGACGGATGATAAAGCTCGTTGGCGCTTAACCGTGTTGAAAGACGGTAAGGGCTCCGTTGTCAGTTCGCTGCCGGGTATTGATTGTGGTGAGGATTGCTCTCAAGAGTATGACGGCATTGGTGATGTGACGTTGATTGCAACACCTGATCAAGATTGGGTATTTGAGGGCTGGAAAGGGGATTGTGATAATGCTGGGCTTGTGATAGTACAACGGATTAACGGTATAAACGGATTGAGTTCTTTGGTTGAAAAAAGCTGTGAAGCTTTATTTGTTTCCGCAGACGATAAGCTGAATCCCTTTCAGTTGTTCGTGACTAAAAGCGGTGAGGGTATTATCACCAGTCAGCCGACTGGTATTCAATGTGGTACTGAGTGCGCTAAAGAATATGCTAATGGTATTGAAGTCACGCTGATGGCAACACCAGAACCCGGATGGGCATTTGAAGCTTGGCGAGGGCATTGTGATGAATTAGGGCAAGTCTCTCAAAAGGAGTTGCCCTATAAACAATGTAGTGCTGTTTTTGAAGTGACGACGGGTGATCAAACCTCGCAGGATGCTCAAACTGATGATAAAACCACAGAGACTAGCCAGCCCACTGATGACAAAAAACCGGCTATCAATAGCCCAAATGATCCTCAAACCCAAACGGCGGATGATGACAAAACCAGTGATGCTACTGATGACAAAAAACCGGCCGGTACACGTTGGCGCTTAACCGTGTTGAAAGAGGGAAAGGGTACCGTTGTCAGTACAGGTGGTGGTATTGACTGTGGAACGGATTGCTATCAAGAGTTTGATGGTGATCGGGCCGTCACCTTGACGGCAACACCTGAATCCGGTTGGCGTTTTGAAGGTTGGCGAGGGCATTGCGATAACAGTGGCTATGTGGTTATAGATAATGAATACCATATTGGACAATGCCAAGCCGTTTTTGTACAAATGACAGCATCGACATCACCCAATACCTCAAGCCAACCTTTACCGAATGACAACACAGCCGAAACGGCTACAACGAACAACAGCGATAAAGATTCGCCAAGCCAAACTGGGGCTAAACAGGTTTCAGCAAACCAAACTATACCAATAGCAGATTTAGCCACTCAACCGATTGTGATCAAGACTGAACAGGGGCAAGTGACTACCAAACCGCACCTAGCCCTTTTGTGCGGTAACAACTGCACAGCCGATGAACTGAGCAAGGCGCAAGTCGAAATGACGGCTACACCCAAGCCCGGCCTGGCATTAATTGGTTGGACGTGTGATGTTGCTCAAAAACAGACTATCACTGTCAGTGCCGAAACGGCTCAAAACTGTCAACCTCAATTTGGCGCTGATGATGATAATGATGGCATCGCTAATGTTGTCGAAGAAGCGGGCCGTGGTGATGCGAATGATCAGGCTATGCCCGATACTCAACAAACTCGCCCTAATAAAACGACAACAACTGGAGACAATAACACGGAAACTGATTTAACGAACGTGATACCGCGAGATAGCAATCAGAATCCCTCGGATTCGCAAACGAACTCGGAATCAAATTCGACAACCGTGATACCCGGTAGCAGCATTTCATCCACACCGTCTGCAACTAAGCCCGCTAATGTGAATACTGGAAATCAGCCGTCATCTCAACCGATGAATGTCACGAGCAGCGAAAGTGAGACTTCATCTCAAACGATTGAAGGAAAAAGTGAACCGAAATCACTGGTCGTCACGCTCAAAGAGCATGAAACGTTAAAGATGACGCTTGGTGAAGGGCAAGGTGTACTGTTTATCAAGGCCATACCTGATCCTGCCTTGGTTTTAGTAGACGCTTGGAAACCCTTCGGTAATGGCGAAGGCGAATTGATTATCACCGGAGTGGTGGTTGGCGAAACCGAAATGATTGTCAAAGACAGTCGCTCTTCACAACAAGTGACACTTTATATTAAAGTGATTGCCAATGATCAGCTGTCTGAAGCGAAAACGGTCGATCCGATAATAAGCGACGCTGAAACGAAAACGGTTGAACCAATAACAAGTGACGCTGAAACTGAAACGCTGAATCAAATCCTGAAAGTTGGTCAAAGCGTAGCCCTAACCCTGAACAATGGAACTGGCATCGCTTCAATCAGTGAAATACCCGACAGTCGCTTGGTATCGTTAGAGGCTTGGACACCGCTTGGTGAGGGTGCCGTCAAATTCATGCTCACCGGCCGAAACGTGGGTAACACCAAACTCGTTATCACTGACACGGCCCCTCACAAAACGATCCTCAATATCAGCGTGATTGAAGGTGACACAAGTCAAGTGACAACGCAAGCCACAGGCGATAGCACAAATCCAGTTATCAGTTATCCGCTAACCATTATCAATGATAACACGACACAGGGGAGCAAACAGGCGACAGTCACAGGCGATACGACAAATCCAGTGATCAGTGTTCCGTTATCAGTTATCAATGAGGACACGACACAGGGGCGCAAACAGGCGACAGTCACAGAAACAGGGGCAACAAGTGCGAAAATTATTGATGATGATGCAATCACTGATAATGAGGCTATCACTGATGATCAAGCGGATACAATGAGCAAACCAGATTCAAGCCCCCCAAAACCCGATTGCGATGAGATGAATGCGTTGGGATTTGATGCACAGGGGCATTCTGTACCGATTCAGGCCTGCTTTACAAACCGTGTTCTCATTGATGAAGAAGAACTGGCAAGCCAGCGCAGTATGCTGACACATACCGAGGCCCAATCCATAGATATTTCTGCCACGATCACCATCGATCCAAGGCATGTTGGGCAAGCGGCTGATATTTTGCTCGTCGGTTTGTATGCCACTATAACTGAGCATTTCTTATTTAGCCGCGATTTCATTCATTGGGAAATGTGGGATGGTCAAATCAACACGATACCAGCCGCACGTTATTATCCACAACTCCCTGAAAAGATTGAGTTTTTTATTTATGATGGGCCCGTCGCGCCAGGGGAATTTATGCTGATTGTCGCTTACCGCTTAAAAGACGGCACGATTATTCATAATCGTCTATCACCATTGCATTTTTTTGTGGGTAACAGTGCGAGTATTGACAGGCGTATTGAATCGGCAAAAACGCTGACTAGCAATGACATCAAGGCCACCAGTTTTTTTGAAACGATTGTTTATCAATCGGATGGTACCCGTAGTCATAAAACGCGCTTTGCCTATCATGACAACTTAAAATTCTCGACTTGGGTGCGCGTCGATTCACGGCATGTTGGACTGAAGGCTGATATTATTGTCATTGCCATCCATCAATTGGATAAGCAACAAACTGTTTATAGTTTTGATGGTTCAAGGTGGCAAGCAGATGAATTGGACAGCTTAACGGCAGTAGAGGTTTATGAGCAATTGCCAGCACAATTAGAAATTCCTCTTGAGACACTTGCAGTGAAGGCGGGAGAAGTGACGGTTTATGTGGGCTATCGCCTAGACGATGGCGTTATTGTTTTTAATGGCGTTGCGCCACTTCATTTTTTGGTTAATGATTAATGGTTAAACATGTAGGGGTTTGGTAACGTGTTTTTGTTACCCCTTAAAGAAGTTCAGGATGGTGGGCAAGCGGGCGCAGAGCGCATCGCTAACCCACCCTACGAGGAATTAAAGCATGAAAATACATTTTGACATTGATGCGACTCCGCAAGAATTACGGAGTTTTTTTGGGTTACCCAATTTGGAACCCCTACAAAATGAAATATTAGACATTATTCGACAAAATATGTCAGCGGGTATGGAAGGCTTTGATCCCGCTTCAATCATGAAGCCTTTTCTACCTGAACATCTTCAATCTTTAACCGCCCTACAAAAGACTTTATGGCAAGCCATGCTGGGCCAATCGCAAAACCATACTGATAGCGATACTGAGAAAAAAAATGAAGCCTAACTCAATAAAACGCAAATTAAACTGATGCGATGATTAACGCTGATAAAAAATCAGCGTTAATCCGATTAATCATGAGAATCAGCGTTCGATCCTCTCTGAAAAAATGGCAGGTATTACGCGGTGATAAAAACGACTATCCGTTAATAGCCTCCTTTACGCTTGCTTTCTGGTAAGCCGGCAATGATACTCGCTTGTTTATCAGGGCTCTTAGGAAATAATTGATAAAGCGATTTGGCATCCACCTTTTTGTCGTCCCACTGTTTTTGCATCTCCTTGACGAGATTCCGTATATTGGGCTGCTTGCCACCATTGTTGAGATATTCATCACGCAGGAAGTTGATCACATCCCAATGGCGTTGAGTCAATTCCCCAATATCCTCTTGCGCCGCGATGGCCTTCGCCACGTCTTCATTCCAATCATCCAGATTGGTCAAGTAACCCTTCTCGTTAGCTTCAATCGTTTCGCCATTGACTTCGTAAGCCATATTAGTTTCTCCGTTAGTTGTAATGTGGGCGATTCCAATCGCTTGGAATTTTGTTGCCCAGTTATCAGGAATTGAGAGATTTCACATATCCAACAATCACATTATTTGGGGACAAACTTATAAAACAACAACTGTGTCAGTTCAGTTATCAGTTATCAGTTATCAGTTATCAAAATGTAGGGTGGGTAACGTGTTTTTGTTGCCCACCATTTAAAATGTAGGGTGGGTAACGTGTTTTTGTTGCCCACCATATCGATCAATGTAGGGTGGGTAACGTGTTTTTGTTGCCCACCATATCGATCAATGTAGCCCACCATATCGATCAATGTAGGGTGGGTAACGTGTTTTTGTTGCCCACCATATCGATCAATGTAGGGTGGGTAACGTGTTTTTGTTGCCCACCATATCGATCAATGTAGGGTGGGTA
>QNEL01000048.1 GCA_003645185.1 Candidatus Parabeggiatoa sp. nov. 3
AGCAGTTGTCTAAAAGCTCAAGTCACCTAAAGGTGACTAACATGCTGCACGTTTTTGCTAAAACGAGCAACTTTAAATGGATTTATACTTCCAAAAAAGCGCAAATTATAATTGTGAATAGTATATTCACAATTTAATTATAAGAATGATGCTAATAAATACGATTGTGGGGAGGTAGTCACCTTTAGGTGACTTTAGCTTTTAGACAACTGCTTTAGCTGTTGGCTATAGGAAATATACAAGGAATGGCACGGTGGCTTGTCGGAAACGAAGTTAGAAAAGGACGTGACCTGACTACCTATCATATAAGTCTTTAATATCTAAGGATAATTAAGAAGAATTCCACGGTGATCTCAGCCAAACCTTGACCACCTTTACCTTTTTCAATGACTACTTGGATCATAAAAATACGACTGGCGTATCCTTTAATTAAGATTGTTAGCCCCCATTTTAAATATTTATTTTTTTTGAATCTATTAATTGCATTTTGACAATCTACAATTGCTTAACACCTATCATTTTGGTTTAACCTATATTTTTCAATGACTTAAAGAAAACTGATAGATGCTAACGCTACAATTGCGTTTGTATTGTAATTAATAAGCTATTTTTGGCATAATTTAAACGGTTTTGCCCAAACTAAAATTTGAATTTCAATTCTCGCTTTTCGTTCCAACTTTGCCTTCAAAAAATCAACTTTTTACAAATTCATTCCATGCAATACGCTGAACTTATTCAATTTGAAAAATTAGAAACCGTTATCCAATTTCGACATGCCGATCAAGCGGATAAAATCAAACGCCTGATTAAAACGTATGTCATTTCAGACGAAATGGCAGCTAAATTGATCAAGCTCGTTTTTGAACAATTGCGTTTTGATAAGGCAGGTGATAACAAAGGTTTATTTATCGTCGGTAACTATGGCACGGGTAAATCCCATCTGATGGCCGTGATTTCCAGTATTGCCGAAAAGGCAGAATTATTATCCGAACTGAACCATCAAGCGGTGGCAGAAGCAGCCGAGCAAAGTATTGCTGGACAATTCCATCTGGTACGAGTCGAACTGAGTGCCGTACAACGTTCATTACGCGATTGTCTGACTGAAGAAATTCAATCCTATTTGAATACGATTGGCGTGAATTTCCAATTTCCAGCGGCCGACAAGATTACGAATAATAAAGCCGCTTTTGAAAACATGATGGCCGCTTTCGAGGCCCAATGTCCAGGGCAAGGCTTGCTGTTGGTGGTTGATGAATTGTTAGAATTTCTCAGTGGGCGTAAAGATAGAGAATTAATTCTTGATCTCAGTTTTTTGCGCGAAATCGGTGAAGTGTGTCAAGATTTACGCTTTCGCTTTATCGCGGGCGTACAAGAAACGATTTTTGATAATCCGCGCTTTAAATTTGCAGCAAATGAATTGCGGCGCGTCAAAGATCGTTTTGAACAAGTCTTGATTACGCGCAAAGATATCAAGTTTGTCGTTTCTGAACGGCTGCTGAAAAAAAATGATCAACAGAAAGCCAAAATCCGAGATTATTTGGGCCGTTTTACCCCATTTTACGCTGCCATGAATGAGCGGCTGGATGAATTTGTCTCCCTGTTTCCCGTGCATCCTGATTATATTGATATCTTTGAACGGATTATCGTCGTGGAACAGCGCGAAGTGCTGAAAACCCTTGAACGCGCTATGCAGGCTTTGCTTGATCAAGCCGTGCCTGAAAATGAACTGCAATTGTTGGCTTATGATAGCTACTGGAAAACGTTACGGGAAAATTTCTCGTTTCGTGCTGATGACGAAATTCGGAAAGTGATTGATTGTAGTCAAGTTTTAGAAAATCGCATTGAGCAAGCGTTTACGCGCCCTAATTATAAAGCGATGGCGCTGCGGATTATTCAGGCGTTATCGGTACATCGGCTCACCACTTACAATTTTTATACCTCAGTCGGTGTCACTGCACGCGAATTGCGTGATAGTTTATGCTTGTATCAACCGGGTATTGAAGACTTAGGGGAACCAGCTGATGATTTACTGTCTCAAGTCGAACTGGTATTGCGAGAGATTTTAAAAACGGTTAATCGACAATTTATTTCTGCCAATCCCAATAATGGGCAATATTATCTTGATCTCAAAAAGACAGAAGATTTTGATGCCATTATTGAAAACCGCGCTGAAATTATCGAAAATGATGAACTTGATCGTCATTACCATACCGCACTACGCCAATTGATGGAAGTCACGGATCAACCTTATGTCAGTCATTTTCTCGTCTGGCAACATGAATTAGAATGGATCAGCCATAAAGTCACGCGACAAGGCTACTTGTTTTTTGGTACCCCGAATGAACGCGCTACCGCAGTGCCTGAACGAGACTTTTATCTGTATTTGATACAGCCTTATGATCCGCCCAAGTATAAAAAAAGCGCGACAACAGCCGATGAAGTTTTTTTTCACCTCACGGCACCAGATGAAACCTTTCATCACAGTTTACGCCATTACACCGCCGCCGCCCTTTTAACCCTCAATGCTTCTGGGCATCCGAAATTGGTGTATGAATCCAAAGCGAATGCTTATTTGGCGGAATTAATTGCTTGGCTGCAAACGCATCTCAACACGGCCTTTCAAGTCACTTATCAAGGCAAGACACTATCGCCATTAGATTGGACAAAGGGGCAAAAAATACGCGATTTAGCGAGAATGAACAAAGAGGAACGCCTCAATTTTCGGGAATTAGTCGAATTAGTCGCAAGCGTTTGTTTAGAAAACACTTTTTATGACAAAACCCCCGATTATCCTGTATTCTCCCTTTTGATTACCAGCGAAACCCGATTCCAATCTGCACAAGAAGCGTTGCGGAGTTTAGCCAGTTCAAAACGCACTAAATCAGCCAATAGTATTTTGGATGCCTTGAAACTATTAGATGGCGAACAGCTTTCGCCGCTGAATGCAGAGTCTCAATATGCACGCCATATCATTGATTTGTTGCATAACAAACCACAAGGGCAAGTGCTGAATCACAACGAATTGCTCCCTGAACCCACGCTATTGCCTGAGCAATATGGCTTAGAACCTGAATTTGTGATCGTGATACTCGCTGCACTCGTTTATGCTGGCGAATTGGTATTCGCCTTGCCGGGCCAAAAATGGAATGCTTCTGATATCAAGAGGTTAGTTGACACTCCGCTGAAAGAGTTACTGGCGTTTAAACACCTTGAACGCCCTAAAGATTTCAACGTACCGGCTTTAAAAGCCTTGTTTGAATTATTAGGCTTATCCACTGAGTTAGCGATTCAACTCACCCAAAATGAGGAAAAAGCCGTCTATGCATTACGCAGCGAATCAAATCAACGCTTAGACAGGCTGGCAACGGCCCAAAATGATTTAGGCAAAGGCCTGATATTTTGGGGGCAACCCGTACTCAGTAAAACGGACTTGCAACAGTATCAAAAGCAACTGACAGAAACCAAACGCTTTTTAGAATCCTTACGCGCCTACTCTACCCCGGCCCAATTCAAAAATTTTAGTGTGCCTGTTGAAAAAATCGCGGCATACCAGAGTGGTTTTGAGACTTTGGCAGATTTCAATGAATTGCAAACCATCCTGCGTGAACTGAATGAAGCAAGCGCATATTTAATGGCCGCAGAAGCGGTATTACCGCCCGAACAGGGTTGGATTCAAGAAATGAGAAAAGTGCGTGAGAGCTTACTGCCTCGCCTAGCGGATGCCAAACAACGTGCGAACAAGGGTTTGACATATCAAATCCAACAACAACTGGGCACTTTGCAACAAACCTATCGGCAAATCTACCGCACAGCACACCAACAAGCGCGACTCAACGCAGAGGAAGCGGAAGAGAAACAGGCCTTATTATGTGACACCCGTCTGCTTCAGTTAAAAAAACTGGCTAAGATTAAATTAATGTCACAACAACAATTGGCGCATTTTGAATCCGACTTAAAGCAGCTCACAAGCTGTATTGATTTAAGCGACTATGATTTACTTTCCCAAGCCTTTTGCCCCCATTGTCAATTTAAACCAACAGGGCATCAAGAGACACCGGCCAGTGAAACCCTAGCCGAACTCAGCGACACATTAGAAGAACTTCACAATGAATGGACACACAGCTTAATCACAGAATTAGCAAGCGTAGCTAAATCTGAACAATGGGAACTATTACAAGCTGACAACAAGGTGTTATTGGAGACGTTTTTAAATGAGAAAACGCTACCAGAAAACATTAACTATGTCTTTTTGGATGCGGTGGAAGAAGCCTTATCGGGATTGGAAAAGGTGACTTTGAATTTCAATGCGCTGCAAAAAGCCATTATGACAGGTGGTTTTCCAATCACGACGGTAGAATTACAACGGCGTATTAATCAATATTGGCAGCAAGCGACGAAGGATAAACCGCTTCAGAAAATACGCTTGGTGTTGGAATAAGGCTTTTAAGAGGGCTCAATCTAGGGTGTGTCTGTTCAGGTATTTTAGTCACTTTATTTTCACCCAAGAATTGTAGGGTGGGTAAGCGGGCGACAATGAACTCAATAATAAACCCAAATTTCACCGCCCGTTTGCCCACCATCCCCCATTTAATGAGGCTTTGAACAAATCTAAAAACGTGATAGAACGCTGATTGTGCTGATTGTCATGATTTACGCTGATTAATCATTTTTAGGAAACAAAATCTTGTTTTCCTCTATTAGGAATGACAGAACTGAGGAGAAAGATGTTCAAACCCAAATTATGTCAAAAAAGCAAGTTATACATTTCCTTTTTATGGATTGCTCTCTCAGTCAAATTTCTCTTAGTCCATGATAGAGCTTGGATTGTTTTTTTAAGTGTCTGTTCAGGTATTTTAGTCACTTTTTTTTCACCCAAGAATTGTAGGGTGGGTAAGCGGGCGACAATGAACTCAATAATAAACCCAGATTTCACCGCCCGTTTGCCCACCATCCCCCATTTAATGAGGCTTTGAACAAATCTAAAAACGTGATAGAACGCTGATTGTGCTGATTGTCATGATTTACGCTGATTAATAATTTTTATGAAACAAAATCTTGTTTTCCCCTATTAGGAATGACAGAAATGAGGAGAAAGATGTTCAAACCCAAATTATGTCAAAAAAGCAAGTTATACATTTCCTTTTTATGGATTGCTCTCTCAGTCAAATTTCTCTTAGTCCAATATAGAGCTTGGATTGTTTTTTTAATTTTACTCTGCTTGATTTCACTCGTGTTAAACCATGTTTTACAGGTACTTTGGTTATATCCGATTTTAGCTTTAGTGCTGATTATTTTTGTGCTAATGCTTTTTATAGTCATTATCATTAATGGAATGATACGTGACTTGCGATACGCTTACTATCAATATACTTTACAAAGTACCGCTTATTGCCCTCGCTGTAGTCAAAAACTTAGGACTGGCAGAGCCAAAACAATGTTACCATTGTGGGCACGATTGGCACTAAACTGGGCTACACCGATTGACTGACAAAACGATTCATTGTCTTCCAATAATTTAGTTAGTAGAGATTTTATACTGAGTAAACGAAAGCGCAAATTGAATCTGATTTAAAAGTCACTCAACAAGCATCTCGTCAATCGTTGCGTGGTTTATGGCGAAGCCTTGAAATTAGCGAAGCAGAAATTGCAGAAGCGAAAAATGAAATGTGGGGTAACTTCCCAAAGGAGCCTAGATTTCAAGAAAAGATAACGCAAGAGACGCAAAAGGCGCAAAAGGCGCAAAAGGACGCAATTTTAAGCCATCTTTAGCGCCCTTTAGCGTCTTTAGCGTCTTTAGCGTCTTTAGCGTTTATTTTTTTATTTCAGGAACGTTCTGGAGTATATTTACGCTAATTCATTATAACTTGTTGAAAACTATAACGATATTAATTTTCAGATGAACATCATCACCATCCGCGAACAACCTAACAATACTCAAAACGAGTACAAGGTAACCGTTACATTTAACAACAATGATGAATTTCCGCCTTGCACGATTACCAATCCATTCACAACTGTGCAAGAGGCTGATTTAAAATGGTATTTTGATGAGTACGTTGCAAATGCCGATGATGAACAGAAGTCAAATCAAGTAAAAGACGATCTAAAAAAACAGGGTATCGAATTATTTGAGCAAATATTTAAAAGTGATTTTGAGCTTTATGCACGTTACCGCGAGGCACAAAAACAACAAACCCATGACACAAAATTGTTCATAGAAATTACCGGCTCGCCCGCATTTCATAGTTTGCATTGGGAAACTTTATACGATGCGGTGGATTCACAGTGGTTGGCTTTAGATATACCCCTCATCCGCAAATACACCACGCCTACAAAAGTTGAACTGCTGGAATCATCGCCCACGATTAATTTGCTCATGGTTACCGCTCGCCCTAACCGTGAACGAGATATTAATTATCGTGCGATTTCTCGTCACCTCGTTGAAAGTTTACGCCAAGCCAAATTGCGGGTGAATATTGAAATGTTGCGCCCCGGTACTCGCTCAGCTTTGAAAAAACATCTCGCTACGCAAAAAAAAGGCCATTATCATATTATCCATCTTGATGTGCATGGGAAGTTACGCGACAACACGCCCTTGATATATTTGGAAAGTGAACAGCCGAATCATGTTGATCTCATAGAAGCCGCCGAATTAGCCGAATTATTTTATCAATATCGGATACCCATTGTTATCCTGAATGCGTGTGAATCGGGTAAACAAGTGTTGAGTGCTTTTGAAACCAGTTTGAGTGGGCAATTGATGGGCGCGGGAATACCGCTCGTATTGGCAATGCGTTATACCGTCACAGTTCGAGCGGCCTCTTTATTTATGGGGGCTTTGTATCAACATTTATTTGATAAATGCGATGATGATGTTGTCAATGCCATCCAGCGTGCGCGTCAAAACCTTTACGATAATAAAAAACGATTCGATGCCTATCATCAAGAATTTGAATTAGAAGATTGGATTATTCCCGTTGTTTATCAAAATACGCAAAAAGTTTCTTTACCGCTACGTGATTTTACCCCTGAAGAGCAAGCCGTTTATTATGCCCATAAACCGCACTATGATCCCAATTTGCCTTATGATCAATTTATGGGGAGAGATTGGGAGATTTATCACATCGAAGCCAAATTACGTCAGCATAATATTTTATTAATACGCGGTGGCAGTGGCATAGGCAAAACGGCTTTACTACACTACTTAGGCAGGTGGTGGCAAGCCACGCATTTTATTAATGAGGTTTTTTATTTTGGCTACGATGCTCAAACTTGGACACAGCAACAAATTTTAGAGGGCGTGATTCAAAAATTTAATGCCGAGATGCGTGGTACTTTTGAATCGCTAGAGTTAGAAAAACAGTTAGCGATGGTGATCGATTATTTATTGAAAACGCCTAACCTACTGATTTTTGATGCTTTATCCTATATTGAGTCTCAAGAAAAACCCGCTTTGCACGATTTATTGGCACAATTAGTCGGTGGTAAAACCCTTATCTTATTGGGTTCACAACAAAATGAAAAGTGGTTATCAAGTGGAACGTTTGCAGAAAATAGCTATCCATTATCGGGCCTTGATAGCCAATCGGCTTTTATGTTAATGAAAAGGCAACTGACTCACCATGACGATAAAGCTTTTTATAATTTATCTCAAAATGTAGAACAACACCCGTTGTTATTAAAAATAATGACACGGGCAATGTTGGAAAATCAAACCGCAATGCTATCCACCTTACAAGCCGAAATGACAAGGATGGATATCCAAGGCGAGGCAAAACAGCAAAGTATTTTACAGGCCGCCATTCATTTTATTTACAACACGCTCGCGCCTGATGAACAAGAGTTGTTATTATGTTTAGCCCCGTTAAAGTTTGCTATAAATATCAATGCGTTACCAGAATATAGCCAGCGACTACGGCAACAGGCCGTTTTAGCGCATTTGGCTTTTGATAATTGGGAAAACGTTTTAGAAAACGTGGCAGATTGGGGATTATTGCGCCTTTATCCTGATGTGTTATTACAGTCTGCTTTTGTTGATTTTTTACGTAGCCGCTTGGGTGAAAAGGCTTCGTTACAGGGGGCAATTGAAATGGCATTTGTTCAGTATCATGAACACGTATCAAAACAGCATTCTGTCACACCACCTGAAACAAATAAAAAGGATGATTCTGGATTTTCGTTTTTGACTGATGACGAAGAGTGGGATGAGCCAAAATCCGATGAAGAAGAAACCAATACCAAAAAGCTCAAAGAATTCCAAAAAGACATTTATAAGACTTTTGATGAGTTAGGAATTCACTCACTGTCTCATTATAAAACCTTAGATGAGCACGCACGCATTTGGCTTGATAGAGAAATTATCAATAAAATGACTGGCCTTGGCGGTTCACCCAACGAGCTTTTAGAACTGAATCATGTCAATACTCGGTTTCCCAAAAACCTCTTAAAAAAAGAAGTTCGTCAAACGGGACAGGAACCGTGGGACATTTTACATCGTAAAACGGCTGTTTATTCTGATCATTCACTTATTTGCATTCCTTCCATTAGAATGCCAGCTGATCAACAGCCAAATCGTGCGGTTGAAAACCCAACTCTTGATGAAAAAACCATAAACTTACTACTCCAACACCGTTCCCTGATAGAAATCGGTAAAATGAGTATTGTCCCGGAAGTCGTGAAAATTGTAAAACTGGGGGATATTAAGGAAAAATGTTCTTTCAACATACTCCACCTAGATACCGTAGCAGTGGATTTAAGTGATCCAGTCGTCAAAGGATTTTTCCTACAAAGTGGTAAAATGTTCAAACGAGAAGGAACAATGGTCTTTAAATCACCTAATGGTGAAGGACTGCCTCTTGATCAGATTTGGGATTTCATCGATCGTTATCCAAAAGAATATGAGTATTTCCAAACCCACTTAAAAAATAGCATGACTTCAATTCATCCGGAAGATGATACCCAGGCTCTCCGCTATGCACTCCGAGCAGTTGATGAAGGTATTCAGGAACTAGAAGCAAAGTATCAAAGTGCCAAACGTCAATCCAGTCGATTCACTCTGAGGGCGGCGGGTTCTGGCGCATTGGCTGTGGTACTTTATACTGCCGCGGGAATTGATGTTGCGTCCCTTGTGGCTGCAGCATTCGCGGGAAGTTCGCTGAGTTCTCTGGTTTCTTTTATACCGGGTTCTGAGACCATTCCAGATGACATTAGACAATCGCCATTTTTTATTCCTTGGATGATTCATCATAAAAGCCAGTCCTAAATAACTACAAGGATTATTTATAATAAAGGATAAAACAAGCTGGGTATGTTTGAATCTAATCTTTTTTTATAGATAATCCCGGTAGTTCTTGCTTGATAAACACGAGATAAACATGAATATGATAGGCGTACACTGATGTCAATCGATATCCTAGATAAGCGTTTAGTAGAACGCTGTGCCGACATTAATAGTGCACAAGAGTATTATGCATTCTTAACGGATATCAGAAAAATCACTAAAGAATATGATAAAGAAGTTATTCAACCACTTTTAGAGCCATCTCATGTCTCAATGAGTCAATGTGGTGCACTGATATATTTGGCAGTGCAAGATACTGATGTAGTTCCTCCACAAGAAACATTAGATAATATTTTATCACAACAAAGAGGTTCCCTGTGTATCGCAGCTGCTTCTTTGTATTTAATCACCCGACGAGCCGATGATGATGCCTATTTTCGGGAACTACTTTTAACCTCCGATCCATTGACACGTTCCAAAGGTTCTAAGGAAGCATGTGCTTTTCTAAGCAAATTTATGGGATTATCGGGTAATACTCAATTTATTCCTCTGCTTTACGAAGTTTTAGCAGAGCGATACCATTTTTGTTGGCAATCAAGAATCGTCACCGCACTAAATAATCTTGGTGAATACCCGAATGAAGATAATGTACCTCATCTTAGAGGCATTCGTATTGAAAAAATTGGTGGTGATGATTCAAGAATTTATATCCATACTGATGAAAGGTATGACGGATCCAGTGAGTGTCCTCAATGTCGTTTTTTTCCTTGTAAGATAAACAAATACTATGCAGGAGGCATACACATCTGTAAATTATGGAACAACATTGATCCTGAAACCTTAGACGACATTGTAGATCAGAGAGATTGGGGAGAACAGTTAGTTTGGGAACAGAAACCAGTTGAGGATAATGAGCCACAGCAGAAAAAAATGTGGACACAAGCGCGTCAATGGATGGCTGAAAAGTCATATTGTCAAGCAATACCGTTTCTTTGTTCAAGCTTGCTGTTAGGAGAAACACAAATTCAGCAAGCTAGTATTTTACCTTTAGCTTGGATATACCTATCCTACTGTTTTGAGGTACATGATGAAAAAGCACTGGCATTCATCGCTATGCGAGAAGCTTTGCAATACAAAAACCTGATACCCAAATCAAAAACGGGTGAGCGACGCAAACTACAATCCTTTGATGACAATCCAGAAGTTATTATTGGTCCCATTTCAAGATCAGATGATATCATGATCAAGAAAAACATACTCATCAAGGGATATAATTATAGGGAACATAATCAATGGGTAAAGGCTTGTGATCACTATGTATATAGTAATATATCTCATGCGGGTAAAGATTATCAGGATTGGGTTAATATGGGTAGGTCTCATCGTGAATTAGGCGAATATTACCTTGCTGAACTTTTCATGCGTCGAGGGATGTCTATCGGTTCTGATAATAATATACAATTACTTCGTAAATATTCCCAAGAAGCTGATGAGATTCACGAACTGTCACTGAAAAATGATGATCCAGGTTTAAACCTTGAACGTCGGAGGAAAGAAAGGAATCCAATTCCATCCAAAATTGAATATGGATTTCGTTTAGACACTTATCAATTTGAGGAAATTAGCGAAGCAGCTCAACAAGCGACACAAAATTGCCGTGGTATTCGCGATTTTTTTCATCTCTCAGAAGCCGCGTATGAACGGGGTGAATTGGAACTCGCCATAGAAATTTTGCAAGCGGCGGTCAATTACAATGAGTTTCATGGCTCAAAAGCTCACCCATTGTACATGGCAGCTCGTTTACAAGTTGAATTGCAAGCGTATGATAAGGCTTTGAAATATTTGGATTGGGCGGTGGAACTCGATCCTGACAATGAGGAGTTTCGTAATCGTCGTACTCACCTTGCGAAAATGCTTTCTGAAAATGTCGAGTAAAAATGGTGTAAGTAGGCAAACGAGTTGCAAAGGTTGCTGCCGCTTTTTTTCACTTATTTGCCTATCCTTGCGACCATTTATTTTTATTGATATCAAATAGTTGTATTTAATAACGGATAACTGAAATGCTTTCACGTTTAATTTTAAAAGGGTTTAAATCTATTCGAGAAGTTGATTTGCCGCTTTTATCATTTAATGTACTCATTGGTGCCAATGGTGCCGGTAAAAGTAACTTGATGGCTTTTTTTAGGATGCTTCAGGCACTGACACAAAGAGAATTACAGTTGCATTTTGCAAGACTTGGCGGTGCTGATTCATTTTTGCATTATGGGCGCAAAGAAACGGCCGTGTTATCAGCCAATTTGTATTTTGGTTCAAATAGTTATAGTTTTGACTTAGAACCGACAGTTGATAATAAATTCATATTCTTCAAAGAATTTATGCAATTTCAAGAAGATGCGCCAATCAACTTGGGCTGTAGTCATGCAGAAAGTTTAGTGCCCACCTCCCCGCATGGTGACAATCTTGTTATAACTATAGCAGACTGTGCGGTTTATCATTTTCACGATACCAGTGACACTGCCAATATCAAACGCTTACAAGCCATTAATGATAATGTGAAATTGCGTCATGATGCCGGTAATTTAGCCGCTTTTTTATATAAGCTCAAAAAAACTTCCCCTAAACATTATGAACTCATCCTTAAGACGATCAGACAAGTCGCGCCTTTTTTTGGCGATTTTTATTTAAGGCCCTTTCCAGAAAATCCACACAAAATCCAATTGGAATGGACGGAAAAAGGAAGCGACTATCCTTTTATTGCTAACGATTTATCGGATGGCACTTTGCGCTTTATGTGTTTAGTGACTTTGTTATTGCAACCTGAAATGCCCAAAGTTATTTTAATTGATGAACCAGAACTGGGACTACATCCTTATGCTATTTCGGTACTGGCGGGATTATTTCGAGTTGCCTCACAACGTTGTCAACTCATTGTATCAACGCAATCGTTGAATTTGCTGGATGAATTTGAAGCCAGTGATGTGATTGTTGTTGTTCGGGAAAATGGGCAATCGGTTTTTCGCCGTCTTGAGGAGGAAAAACTGAGAAGTTGGTTGGAAGAATATAGTTTGGGCGAACTCTGGGAAAAAAATGTCATTGGTGGGATACCTACACGATGATTCGTATCAATATCGTAGTTGAAGGACATAGTGAGGAACAATTTGTGCGTGATATTCTCGGTGAAGATTTAGCCCCGAAATGTATTTATGTATATGCACGTCGAGTCAAAATAATTGGGGGCAGAGTAAAATTAATTGGTACGAATTTAATTCGAGCCAGCTTCTTTTTTTTTGTTACAAACCAGAACAAGTTTATAAATTCGATTTTTGGATTCGCCAAAGTCACAAACCTTAAACCTGTCAGTTTTTTTTTGCCCTTAATTTATACTTTAAAATATTTGGTTCGGTTTTCCTGTTTCAAAAAACGTTTACTGGAACGGTTTATATTTTTACCATCTGGTAGAATGTTTGAACTTAAAATGAATGACAACACCATGAATACGTCTAAAACCACAAGCGATTTTAACAAATTAGTAATAAGCATTCAGCAAATTCACACAGAGTTATCAACGCAAGTAAGTAAAGCAATAAATGTTAGCCTGACTTTGCGTAATTGGTTGATTGGTATGTATATCCATGAGTATGAACTTTTTTTAAATGAGCCTGCGGGAATTGTAGGGTGGGTAACGTGTTTTTGTTGCCCACCAATGAATTGTAGGGTGGGTAACGTGTTTTTGTTGCCCACCATCCTCATTAAAAAGTTTTTCAGGCAAAAGTACAGCGAAGCGAAACTTTTGCCTGAAAGTTTGTTACCGTGCTAAGTATAAAAACCTCAAGGGATTAAGCAATTGCAATAAACGACAACTTTACCGCTATCATCAATTTTATAAACTTTATCCGCAAATAGTGGGGGCAGTATCCGCACAATTTAAGAATTTATTGCCTAAAAATGCGATAATTCAAAAAGTGGGTACAGCATCCCCACACACAGCCAAACAACTGAATCGTTAGAATTCATTTTGCGTTTGATTTACGTTCCAAATTCATTTTGCAATGACCCTTTTTTTGGGAATGCGCCCAAATGAACTGCTTAATAATATTGAAGATTTTTTACTGGAACTGGGGCATGGCTTTTGTTTTGAAGCCAAACAAAAACGCATTGTAATTGGTGAACAGCATTATTTTGTTGATTTAGTTTTTTATCACCGAATCTTGAAATGTCATGTTCTCGTAGAATTAAAACTGGCAGAGTTTAACCCTGAAAATATTGGACAATTAAATACCTATTTACATTGGTATAAGAAAAATGTGATGACTAACGACGATAACCCACCTATCGGTAGCTTAAGGTGGGCAACAAAAACACGTTACCCACCCTACATTGATCTATTGGGGCCGGCAACAAAAACACGTTACCCACCCTACATTGATTGATGGCGTGGTGGGCAACAAAAACACGTTACCCACCCTACATTGATTGATGGCGTGGTGGGCAACAAAAACACGTTACCCACCCTACATTGATCTATTGGGGCCGGCAACAAAAACACGTTACCCACCATTTCACGCGTGAAATACATAAAAGTCTATTTTCAACAATTGGCAATTAACAGAGAAATCAAAAAATGATGAAGAATTCTATAGTGTATTATGAAACGGCTAAAAAAACGTAACTTATTAATATTATTTGATTTTTTCTCTTATTGTGGTATAAATCGTCGTAAAAAAGGAACTGCACCCAATTCAAATAAAGGCGGATATTGGGGATTAGCTTTTTAGACAACCCGTGTAGGGAAAATAGAATGAACTGAAACCTACCCTTTACTCGGATAAATTTATGGATGCTATCACATATACTTATGCTAGAAATAACTTGGCAAAAACAATGCAGCAGGCATGTGATAATCATGAGCCAATTATTGTTACTCGTGAAAATGAACCTGCCGTTGTGGTGATGTCTTTAGAAGATTTCCAATCGATAGAAGAAACCGCTTATCTTTTGCGTAGCCCTAAAAATGCTAAACGCTTGTCAGAGTCTATGGCGCAATTAGATAAGGGTAAAGGCATAGAAAAGGAACTCATCGAGTGAAAATTATTTTTTCTGAACAAGCCTGGGATGATTATCTTTACTGGCAAAAAACAGATAAAAAAATGCTTAATCGTATTAACCAATTAATTAAAGATATTCAACGACAACCCTTTGAAGGAATAGGTAAACCAGAAGCCCTCAAATACCATTTATCAGAATATTGGTCTCGTCGGATTAATGATGAACACAGAATGGTTTACAAGGTTGAAGATGATGCCCTAAATCTTGCCCAACTTAGATATCATTATTAACCGGGTAGCTAGTGCAGGAGAGCGAAAGTTTCAATACCATTGGAAAACTAACTCACAATGTGAGCTATGGTGATGGCATGAATAAATGCCAATAAACAAGTCATATTTGAAGGTTAAAACCATTAAATTAAGCCTGGGGCGAACACGCAAGGGTTGCCCTTACTGTCCCGTCATGATGGGGTTTTGTAGGGGCTGAACTGCGTGTCTGCCCGATATGGCATTGGGCCTGGGGCTATGATCTCGCTACGCTCGTTACTGCGTTTCACATTCAACAACTGAAGGGTTGTGCGCTTTGATAATTGTAGTTTATTCAATCGGGAAACGCTATATCATGCTTTACGGGGGGGCGATTAAAAGTGCGGGGGTTATTAAGGTTATTAAGCCAACAGCTTTTCACGCCAAAATTTTTGCGCGCAAAAATTTTGGCGTGAAAGCAGTTGTCTAAAAGCTCAAGTCACCTAAAGGTGACTAACATTTAACCTAAAGTTAATAGGGGAATTGTGGGCAACAAAAACACGTTACCCACCCTACAAGAATGGGATAATTTATTTTTTGGATATTCCTAAACGGTTTGCAATTGTTTCCGTACAAACCAACCCAAGATGATTAGAAGCAATAAGAATCCAAATATCATCGCGGGTTCTGGCACAACACTACCAACTGGTCTTCTCTGATTGGCTGAATTGGCTTGACCTGGATTGCCGTAAGCGTGCTGACTCACCCCTTTCACCATTGGCAATGGTACAGCTTGAGTGGGTGTTTGATTCGCATTGGGATTATATTTTTGTTTTGATACGGCAATGAATGCTGTCCATTGAGTCATTAACGAAAAATCTAAGCCTAATTGGGTCACTTGCTTTTTCAAGACGTTATCCGATATGCGTACTGAGCGCATATTGTTGGGTATATTAAATAACCGCATTTTGTCTTTGATGGCAGAACGGGCCCAAATGAGTGCAATGGCTTCGCCTTGCTGACTTTGTGCGGGCAAATGAATTGCGAGGGGTAAAGTGGCGGCGCGTCCTTGTACATTGCCTTTGACTTTAATGACATAGTGTCCTGGTGTCGCATAACGTCCTTGAACCCGAATAGATTGTCCGGCAAACAAGTCTGGGAGGGTTTGTGGCATCATTTGCGTAGCTTGTAATTTACCCCAGTCAATTATAATGTCTGTCAATACGGGCGTTTGTAGGCGTTGTGCGAGTTCTTTGGCTACCGCTTGCACTTCTTCAGTTGGGTCCATATAGCGCGTAAAACCCCGTCCAATTTGTCCCATTTCTGACAATAAAAACCGATTGACTCCTGTACCGACACCAAAGGCAAATAAACGGGATGAACCCAGTAAGCGTTTGATTAACTTTAAAACTTCACGCTCATTACCAATATAGCCATCGGTCAAAAAGGTGACCAACCGTACTGAATTTTTGGGTACGGGCACTTGTAATGCTTGCTTAATGCCTGTCGTCATCATGGTTCCTCCGGAACCCGATAAACTATTGGTATAATAGATTCCGCGTTGAATATTTTGTGGGGTTGCTGATAAAGGGGTACGGGAAAATTCGGTCGCTGATTCACTAAACCGAATAATCCGAAAAGTATCGCTGGGGCGCAGGTTGTGTAAAGCTTCTCGCATAAACGCTTTGCTGGCTTCTATAGGTAAACCACTCATTGATCCGGAGCAATCTAGCACAAATACCATTTCACGCGCCGTTATTTGGTGAGTTTTGGGCATCGCAGGGGGTTCTATCAGTAAACTGAAAAAACCTTGTTGTTCAGGAGCATAGTAAGCTAATAAACCGGCTTGAGGATTTTGAGCGGCTAAACTATAGCGCAATACAAAATCACGATTGTCAATGACTCTACCTTTAGCAAGCTGAATAGTCCGTTGATTGTCATCAATCGGGTTAATTTCAAGTTGATGAGTCTGACTAGACAGGTGCTGAATTGGCATGCCAGCATTGAGATGAATGTGAATGGCTACTCGTTCCGCGTCAATGGTTTCGGGTATATTGAGGCCTTTGACTGGCGGAGAAGTCGGTAAGGCTTCAAGTTCCCATTGACCGAATTGGGTCGTTTGTTGTGGTTTTTTGTCATCACGCTTTGGAGCAATACCGGCATGAGGAGGTTGAAAACGTGGCCCGACAATCAATGGCATGACCAGTTCATAATCTCCGTCTACTTTGGGTAAGGTTTGCACATAATGCAATGTCACCTTAATCGGTATGGAGGGCATGAGGTTGGCGATGTCTTGGATAAACATATTGGGACGCTGTTGTTTTAACAAGGCGGCACTTTGACCTCTTCGTTTCGCTTGATTAAAGGTGGCTTGGGCTTCCTTTTTTTTCTTAATTTGAGCCTGAACCACTTCTTGGCCAACTTCCATTACCATTTTGTAAACGGCAGCCTCTTTATTCAGCGGAAATAAATAAGTCACGTTAAGCGGTGTATTGAGGGGATTGGCAAAGGTTTGTTGGACACTGACACGGGCTAAATTGCCTTGAATATCAACATCAATATCGGTTTTCAGCGTCGGAAAAATTAAAGTCTCTCCGCTGGAAGTAACCGCTTCTACTCTACCACCAAGTTTGTCTCTATCAATCTCGGCGTGAGTAATGGATACAATACTAAAACCTATTAGCAAAATTGATTTTTGAACTGAGTTCAACATAGTTTTTCATCCTTTGTTGCGATTTCGAGCCGTGATCTCGGAGTGCAGATTTTGCCACGGAAAAACACGGAAAAACACGGAAATATTCCGTGCTTTCTGTGTCATTCCGTGGCTAATATCCCAATTCTTTCAAAAAAGGTATTGCGTAAAGGGTAATTCCAAGGCCCTTGATACGGCAATATCCCATGTTTCTATCTCTTTGTTTGGCATATCAAAAGGCGCGATTCGTTGTACCATTGTCCAAGTGATATTTCGATTTTTTAACCACTGCCAGACTGCTTCAGAAACATAAGGGGTTGTCATGCCGTTGTCGGATAAAAATGTGACTCTAATGTACCATTGTTGGCCTTGTGGATCGATACTATGGTAAATAGCTGTCGGTAAAGGCCTATAAATAGAGGTTACATAACGTACTTTATGACCGGCACCGGATAAACATTCAAGCGGTGTATGTAAATGGCGTAAAGGCGCGGAAGTACTGACCATTAATAAACCATAAGGCCCATAACTGGCTTTTGCCGCACCACCACCGTATTGAGTAAAATAATGCTGTTCAGAAGGCGACAAATTGTGATGAATGGCTGAAAAATGACTGATGAAATTGGGTAGCACTGGCGATTCTATTTTTCGTGCGACATCTATTGGATAAATCGGTAAATTGATAATCAGTATAGCGAGGAGAAGAAAACTGATAGCAATAAAGCGGACTGGCTGAATTGATGGCACCCAAAAATCTGTTTCCTTTGATACAGGAAAGTGAGGAGAAATGGGTTTGGGTACTTTCATCGCCCACCAAACGATTGGTATTATGCCGATACCTAATGCTGTCAATCCGATCAGATCATGATAAGGTTGCGCCATAACGTCAATGCTACTGAAGTTGTCTGCATAAGCCAATCCAATCGCTAATAATACAATGCGTATCATATTGACAATGAAGGCAGCCATCAGCGTTATCACAATACCGAAAATCGCATAAAGCCAACTAGGGCGAGTAATCGTCGCTAACGCACTAAAGAGAATGAATAATAATAATAAACCTCTGGCACCGGAACAGGGTAAATCTACTAAGACATCTTTGCCCGCTAATAAGATTCTGACTCCTTCACAATGCACCGGTTCAGCACCCAAATTTAAAAGTTGACAGGCACCCATTGCCGATATCAATTGTAAACCGTAACCTATGGTGTGTTGCATGATGTGTTCTAATGGCAATGCAAAACCAAATAAGACGGCTAACCAAAACGGTGAAATCGCTCGTTGCCGCAGGTGCAATCTCAATAATAAGCCCAGTGCGTATACATCGACTATTAATGCTAGTGCGCCAATGACATTGACCCCTAAAATTTGGCTGATTAAACGTATTAAGGCTGTTAAACTCAGCAAGATGAAGGCGATTTTGGTCGTTGTCGGATGTTGAGGGGTTGATCTAGAAGGGGCAAGACTCCATACCAATAAACCCGCAACGAGTAACGCGACTAAAAATCCATTGGATTGGTAAGCGGGATTAATCCAAGTGTTAATCAGCCATATCAACGGGTGTAGTGCAAGTAATCCAACAGCTATAGCGAATAACCAACGTGGGTTGGATAACAAGAGTTTTGTTTTCATTCAGCTTTTCGGATAATGACGGGAAAAGTTGCCCATTTTTAGTTGCTAGGTAGTATGGATATTTTCGCTATCCTGCACTAGCTTTTAATTACCAAAGTACTGGCGATCAGATCATGCAATCCTTGCTTCTTTTCCGTGAAGGCCACCATCAAAAAGCCTATCATCAGAATCAAGGCCGATAAAATCTTTGACCAATAACGCGCATTGGCCCGTCCAAAGCCAATTTGCTGGCCTTGCAAGTCAGTCACTTTGAGCCCAAGCGCTTTTTTACCGATAGTCGCTTGCCAATTGGATGATTCCAACAGAGTGTAATACAGCCAGCTAATCACAAGGCCAACTAAATTGGCGATGATGTGCAATGATTCTTCTGTTCCTTCTCCCATCACAAGCATCACTACCAAAAATGCACCAACAAACACCACAATTTGTATCAGAATACCGTCAATAATGGACGCGATCACGCGAAGCCAAAAGCCGCCATACCTCATTTCGGCATCCTGTGCGTTTTCTAATGAAGCCTCTGGGCTTGTATAAGGATTGGTATTAGTCATTAAAAATTTCCTCTTAAAGTGAATGATTATAATAAACGTTGCAAAGATAGGCTCTTTACAATCATAAATCAAGCTGAGTTAAAGTGTGGACTTAACATCTATTAGTTTAGTATAGCGGATTAACGAAATAAACAGATTGACTTAATACTAGCAATAAGTTTAAGTTGTGCTCGCGTGCAGTATATATTTTAACTGTTTTTTGTTCTATCCTAAGCTGGCAGCCGTATCCTTGAAGTGCATGGGCAACGCATGTTAAAACATGATTTTGAGCCTGGTTTTAAAACCAAATTGCATCACAAATACATGCGTATCGCCATAAAAACCTGACAGGTTTTGAAAACCGGTCAGGTTTGGGCATGGGGCAAGGTGAATTGCCATCGTATTGCCCTTGGAGCAATTGTCTAATGTACAATTAGCCGACAATTTGACAAGTCAAGATCAAATGACATGAATAGATATCAAAAGGTTAACGGTACTCTTTATTTAGTGTTATTTTATATTAATATAGGTATATTTTGCGTTTTTAACGCAACACAGTTGAAAAAAGCATACAAAAAAAAACATGTTTACATTTCAATGGCCTTGGTTAGCTTTACTTTTACCTTTACCACTCATCGTGTGGCGCTTTTGGCCTACACACTCTCGTCGCGCAGAGCCCTTACCTCAATTACGCTTACCCGCAATTGAGCGCATACAACAAGCCTTTGCACAACTGGATTTTTCTCAAACGCGCCGCCGTCTACAATGGCGAGGCTTTTTCCTTACTTTATGTTGGATAAGCCTCGTTATCGCATTGATGTATCCACAATGGTTGGATAAGCATATTGAAGTCACTCAAACGGGCTATGATTTAATGTTAGCTGTCGATTTATCGGGATCAATGGAAACGCCCGACTTTTTGACTCGCCGCAGACAGCAGATCAATCGTTTGGATGCGGTGAAATTAGTATTAAGTCCGTTTATTGAACGTCGTATCGGTGATCGTATTGGCTTGATCTTATTTGCCGATCAAGCCTATTTGCAAGCCCCCTTGACGCTCGATAATCTGGCTGTACAAACTTTATTAGAAAAAGCCGTGATCGGCATGGCCGGACGAGAAACGGCTATTGGCGATGCCATTGGTTTGGCCGTCAAAAAATTGCGTGATCGGCCTGAAGGTTCGCGGATACTGATTTTACTCACTGATGGCGATAACAACGCCGGTAGTTTAGAACCCTTACGCGCCGCACAATTGGCTAAGCAATATGATATTCGCATTTATACCATTGGTGTCGGTGGAGAAGGTAATATGTTCAGACGGGGATTGAATGAAAAACCCTTAAAACAAATTGCAAAACTCACACAAGGCGCTTATTTTCCCGCTTCTAATCTCAACGCCCTAGCCAATATTTACAATCATATTGATAACACCTTGCAACAAACCGAGGCTGAAAGCCGCGTCTATGTACAACGCACCCCGTTATATCAATGGCCCTTAGGGGTTGCCATGTTAGCCTTGTTGATTTTACAGCTATTGCGAATTTATGTGAGAGATTCATAGTAGTCAAATGGGGCCGGCACAAAAACACGCTACCCACCCTACGGTATATTATTCATATGTCAAATGGGGCCGGCACAAAAACACGCTACCCACCCTACGGTATCTTAACAAAATATAATATATAATAAAATCAATCACTTATCTCATCTCTTTATGACTGACATAACAGGCGATAAATACCCCTTGGTATGAAATTATTTTTTTGAACATCTATACCCTCGGTTCGGTGATTCTGCGAAGGCTTTGGAATGCCTGTTATTTTGCGACGGTGATTGGAATGCCTGTTATTTTGCGACGGTGATTGGAATGCCTGTTATTTTGCGACGGTGATTGGAATGCCTGTTATTTTGCAACAGCCAAGATTGATAATGACTCTTTTTTTGGGAATGCGCCCATTATGTATAGCGTTTTCCGATTGAATGAAGTACAAATCATTATCGTTCCAAATTGATTTTGCGGCCCGAATGGAATGCCTGTTATTTTGCGGCCTGATTTTCAAACCAAATTGATTTTGCGGTTCGATTTTCTTGATATAACTGTACGTCATGAGATCGGGAAACGCTATATATGAAGGCGGCTTTGAAAATCGCGCCATGCTTCGGGCAGGCCGGTGGGCAGCAAAAATACAAAGCCCACCCTACAATTTTTCTATCAATTTGGTGGGCTTTAAAAATACAAAGCCCACCCTACAATTCCCTAAACTCCTGAAAAAAAAGTTAAGTTTATTACCTCTTTGAGTATAACTGATAACTGATAACTGATAACTGATTTTCACGCAAAAGTTTCGCTTCGCTACACAAAGCGCGTGAGCCGAAGGCCAGCGAAGCTAAATGTGAAACTGATTTTCACGCAAAAGTTTTTGCGCGCAAAAACTTTATTTCACGCTAAAGTTTCGCTTCGCTACACAAAGCGCGTGAGCCGAAGGCCAGCGAAGCTAAATGTGAAACTGATTTTCACGCAAAAGTTTTGCGCGCAAAACTGTATTTCACGCTAAAGTTTCGCGGAGCGAAACTTTAGCGTGAAATGTGAAACTGATAACTGATAAGATTGAGGTGATAAAGACAACATGAATTTTTCAGAATTTGAATTTGCACATCCTGAGTGGTTATGGGCATTACTTGTGCCTATTTTCGTTTTGTTATTAGCCTGGTTAGTGAAACGCCGTTTTGCTTATTATCGGCGAATACATGATTTTGCCGAACCCCATTTATTACCCCATTTGTTGATCAATCAATCCCCCCAATCCCCATTGATTCGGGAAAGGCTGCGTTTTACGACAATGTGGGTGATATTATGGTTATTGGGAGTATTAGCCTTAGCGGGCCCGCGTTGGGATTATGAAGAACAAGAAGTCTTTAGACAACGCGCTCATTTTATGATTTTACTGGATTTATCAGAATCCATGCGTGTTAAAGATTTACCGCATTCACGCTTGGAACAAGCCCTACAAGATATTGAAGAACTCCTTGATAAAGAAGAGAATATTGACATTGGGCTCATGGTATTTGCAGGGATTCCACATTTAGTAGCCCCGCTGACGGATGATTATCAGACTTTACGGCATTTATTGTATGAAATTGATATTGACTTATTACCGATAAAAGGCAGTCGTCTCGCACCCGCGCTTGAAACGGCGGCCCGTTGGCTAACCGGAGAGGAAACCGCAAACCAGCCTCATCTCTTGTTAATCAGTGATGGTGAATTTGAAGCTAATGATTTACAAAAAAGCTTAGCACAAGTAGAAAAAGGTGAATTTTACCTGCACACTTTAGGCGTAGGCACACCACAAGGCGATTTTATTCCAGTCAAAGAGGGCACATGGCAAAAAGATGCGAATGGAGAAGTCGTCATTTCTCGTTTAAATGAAGACGCTTTGCGTCAATTAGCCGTAGCAGGGCGCGGTATTTATCGAAAAGCCGATTATCGTCGCGAAGATACTCAAGCGATTTTAGGGGAAGTGGAACACAGTCTCAATGAAGCTGGGCAAGATAAAATGGTTCAAAAATTATGGCATGAACGATTTTACTTATTGGTTGGATTGATGATGATATTGATCCTACCTTGGTTTCGTAGACAGCGTAGTGTTTTTTTCAACACAGGGCACACAGAGGAACACAGAGTTTCACAGAGTTAATTACCATGCGAAGAAAACAAATAGCATCCGAAACAGTACAGATTTTAAAGCAAGGTTTTTATCACACCAGCGAAGGGATGACAGTCAACTTGATGGCTCAACTGAATTCGTCTATTAAACAAACCCAATGCTATACGCCAGAAATGCTGGGCAAGGTGCGAGAAGACGTGCTATCAGGAACAAAGCCTTATTCCCAGACGATTTTTGAAGTTGTGAATGAAACCAGCTTAGTGGGAGCCAAACGTTTAGTTGAGGTTGAAGGTTATCAGCGTGTTGGCGTATTAAATTTTGCTTCCGCAAAAAACCCAGGTGGCGGGTTTCTCAACGGCGCTCATGCTCAAGAAGAGAGTTTAGCCCGCAGTTCCGGTTTATATCACAGTTTATTGGAATGCCCCTTATATTATGATTATCACCGTTCCCAAAAAACTTGCCTCTATTCAGATCATATGATTCACTCACCCCGTTGCCCCATCTTTCGAGAAGATAATGGCACCCTTTTGGATGAACCGTATTCAGTTGATTTCATAACCAGCCCCGCTCCCAATGCTAGCGCAATTTATCATAAACAACCTCACAATATAAGCTTAATACCCCAAGTGCTTCAGGAACGGAGTTCAAAAATCCTAAGCTTAGCGGCTTCTTCTGGGTGTGATGCTTTAGTATTAGGGGCCTGGGGAAGCGGCGTGTTTAGAAACGATCCTGAAAGGGTAGCCAAAACCTTCTACGAACATCTTTACCCTCAAGGAGCATTTTGGGGCTATTTTCAAAAAATCGTTTTTTCGGTTTTAGACACCTCATCTCAACAGAAAACCTTCAAAGCATTTTACGATTGCTACGGGTAAATGTAGGGTGGGTAAGTTCGTTTCGACGCCTCGAAACGAACTTGCCCACCATCCCGCTCATTTATTGTGGTTTATTTTCGTTCCAAATTGATTTTGCTTCTTTTGGAATGCATGTTATTTTGCTTCTTTTGGAGTGCAAAATTCATTTTGCTTCTTTTTTCGTTCCAAATTTATTTTGCGAAGGCCTGAGATAATGACCTTTTTTTGGGAATGCGCCCAGCAAAAAGTATTATTCCGGTTATCTTCGCACAAGCGCATATTCACCCATCGAACTAACCTTAATCATCCACGGCTCATTCTTTAAGCGTTGTTTCAATTTGTAAATGGCATCAGAAATTTGCTTTTGAGTTTTCTCATGCCATTCTTTTTTAAGCACATCGGCCAATCTTTTCCCATGAACAAAGTTGGGATAGTCTTGCGATAAGCATTCCCAAATCGCTTGAGATTGTTTTGATAAACCTTTAGGCGGTTCCGGCCTCTCTTTCTGTTCAACGCCTTCTTCCCAAGCTGTGCCATACACTTTGACAACAAAGTCTTTATCAGTTGAATTACTATTCAAGTACCATTCTCCCTTTTCACCTGCGATTCTTAAACCAAGCCGTTTAAGTTTCTTATTGAGGCCGGATTTTAATTGATAAACTTTATCCCTTAATAGAAAAAAACTCTCACCACGCTCTGACTCTAGTTTGGCTTGAGATTCCCATTTTAATGTTTTCCAGGTGATCAAATCCAATTCCAAGCAAAGCTGCTTAATATGCTCAACAGTTAAACCAGATTTTTCCTTCACTAGAAGGGATAGTAAATGCGTCTCTTGTGCAGAGAGTTTAACTTGAACATTCGGTAAATTCTCATCATAAAGCACACGCCTCTCTAAATCTAAAATAAAGCTTTTGCTGGCTTTGTTCCGGTTGAGTGATGCGGTAACACGCGCACTGCCCAATAAAGATTGGCTCACTAATCCCCAAGGCGAGGGCATGAAAAGAGGAGATAAATCAGGCTTTGAATTATCAACCTCCTGAAAATGACAGGAGAGATTTAATAGTTTCTCCACTTTGTTCTGAAAACTCAGATGAGTGCTAAAAACCGAACGCATTTCTTCTTCAATGTCTGCATCAAAACTCTCTTTCAACAACGCATTTCTGATAGTTCGCCAGTGCGGAGATTGGGCCATATCAAATAACATCGGCACAGGCAAATTGATTAATTCATCTAAATTAAAACCCACACTGTTAATGCGTTTTTTGAGATAGTGCAATCTTTGGTGATCAAACGGAAGTGGTTCAAAGTGAGGATTTGTCAGACATTGAACAGATTGACCAGGATAAATAACGGCATTATCATTAAAGTTTGCACCGGCTCTGACAAATTCTGTTTGAATCAACGTCGCAATTTCAGATAAATCAGCGGGATCAAGTAGGCCACGTAATGTTCCCACCTTGGCTAGAGTCTTTTCTTTATCGAAATCTTTGTCAGCCCGCATACGTTCAACTAAATTAAGTAAAGGGTGTAGCTGTCTGAATTTTTTATCTTCAAATTTAGACAGATAATCAGCAATATTTTTTAATACACAAGCCGCTTGTTCACTAACGCATCGACGAGGATTCATCCAATCACCGGGAGGGGTTATACGCAACCACCTTTCTTTAATATCATTCTCCGCGTTTATTTTTTTGAGATAGCCTTTGCCAAAAAATGCTTCTAATTTTTGCACTTTTTCCTCAACGTAATCCACAGGTAAACCATCGGATTCGTTCGCACTTGTCCATAATTGAGCACTTTGAACAAATGGAGCAAGTCTTTCAAAAGCGGGCAATGTCAGAGGATGTTCCCATAGATTTCTACGATGCAACACAACCACATCATAAAACAAACATGAAAATTTCAAATCCCCAATCAGACGCGGCAAATCTGATGGATCATGACGAATCGAACCACTATAGGGTTCAAGTTCACTGTAAAGACAAACAGATTGAGACATCATTGAATCTTTTATAGTTTGGTAAACAGATGAGCATTTTCATTGAGACATTCAAATACTCGAATCAGAAAATCAGCGTTCTATCACATCACTTTTGGCAACCCCAGGTTGCCACCTGGGGCTATGATCTCGCTACGCTCGGCAACGAAGTTTCATATTCAACCCCTTCGGGGTTGTGCGGGATAACCGGCAATTGAATAGCAAAATAGTGAACATCATCTGTCTGTAAAGTGGGTATTGTTATTGCCGCCCCCTTTTTTATAGCGTTTTTTGATTGCATGAACCGAAGGTCAGCGAAGCTAAATACAAAATCAATCAAAAAAAATTAAAATGCACAACCCCGTAGGGGTTGAATGTGAAACGCAGTAACGAGCGTAGCGAGATCATAGCCCCAGGTGCAACCTGGGGTTGCATGGATGAA
>QNEL01000049.1 GCA_003645185.1 Candidatus Parabeggiatoa sp. nov. 3
ACCGCAATAAGATCATAAATCCGTTGGGGCATGGTTACATTATAACACCCAACGCGCTACTTGATCCGGCAGGCCAGTTATGGGAACGACGTTTTGATAAGAAAAATCGCTTGACCAAAGTCATCGCCCCCACTGGCGCAATTTGGTCATTTGACTATGACGAATCAGGCAATTTAATCAAAATCACTGATCCCAATGGCGCTTACAAAGAGCAAGAATTCTCGCGCCAAGGCATTTTAACCAAAAGCACCGATTGGGAAGGCCATCCAACTTATTATAGAACAGATGATTTAGGCCGAGTCGTTTTACGCCAAAATGCGGATTATAATAACGTTTATTTTGAATACGATAGATTAGGCAATCCAACCAAAATCACTTTACCGGATCAAAACCAGATATTCGCGCAATATGACTGTGACAATAATCTAACAGCCTTGACTAACGCGATTGGACAAACCCATTATTGGAAATACAGCACCTGTAAACGTTTACTCAAAACCACCGATCCGTTAAAACAAACCGTTCATTATCATTGGGGTAGCGAACATGATATTTTAGAGGCCATTACCAACGAAAAAGGAGAATTTTGCCATTTCACTTATAATCCGGCCGAACAACTTGAAGAACAAACGGGTTTTGATGGCCGTAGTCTAAAATGGGTATACGATCCCAGAACCGGAGAATTAATCAAGACAATCAATGGCTTATGGCAAGAAACGACTTATAAACGTGATGCCTTAGGGCGAGTCATTGAAAAAAAATTACCAGATGGTATTGCCGAACGTTTTGAATATGATCCAAACGGCAACCTCATTGCCGCAATTAACCCAGACTGCACCGTCACTTTGGAGCGAGACGCTTTTGGGCGCATCATTCAAGAAACCCAAGATGACTTTGTCATTAAACATCAGTATGATCAGGTTGGTAATCTTATCCACACAGAAACCAATCTCGGCACTTGGATCGATTCTGATTATGACGGCAATGGTGCGATCACGCGTTTAAACTTCGGTGATCAAAACCAATTTGATTGGAAACGCAACGCGCTGGGCCAAGAAATCGAGCGCACGATCCCCGGTGGCAGCAGATTGTTTCAAAAATATAATCAAATCGGCCGACTCACCGAGCAACAATTGATTGAGGAAGGTAAAAAGCCTTTACCAAAAGCGTATTATAATCATGAAGGCTCGGAGCCGACGTTGATTGAACGTGTTTATCAATACGATCAAATCGCCAATCTGATTACCATTGACGATCAAGAACGGGGAAAAACGTACTATACCTACGATCTGGCCGATCATTTACTCAAAACCCAGCGTCAACCGGGTATTGAGGAAGAATTCGCTTACCCTAATCCACCATCAAATTTTTTTATAAACTTAGTTGTTATTGTATCATCATACGGTTACAATATATTGTGGTAAATTTTTTGTTCACCAATAAAGTGAAAAAATGAGTTAATGTCGGTTGCTTTTTTAATATGAAACAGTTAATATAAAAAAGTATACAAATCAATAGGTAAAAATCATGAATCAAGGCATACTACCTTTTCAGTACGAAGTCGAACCGGTTGCTTCGGGCATGACAGCATTAGCCGGTTTGCCATCTTATTTGGATTTAGCAGCGGTTTGTGGTCTAACGGATTCAATTAGACAACATTTAACCGTTTGTTCTGGAAAAAAACAAGGATTTCCATCTGAACAAATAGTGATGTCATTAATCTTGTTGAATCTGGCTGGTGGTGATCGTTATGATGATTTGCGTCTCTTAGAAGGAGATGAAGGTTTCGCGCAAGTTCTGAGACGAGTGGAAACACACGGTTTACCGCGCAAAGAAAGGCGTGCTTTGGAAAGACGGTGGCGCAAAAAACGTCGCCGTGCGGTGCCTTCAGAGTCGAAAGTCTTTCGATATTTAGAAGCGTATCATAACCAAGATGAGGAAGAAAAACGTCAACCTAGTAAAGCTTTTATACCCGCACCAAATGAACATTTGCAGAATTTACAACAAGTCAACACGGATATGATCGCATTTGCTCAACAAAAGAATCCAAAAAAAACGGCTACCTTAGATATGGATGCCACCTTGGTGGAAACTCATTCGCTCCCATCATTATTTTGTTATAAGGGTTATAAATCTTATCAGCCTCTGAATACTTACTGGTTTGAACAAAATCTTGTGGTGCATTCTGAGTTTCGAGACGGGAATGTCCCGGCTGGATACGAGCAATTGAGAGTCTTTAAAGAAGGGTTAGAACGGTTTCCTGAAGGGGTAGAAGAGGTGTACTTACGTTCGGATACGGCAGGTTATCAACATGAATGGAGGCAAAACTGTGCTGAGGGTAAAAATGAGCGTTTCGGTGTTATTCAATTTGCCATTGGGGTAGATGTTACTCCGGCATTCAAACTCGCGGTGGCTGATGTGAAAGAACACCAATGGCATCCTTTATATCAAGAAATAGGGCCAGAATATCGAATCAAAACCAATCAAGAATGGGCAGAAGGAGGTAAAGTTCCAAATGGGCTAGCTACTCAAAAAGATGAACCTAATTATCGTTTTATGAACAGAAGTGAATCTCTAGAACAAAAAGAACTGTTTAGCACTGACACTCAACAATTGCCGTTTCCCACTATGGAATTTAACGATCAAGGGCATTACAAGGTGTTTGGGACAGTCACAAACAGATCATGTTTGTTACCACTTTATATTCTGATAGAGTCAATATTTGTATCAAAAACAAAAAAGCACATTCGGTAATGAAGGAAGATTTAGCTGGAGGGCGCTTGCCTTCAGGTGACTTTGGTGAAAATGCGGCTTGGTGGACAATCATGATTATCGCCTTCAACCTGAATTCTTTAATGAAACTCCTTGTGTTGCCCAAAAATTGGGCAGATAAACGACTGAAAGCGAGTAGTGAAGGCTTCATTCATATTGCCGGTCGTGTAATAGAACGTTCTCGACAACTTATTGTACGTTTATCAAGTAGTTATCCCTCTACAGAACGGTTATTTGATGTTCGGCAAAGGATTATGGAATTGGCTCTTGTTCCATCGGGATAAATATTTATTGAAGTGAGTGGTGGACAGCATACCTCGTACACCGAAAAATAGCTTAAATATTTGATATAAAAATAAAAATAGCTTTAATAATTGTATGAAGTATGTTGTTCTTCATTATCAGTCATTCTAATCGCCCAATTTAAATATGTGAATTGCCTGATGGAGACAGGAGAGGATTCTTATGGCCTAAAATTGGCTAATAACCATAAATTTTATAAATAAAATGGAAAATTTCATGGTTCTGAAGTCTCAAATACTTAAAAAATATCGTGAATCAAAAAAAGAGAGGGACTATTTCTCAAAAATTTCTCAAAAGTAGATGGTCTGAAAATTAGGTGGTGGATTTAGGTATTTGTTAGTAGTTTAAATTTAAGCTATTCAGATTTATACTTAGTACCTGAGCAAAAATAACTTGCTCATTTCATATCATCAAGTCTTGGTAATAAAGAGTAATTCCATTCACCATGAAAGGATGCCTTTTCTAAATTAAGAGATTTTAATTCATCATTAGAAACTTTGGTTCCTGTAGGATAGGCTGAAGCATCAAGTTCGGCTTGAACTTTTAATCCTTTATCAGTAGTGGTATTTGCAATTAAATTGACAATGGTTTCAAGATTTATTAAGGGTCGCCCTCGCCAATTCATGCTAATATGACTGAATAAACGATGTTCAATCTTGTTCCATTTACTGGTGCCAGGTGGAAAATGACAAACAAAAATATGTAGCCCTGTTTCATCAGCGAGTTCCTGAAGGCTGACTTTCCATAATTGATTTCGACTACCATTACTACCTCCACCATCTGCCGTGATGAGAAGTTTAGGGGCGAATGGATAACATTCTTTTCCCATTTTTTGCCACCAACTTTGTTAAACTTTCTACAGCAAATTTGGCCGTATCATGATCGGTTCCAACACTCACCCAACCCAACTTAGCCGTTTGATCATAAACACCATAAGGAGTCACCTTACCTAGTTCCTTGTCTATAAAATCATAAATACGTACAGGCTCTGGCCTCTCTTCTTCATGCCATTCAAGTCCTTTGTTTTGAAAATCGCCAACTAATTCCTTCTTTTTAGCGTCCACTGAAATGACTGGTTGTCCTTGTTTTTGAAAGATTTTTACCCGTTTATTGATCTATTTGAACTGAGCATCACGATCAGAATGTGATTTACCTTCTTTAGTTTTTCGAGTTCCTTGAAGGCTGTAGCCAAGTTGTTTGAGTAAGGCAGCTATTTTTCGGTATCTGATTAGCGCCTATTTTTGTAATGTGACTGCCAAACGTCTTGTGCTTTTGCATGTCCTTTGTGACGGATTCTCTGGATCGCCACGGCAAGAAGGTTCAACTAGAGCATCCAAATCTTGAATCAAACTGGGGTCATGTTCAACTAACTGTTTTCGTCCTCCACCTTGATGAAGAATACGTCTTTGAGAACCAGAACTTGAATTTTTGAGTGGCTTGAGTTCTTCTAATCCTGTATAAATAGTACGAAGTACGACGTGACAAACCTGTGGCTTGTGCAACGAGTGTTTGTCCACCATGACCGATTGCCTTGGCTTCTGTGGCGGCCCATAGTCGGCGGCTTCGTTCATCAAAGATTGGCGTTAAGTCTCTGTATTTTTCTCTAAGCAATGCGATAATTTTTTCATCGTCCATCTGAAAAATGATAACTTATTTGAATACAAATGAGCAAGTTATTTTTGCCCAGGTACTTAGGAATGTGCATAAAATAACTTAACCAACTTCCAAAACCGTTTCTTTGGGAACAGCAACATAATTCCATTGCCCAAGAAACTTATCAAATACAATTCTCATGGATTTTTTAAAACCTGAAGCCACTTTTCTGCCTGTTTCATAAACTTTATTAAAAATACAGGCGAAGACCTTTAAGCCAGAGGTGGTTGTTGTTTTCTCTATTAATTCCTTTGTTAGCTGATGCGTTGTTAAAATAACACCTTGCAAGGAGCGGGTAATATGAGGGAATACACGATGTTCAACAGGATGTAATGAAGATGTGTACGGTGGATAATGTGCGATTCGTATTTCAATGCCAATCTCCTCAGCATCGCAAAGTAAATCCTGTTTAAAAATAGAGTGTCGGGACTCATTACTACCACCTCCATCCATCAACATTAAAATGGAGGTTGCCATAGGATAGTGTAAGATTCCATAAGTGTACCACCAGTTACGAATTGAATCGCAAGCAAATTCACGGGTCAAGCGGCTTGTACCTATGCTAACATAGGCTTCATTACGCGCTAGATCATAAATCGTATGAGGCACAGCAACGCCTTCTGCCAATGACGGAAAATCATGATCAAAAACTGACAGAGTTTCAGTGGTGTCGATTTTACCATCACTTCATGCCTTACCTATTTGCTCTTTTATCGAAGTATCTACGCTGATGACAGGATTGCCTGTCGCATTGTAAGTCTCTCTCAAATCAGCAATACGTTCAAATTGGGCATTACGGTTCTTATGGAAGCCAGCTGCCTTCTTTTTCAAGGCTTTACGTTTAACGTAGCCATTGTTTTTCAATCATTTTCTGACAATATTGCGACTAACTTTAAAGCCTTTTTTAGCCAACAATGAACCAATCTCAGCACAGGTCAAATTTGTCCATTTTATGCTTTCATCCATTGGTTCTCCTGCTGTATGCTCTTTTAAAATGTCCAGAAATACCTCATTAATATCATAATTTGTTTGAAAAATAGGCTTTCGACCACCACCCGCCTTTCTATTGCGGTTTTGTGGCAATATTTCTGCTTCGCTTAGGTCTTTAATTCCTTGCCTAACCGTATTGCGTGAACACTCGAAAAGTTCAGCGATATAAGTAATACCACCGATCTGGTCGTTTTAAAGCTTCAATACCTGCATCTAAACGTTTATTTTTTTCTGGCAGACGATTATAAAATTCTTGCATCTGCTCTTCAATTTCTTTTGAGTAGGCTTCAATCATTTTTTTTTATTTTAAATACTTCGATGATTTTATGGTAAAATATATGTTTGAGACGTGATTTGATAAAACCCTATTATTATTTAATTTTAATATAATCGCTTAATTTTTAAAAAAACAACCTCATTTCTATTCTGCCTGATTTAGAACCAGTCGTGCTTTGTTTCTCATAAGTATTTTATAAACCCTCTAATTTGCTCATAGAAACGAGAAGAATTTTATAATTTAAGGTATGTTTTATCAAAAAATATAAGCATTAGGCGCTTTTTTTATTCTAGGATAAGAATGATTTGTCAAATCATACCTCATTTTTGAACTTGATCAAGTTATTTCATGCACGTTCCTTAGCATCGTCATAAGGTAGCTATTATTGATTCTAACAGCCAACAGCATCAGCCGTTGTCGCAACGCGAAAGTCAGGTGATGGTGATTAACCCCTTCAATTTTTTCAAAAAGCAAAAGTGCAAATTGTAACGGTGGACAGTATAGTTGACACATTACCTTTTATTAGTTTTGGGGATGATTTTTACTACTAATTCAAGTCATTGATTTCTACTTCTTTCAAAATCGCAGTTTATGAACCACTGTAGTATATTTGAGGCAAAGGAGGCGAGTTTTAACCCATTTATGAGTACCATGAATAATTAAATTAACAATTAACGATTAGGTGTAACAGATGAATAAGCCGGTTATCTTTATGTTTTCCGGGCAGGGTTCCCACTATTTCAATATGGGCTTCGAGATGTTTGAGCCACATCCTACCTTCCAGAAATGGATGCTGACTTTAAATAAGATAGCCTCTGATATGCTTGGTGAATCGGTACTTGATAAGCTTTATGACAAAACCAAATCCAAAAGTGATTTATTTGATCAAACGTTATACAGTCACCCCGCCATCTTTATGGTGGAGTATGCGCTTGCTCAAGTACTTTTGGAAGACGGGATAGAACCTGATTATGTGTTGGGAACGAGTATGGGCGAGTTTGCCTCGGCGGCGGTGGCGGGTGTTATGCCGGTTGAAGAAGTACTCAAAGCCGTTATTAAACAGGCGCAGGTGTTAGAAACTCATTGTCAAAACGGGGGAATGACGGCTATTGTTCATAAGTCAACACTGTTTGATGAAACGCCTTTGTTATTTAATAATAGTGAATTAGCTTCAGTTAATTTTCACTCTCATTTTGTCGTGTCTGGCAAACCGGAGTCTTTGAAAGATATTGAAAATTTTTTGCAAGAGAAAAACATGACTTATCAACGTTTGCCAGTGTCGATAGGCTTTCATTCCGCTTTGATTGAACCGGCGACACCCAGTTATACGGATTTTCTTTCGATCCAAACCTATCAACAGCCTAAAATTCCGTTGATTTCTTGTGTTTATGCTGATATTCTCACTTCACTTCAAAAGAATTATCTTTGGGAAGTGATAAGAAAGCCGATACTATTTCAACAAACGGTGCAGCGTTTAGAGGAAAAGCAAGCATACCTTTATCTGGATTTAGGCCCGTCTGGAACATTGGCTAATTTCGTCAAGTATAATCTGACGAAACATTCTCAGTCCAAAAGTTTTCCGATATTGACACCGTTTGGACAGAATTTACCAAACTTAGAAAAGGTTAAGGGTTTGTTTCAAACCACGCACCATTCTATAAAACACACCCCTAAATCCTCCAAGAGGGGACTTACAAAAGAGGAAAAGAAGATGATAACTTGGGTTTTTCCGGGGCAAGGCTCCCAAGAAAAAGGCATGGGTGCCACCCTATTTGACGAGTTTGCTGATTTAATGGCGCAAGCTGATGCCATTTTAGGCTATTCCATCAAAGAACTCTGTTTAGAAGGACCCCAGAAACAATTAAATCAAACTCAAAACACCCAACCGGCCTTATATGTAGTTAATGCTTTGACATACTTTAAGAAAAAAGAACAAACTGGCATACCACCAGATTTTGTTGCTGGGCATAGTTTGGGTGAATATAATGCGTTATTGGCCGCCGGTGGGATTGATTTTACTACTGGCTTAAAACTGGTGCAAAAACGCGGAGAACTGATGAGTAAAGCTTCTAGTGGGGCTATGGCAGCGGTGCTCAATTTATCGGTTGACAAACTCAAAGCGATTTTAACGGAAAATGGCTTAACCGGGATTGATATTGCTAATTACAATACGCCCTCCCAAATTGTGATTGCAGGTTTAAAGAATGAAATTAACCGCGTGATTGATCTTTTTGAACCAATGGATTCGGTTCGGTGTGTGGCTTTAAATGTCAGTGCCGCTTTTCATTCTCGTTATATGCGTGACGCGCAAGAGGAATTTGTGCAGTTTTTAAAAGGGTTTGAGTTTGCCGATTTAAAAATACCGCTTATCTCTAATATGACGGCTCGGCCTTATAAAAAAACGGAAATAGTGGCGAATTTAGCCCAACAAATCACCCATCCGGTGAATTGGGTGGACAGTATCCGTTATTTGATGGGACAAGGGAAAATGGTATTTGAAGAGGTTGGCCCTGGTGAGGTGTTGACGAAGCTGATTGCCAAAATCCAGAAAGAAGCTAAGCCGCTCGTGGCTCACGAAGAGGACGTGAGCCCGAAACCCGCTATAGCCGAACCGCCACAGCAAGAAATTTCTTCTTCAATCACACCGGAATCTCTTGGAAGTCAAGAATTTAAACAGGAATATCACCTGAAATATGCTTATGTGACGGGCGCGATGGTAAAGGGCATTGCTTCCAAAGAACAGGTTGTCAAAATGGGCCAAGCCGGGCTGATGGGTTATTTTGGCACCGGTGGGCTGAAATTGCCCAAGATTGAGGAGGCGATTCAATTCATCCAAAGAGAACTCAAGGAAGGGCAAGCTTATGGCATGAATTTTTTGCACAACCCAGGCTCACCACAATTGGAAGAAGACACTGTGGATTTGTTTTTGAAATATGGTGTCAAACAGATTGAAGCGGCAGCTTTCATGCAAATCACACCAGCATTGGTGAGATATCGTTTGAATGGATTAAGGCGGGATACATCGGGGAAAATTTCCACCATTCACAAAATCATGGCGAAAATATCTAGGCCCGAAATCGCCCAAGTTTTTTTAAGCCCTGCCCCGGAACGTCTGGTGAAAAAATTATTGGAAGCCAACAGAATTTCTCAGCAAGAAGCGGAACTCGCCAAAAACATACCAATGGCGGATGATTTATGTGTGGAAGCCGACTCTGGGGGACATACCGATATGGGAATCATGTCGGTGTTATTACCCACGATCATCAGACAACGAGATGAACTAATGAACCAGTATCGGTACGCCAAACGAGTCAGAGTGGGTGCGGCTGGTGGGATTGGTACCCCGGAAGCGGCAGCGAGTGCTTTTATGCTCGGTGCTGATTTCATTCTGACCGGTTCCATCAATCAATGTACCGTCGAAGCGGGAACCAGTGATGCGGCAAAGGATATCTTGCAGCAACTGAATGTCCAAGACACCGACTATGCGCCGGCGGGGGATATGTTTGAACTTGGGGCCAAAGTCCAAGTGGTGCGAAAAGGCGTATTTTTTCCGGCCCGCGCCAATAAATTGTATGATCTTTATCGCCACTACAATTCTTTGGATGAGATTGACGACCAAACCAAAAAGCAAATCCAAGACAAATATTTCCACCGCAGCTTTGAAGATGTCTATGCCGAAACCAAGGCGTACTATTCCCAATACCGGCCCCAAGAGATTGAAAAAGCCGAACGCAATCCTAAACACAAAATGGCCCTCATTTTTAAATGGTATTTTGTGCATACCATGCGTTTAGCAATGCAGGGAAGTGCTGAACAAAAAGTCGATTATCAGATTCATTGCGGCCCGGCGATGGGCGCGTTTAATCAATGGGTTAAGGGAACTGCCTTGGAAAACTGGCGAAATCGGCATGTGGATGAGATTGCTGACAAGCTGATGCAGGGCACGACAGAATTATTAAATCAGCGTTTTCAATGGTTTATGGGAAAAACTTAGCTGGACTGGGTTTGCAACTGGGGGTGTTAAATCTGTCAGAAAATAGCCAATAATTTTCCCCCTGAATTTGTTCTTTGTATATGTAAGCCAAGTAGATCGGGTTAGCCAAAGCCAAGTAGGTCGGGTTAGATTTTTTTGCGTAGCAAAAAAACGTAACCCGACAAAGGTGTATTTTAATAGAGAAATGTAGGGTTACATTATAGCAAAGCGCTTGATAAGCTAACCCGATCTACTAAACTCTTAGCTGGACGGGGTTTGAGACTTCCTCGTAACATTTAGAATGCTTAACTGTAATGGATTCACAACCTTTCCCGTAACGTTTAGAACATCAAAGTAATTTCAATTTTACCGGAGTAAGTACTGAAGCACAAATTTTCAGGTATTTACTGATGTTACGCACTCAACTTCTGTGTCTATTCAAACACTTAAAAATCTGAATTTCTATTTAAATAAATTTTTTAAATCAATAAGTTATTTAAAATCAGCGATGTAGAGACGCGATGCCTCGCGTCTCAATGCCATATTTGCTCTGCCAGAGACGCTTTGCGGCGCAAATCTACTGGCAGATTAACTTTTGGGCCAGTTTTTTTATCAAAAAAAGAATCTGGGTGCGTAACATCAGGTATTTATTCGTAATGCTAGAAAACTTATGCTTCAGTAAGTACTGAAGCACAAATAAACCGGTATTTTACCGCAAAGGGCAATGCCCCATTTCTGGTCGCTGTTAAAATACCTGAAAATTTATGGTTCAGTACTTACTTACTATTTTATAACTAATTCCCAAACAAGCTCTCAATCCGTTGGCGGACTTCTTTTTGTGCAAATGTTATTTTGTGCATCTCCAATTCCCTTGCAATCACTGAGGGCAGTTCTGAGCAGATATGACGTGTAAGATGTTTTTTTAACACTTTTAATGATAATAGCGGTTTATCTGCCAATTCTTTAGCAATTCCCATTGCCGTTTTGATAACTTCGGCTTTTTTGACAACCTTAACCGGGGCACCACGTTCTTTTAACTCCCTGCCATAATAATTCTTCGCGCTTAAGAGCATCTCGGTGCCCAAGAGTTCACCAAACTTGTTGGGAATGATGTAGGTTGCACCCATGCCGGGGGTAAAGCCATATTTCATAAAATTGGTACTATAAAGACATTCTTCCCCCATCACGATGATGTCCGCATAACAGCCAAAAACCAATCCACCACCTAAAGCATGCCCTTGCATGGCAGAAATCACAGGGACTTCACAGCGAAGCAAGAGATCATGAAAGTCCAAATCCGTGAATTGAACTTTCTGTCCCAAAATGTTGATTAACTCTTCTTTAGTGGCACCACAGCAAAAATAATTATCATAGCCATGAACGACAACAACTGATATGTCAGCCATCCGCCCAATTGCCTCAAAGGTGTTTTTCAAATCATTGATGAATGGTTTTGAAAAGGTGTTTTTGTATTCCCTTTCTTCCAACACCACAATGCCAATACTACCTTCCTTAAATAATTTGACTACCTTACTCATAGCTTTTTTCCTGAATGGAATAACAAAAATTCAATCAATAAGGACTTTTGAACTTTTGAACCCGTCTTTTTTGATCCTTTCATAAGCAAACCATCGCATTGAAGTTATTGCTTTCGGTTTTCCCAAGGAAACTGCCCATATTCCACAAAATTTCTGATATTGTCTTTCACCTTCGGTTGAGAGATCAGTTTAGAAAACTCTGAAATCGCCATTTCTTCCATTTGTTCAGTAATCAGCCACATTTTTCTGAAATATTGTTTCATATTACCAATGGTGGAGTCGGAAAGTCGGATGATTCGTGGCTTTAACTTACGAATACTGTCATCCGGTGTTTCAGTCAGTTCATCAACTAAATGGATACGATAGGCTTCTTGTGCCGATATCGGTAGAGTTGTCAAAGTCATTTTGTAAGCGGGTTGATAGCCAACACGCCGAATCAAGTAAGGAATGACATTGGCCGGTAATAGTCCCCATAATGCCTCTGATAAACTAAACTGAGAACGTGGCGTTGCTATGACAAGATCACTGGCAGCGACTAATCCAATTCCGCCGGCTATGACTTTGCCATCCACTTTGGAAATGATGACTTTAGGTATTAAAGTCAAACGTTTGAGGGTTTCCATATAGTGTGATGGCGTAAAGAACCTGTCGGCTTCTATATCCTTTTGAGATTCTCGCTGGACAATTTCGGTAAAGTCCATACCCGTACAAAATACACCTTGTTGTCCTTCTAAAATCACTAATCGACAGGTAGCATCTTGCTCGGCTTGGTCTAGGACTTCATTCAGTTCCTGTAGAAAAACAGCATTAATGCTATTTTGCTGGACTAACCGGTTAAAGGTAATGGTTAAACTACCCACTGAATGTTTGATATTGATGGTTTCGTATTTCATTTTGTCATGGTGGAGTACAATGTCGTCTCGTACAACAAATCATGGAGTACAACGAATTGGGAAATAAACGAATTAAGCAACGCCGTTCATTTTTACGCCAAACAAAGTTTGCAATCTCGTCTGGAATGTTTTCTTGGAACCTGCTTTAGACAAGCAGAATACCTAAAGATTTAAATGGGGTTGTTCAATTCGTTTATTTCCTAATTCGTTGTTCTCGCTAGGGACAAGCTCGTGGTATTTACCTGATTTATTAGCTCCAAACATATTCCCGATGATAATTCTTCACCCGATTAAGCCTCAACAATCCTCGTCCTTCAAAAGCCCGTTCATAAATTTTGGCAAAACCAGACAGATCAATTTCTTTATCCTTAATGCCAAACTCCCATTCCTGATTCAAATCCAATAATTTATCGTACTCCTGCATGTTCAATTCATAGCGGCGGCTCAATTGCTCGCCTATCTTCATTTCAGCCAAAACCGATTGGGAACGCGGTGATAAAAGCCCGCTATAAAACTCTGAAGAACATCCCGAACCATAAGAAAATAAGCCAACCCGTTTGAATTCATTTAATTCAGCAGTGTCAATAAGTCCGCAGAGTGCCAAATAAAGCGTCGCCGAATAAATATTGCCCACCTGAACACAATAGGCTAATGAGGGAGCTACCCGTTTTTGAAAATCAGCTTCAATTTGTGCTGGTTTGGCTTTGACAAGTTGTCGCATCATTTTCCGATGCGCCCCTTTAACCATCCCAGCAAAGGGCGTATGGAAGGCTAAATAATTAAAAGTGTCTTGAAAATCAACACCTTCTACTTTATCCATGTATGCATTATAACTATTCTCAAAGCAATCTAAATACGACAGCAAAGACAAATCTGGATCGCCGGTTTCAATACCTACTGTTGGACGACAAGTATCCATCACTTCATAGCTATACAAACCCGTTGCTCCAAAATCAATCTCCATAATATCGGGCAGATCACTGACTAGCATGGCGACTGCACCTACGGCTTGTGAGGGTTCCGCATAAGTCATCTTCGCCGCAGCGCGTGCAACGTCAGTGGTTATCACCAAAACTTTCGCACCGGGGGAGACATTAGAAGCGATAAAATGACTTGCCATATGTAAAGCGGCCGTTCCAGCATAACAGGCTTGTTTGACTTCAAATAACCGGCAATGCCGGCTCAATCCCAAATAATCATGCATGTAGGTACTAAGAGATTTACCAAAATCCAGTCCTGATTCACTGCATGAAATCACCATTTCAATGTGGTTACGCGCCGTTGTACTTAAACGATCAATAATAGGTTTTGCCGCATTTACGCCATAAGTGACCGGATCTTCACAAGGCAAGCTGACGGACTTCTTCTCCATCATCAAGTTATCCATTCTTTCCATATCCAATCCTCTCGCGTTAAACAAGGTTGGAATAGAAATATAACTTGGGCCTCCATAAACATTAATGGCTTCAATACCAACTTGCATCTCATTCACCGCCTTTCTTTAAAATAATACTTGAATTAATGCCACCGAATCCAAAAGAGTTACTCATGGCAATCTCAATCTTCTCCGGGGCGGAAACCGAGCCGCTAAATAGACAGGCCCTATCAATAGGATTGTCTAGGTTAATATTAGGATGTACAAAACCTTCCTGCATTTGGATAATGCTCGCAATCGCTTCCACGACACCGGCAGAATACAAGCAATGCCCCGTTAATCCTTTGGTAGAATTAATCCATAAACGAGATAGATGATCTTGGAAGACTTGTCGGATCGCTTTTATTTCCGTTTCATCGCCTAAGGGTGAGGAAGTACCATGCGCGTTCAAATAATCTAGCTCATTGGCTTTAATTTGTGCTTGAGTTAAGGCCAATTCCATGACCCTTATTTCACCGGCTTCACTGGGATTTGTTAAGCGATTGCCATCCAAAATCATGGCACCCCCTAATATCTCAGCCACGCCTTGAACACCACGCCGAGCCGCTGACTCTTTGGATTCTAAAATCATACAACCACTGGCTTGCCCATAAATAAAACCTTCATGATCTTTATCAAAAGGACGGCAAGCTTTCTCAGGTTCGTCAACAAAACGTTTGCCACCCATCGCACCCAGATTATAAAAACCTTGTAATTCCATCGGTGATAAATCAGCCAGCGCACCCACAACCAGACAAGCATCAACAATACCTAACTGAATCAATTGATAACCCTTAATAATCGCCACATTACCACTGGCAGATGCGCCCCCCACCGTAAAACCCTCTCCTTGAATATGAAAGAGTTCACTTAATGTCCCTACCTGATCGGTGTCCATAAAATGAAGCGGATACCTTGGTGAGAGATATTCTGGTGTCTGCTGAAATTTTGGGTAGTTGTCATATTGATAATGTTGGCTCAAGTTATTACCGGCGATGACAATGCCCAAACGTTCTGGTGAAATGGGGTTCTCATGCAGTTGAGCATTTTCCCAAGCTTCCAATGCTGACACGACTGAAGTCTGAATGGCATAAGGCGAGCGCCGGGCATATTGTTGTGCGTTTTGAATTAACGCCTCTGGCAGAAAGGCATATTGCTGAAGTCGGGTTTCTAAGGAAAAGTTACCGATTTCAGCACCCATTGTCACCGAAATAGCCGGCTCACCGACGCTTTTCAAAGTGCCAATACCACAACGCCCAGCGCGTAATGACTGTCCATATTCCGGAATATTCTGACCAATGGCACTGATTACCCCCATGCCGGTTATCATAATCCGTCTCTGCATCCCGCTTCTCCTTTACAGACTTAGGTAATGGAGTCCAAACTTTAGTTTGGCCCACTCAGTTTGGACTCCTAAAAAAGTATGGTTATGGATGCGATGAGTTTTTCTTCTCATACAATAAATCCACCAGCTCTTGGATATTTTCAACTTGGGCTAATTCCACTAAAGGTATTTTGATCGCTAAATCTTCCATTGTCTGGGTGACGATGTCCATCCGATCAATCGAATTAGCCCCTAAATCTTTGAGCCGCTGGTCAATCATAATCATATCTTCCGAAACTTTGGGTAGAATCTCCAAAGTATTTTTCTTCACAATTTGGAAAATTTCATTCTTTGTCATAAAAATATTTCCTCTGGTTATACTTAACACGGTAACAAACTAAACTTGACTTTGGCTAGGAGACAATCTGACACAATTAATGATCACCTATTTGGAGACCAAAAATTGATTGATTTGACTAAGGAATGACGAAAAAATAACTTCCCCCAAGTCAAGATTGCAAAGGTATGGTTTTGTCATTCAATTTACCTAAAAAGTCATCAAAAATGATTCGCATGGACTCCTTAAAACCCTCCGCCACCGTCTTGAAGGTCTCCGGAACGATATCCGTTATCTTGGCTTTAACCGTTAGCCAGATTGCGGTTTTAGCCTTGTTTATCAATTGGTTAAAAAGAAAGTGGCCGGTAAAAATAACCAATTGCAACGCTCTTGTTAATAATGCGAAAATACCATCTTCACAGTCATCAATGTGACATCCTTGAGCGGAAGATATCACAAATTCAATCTGAACGTCTATAATTGGTTCAAGTCATCTCAAAGTGGCTTACCCGACAAATAGCGACTCATAGTTCTCCATGCTTAACCGGGAGATTGGTTTTATGATGGGAGCGAGTTTCTCTTTCTATTTTTTTAATTTCTTTTAGGGGATTATTCGCGTTTATCATACCAACTATGACAAAACTCGCATTAACGATAAGCGAGGTTAGGATGCTAAAATGTAGAAAAACACCGCTCAAATTGATAACACCGGGTGCAAGTGTTAGTATAAGGCTCTTTTGTAAATTAGCATCCAAATCTGTTGAAATGTCAAACAAATCACACAGGTGAGAAAGATTGCCATCCATTAAAACCACGTTAGCCATATCAGTAGCAATCAAGGAGGCACCCCGTAATGAAATGGAAACATTTGCCTTTTTCATGGCGATAGCATCGTTGATACCATCTCCCACAAAACAGACTGATTTGCCCTCTTTTTGTAGTTGTTCGACAATCAGAGCTTTATTTTCGGGAAGAATATCATAAAAATAGCTATCCATACCGAGTTCTTTCGCCATCGATTGGGTGGGTTGCTTATGATCGCCGGAGACAATGGCAATATGCTTGATACCACGTTGCCGCAGGCCACTTATAATATTTTTAACTTCCGGGCGTACTTGAGGCTGTATTTCAATCGCTCCACCGACCTGATGATTGACCGCCACCAACACCAAGGAATGACCTTCAGCATGAGAAAGTTCTTGAGCTTTTTTTATGGTTTCAGGAATTGTGATCCCTTCTTTTGTCATAAAGCGACTACTACCCACTTTAATTGTCTGGTTTTCCAAATGTACTGTGACACCATAACCCATTTGGTATTTGGAATCTTCGATATTTGGCAAAGTCAAGTGGCACTCGTCAGCTTTTTGAAGGATGGCTTTGGCAATGGGATGGGTAAATTTACGCTCAGCAGCAGCGGCATAAGTTAATATCTCATTTTTTTCAAAACGATCACCAACAATTATTTTTCCAACTTGGGGTTGTTCGTGTGTCAAAGTTCCCGTTTTATCAAAGAGTATGGTATCTATTTGGTGCAAACTTTCAAGAGCACGTCCGTCTTTGATGAGGATACCCTTATGGGAGGCTAAGGCCAAATGGTTCAGTGTTCCAAGAGGTGCAAGGTATCTAATGCGATTTCCAATATGGCTTCTAATTAAAACGACTGTACTGGTTGGCCCTAAAGTAGGCAATACGATGCCTGACATCAAAAACATAGGCAAGGTTATCTGGTTGGCCCATTTTTCCCCCTTCAATTGGATGTTGGATTTGAAGTGAGCAGAGTGAGTCAAAAGGTGACCAATTTTAGCAATGGTAGTTTTTTGCCCAGATTGTTCTACTTTCACATAGATTCGTCCGGTAATGACAATGGTGCTAGCAAAAACACGATCACCGACTTCTTTTTCGGCGGGTTGTGATTCTCCGGTCAAAGCCTGTTGATCAATGGTTGCTAGGCCATCAGTAATGAGGCCATCAACTGGAATCACCTCGCCGGTATTCACCACCAGAATATCATTGACTTTGACCTTTTCTATGGGTATTTCAATTTCGACATTATCTTCCAAAACCCATACTTGACGAGGTTGCTGTTCAAACACATTAATGAGCATCTTTTCAGATTGGCTTTTGGTTTTTAGTGCGGTATTTCTAGCAGCATGGAATAACCAAACCTCAAAAGCCGCTGCCAAATATTGATTGATAGCTAGGGTGAGTATATCTCCTAAAAAAAATAAGACATCCACATTAACTTGTCGTTCCTTAAACAAGGATTTTTCGACTTTTTTCATAAAGGGAATGAAAGTATGAATATAAAGGCCAAGACTTAAAAGTCCTAAGGGTGGAAAAATAAATTGCCTTATGGCAGATAATCCCATAGAAATCGTACTAATTTTTAAATAATATTCATACTGTTTCGCAGTTTCACTGGTGTCCACAATTTTTTTTGCTATTTGAGACTTTTTAACCGGTTTAACACGCCGGCTTTTAGGAGGCTTTTTGGTATATTTTTCATAAAGCCTTACTCCCATGTAAACCGCAAACGTAATTCCTACTTCTAATAACATATCGGTGTAAAATTTTTCACGTTATGAGTCCCTTCCAAAAAGTTATCATTTATAAAATGGGGAAGGGTGCAGTTGTTCTGATGACAAAATGTTTCAATAATCTTTTAATATCAATTACATACAGTTATAGTCCCTTTTGGGAATAATTTTGGTTATTAAAAGATAAAAAATAGTTTGTAATGAGAGTAAGGAACGTGCATGAAACAACTTAGACAACTTTAGGGCAACCCTACGGATTGCCCCTACGTGACATGATGATTTGTAGGGGCAATCCCTTGTGGTTGCCCTAACTATTTCATGCACGTTCCTAACAGCATCCAATGAATGGGGAAAAGTTTAAAAACGCCAGCACTGGCGTTTTTTTTAAAACCACTTTTCAAAACGACTTGTTGTGACCCTCAAGTCAGCACGTTGGATAAGGCTACAATAAGGTTGTCTGAGGTCAAAATTGAAATATGATCACAGTTTTCGACGACAATTTCAGTCGTGCCAGGTGGATATTCCGTTTTTGGTGATTCGGCCGCCAATATGCCTATCTTATTCTTGACTTCAGGCGCCATAGATGGCTGGTAGTTTTTCAACATTCTTCGTTGTTGAATAAAATTCCAAACAAATTGAGATATTTCTTCCATTTCTATCTTGGTTGGAAGTAAAAAATCCTGAAACACAGAGAATAAGGGCTTTTCATTCCTTGATTGAAGCACTTTCAAAAGAGCACTTAATCGATCCTTTGACAATCCTTTTGCAATACCTAACACTAACAAGGCATAAGTTTCTGGATATTCCTCATACCTTACTGAACCTTCTTCATTCTGTATAGACCCAAATACTTCACTCTTAGCATCAAAAGGATTTCTATCGAGCATAATCAGATTTTTCACTTGGATATTTTTATCCATCAACTGATTGGCGACTTCCCAACCGGTGCAAACTCCAGATGAATAACCGACAAGACAGCACTCATCTTCAATTTGGTCCATCAAATAGTTCACATAAAACGCGGCTAAGTTCTGAAATGAATCCATGGGAGCATAATCCAATGCTCGCAGTGCCCATACTGGTCTTTTCAAAGCGGAGGCGATTTTAAAGAACGCCAGTATATTACCGCCGGAACCTGGAAACATGAATACTGGCAACCCGGAGTCCATCGCGTTTAGTTTGACAAGTACATCAGTTGTTTTATCAGCATGATCCTTATGGGGCAGACTATAGCCAAATTGTGTGGCAATATATTCTGTCGTTGGGGAAATTTTCCGTTGTGGAATATTTTTAGCCCATGTATTGGCATTCTTTGAGTCAATCTGATTTCTTTGCATCAACTTCGGATCGCGTGTGGCAATACCAGAATCGTCACTCATATTGTGTAGTTGAACATTTTCTGGAACATCATACGGTCTAAGCATCGATTCATCAAAAGGCACCCCGATCAATTCACAGATTTCTTCCAGCTTGTTCCGGGTATCAGTCAGTAAGTCTTCATATTTTATTCGATACCAGCGGTTCGTTTCAATTTCTTTGAAGACATTCAGCGCGTTTACATGTGTAATATACCAAGCACCATCAACATAATCGTGCAAAGCTCTTGCAGCCTCTTCATCATCAACTGAGGAGAGCAGATTTTTCAGCACCAACGTTTTTTGGAGCATTAACACTCCAGAACTCAACACGCTATAAGGATGTCTGACCAAATGGAGATACTTGACGTTTTGAAACATTTGTTCTGCTCTTTGCAAGACCTTTAGATTCTGTCCATAAATAGTTCCGCGGTCTACCAAGATTCTTGGGGCACATTTTTCTTGCAACAGATGATAGATTTCCTGAATGGGAACATTTTGTATGGTCCATTCTTGAATCATCTCGTGTGCTGCTATTTCATTGACTTGCCAAAGGTCTTGAATCGTCGCTGGCAAACCATGTTCCAAGAATAAAGTCTGCTGCTTTAATGCTTCTTCTCTTTCTTTCAGATTGACAAAAGGAAGCAAATAAAGTCCCTGTGGCGCATAGAGATGTGGGTTGGCATTCAAAATAAAGCTCGTCAGCGATGAACCATGCCTGAGTGAGGTAATATTCAAGACGATTGGATGAACGTTTTTGTGCGGTAATTGATACCATCGTTTTGGATTTCCCTCCATCCATTCGGTCTCTAACATGGTTGCCCAAGTTTCTTCTTCGGTTCCACCGTAGATTTGGTTTATATTTTCACTCAAATGGTCAATAAGCATTTTTGGGGAACTTTCACCCAACAACCATTTCCACTCCAATTGCCGGCTGGTTTTCTCTTGAAGTTTCTGCCGGAACCCTAAAAGTCCTATCGAATCAATACCGTAATTATCAAACGGTTTATCCAAATCCAGATTATCCAATTCCCCAACTTCAGTTGTCAGCAGGTTCTTGAATTCATCTTTAACCACATCTTCAATTTGAGTTTTGTTCAAACAGACCGGTTCCAATTCTTGACTAACATCATTTGTTGAATGTACATCAGCCAGCCAATACCGATCTTTTGCAAATGGATAAGTTGGCAAAGAAATACGCTGCGGTTTTTGGTGGTTGGTATATAGCAATTGCCAGTCTATTTCTACCCCAGAGAGCCACAGTTGCGCCAGTTTTGTGAGTTCCTTTTTCTCAATAACCACTCTCAGAAAGGCTTCGCCAGCTTCTCCTTCAATCAACAAATCCGATTGAGATCGGTTCGTCTTGACGTTGCCGCGATAAAAATCTTCTATCTCGGTTTGTCCTTGAGCGTACTGGGTTAATTTATCTCTCACTTCATCAGGACTAGAAACCACCATCGCCAACCGTTCTTCCATGGCTTCGCGGCCCACTTGCAACGTGTAGGCCAAATCAGCCAGAGAGAAATTGGTTTCACGGTTAAAAGTGGTACCCTCTTTCACACCAGCTTGCTCTTGAGATTTGTCACACAAATATTGTGCCACAGCAGCCAAGGATTTCTGTTCAGATAAGAGGGCCGATGTTATCGAAATTTGATACTTGTCATTGATCCTCTGACACAACCCGGTCAAGCTCACCGTGTCAAAACCATATTCGCTGAGTGCCTCATCTGGATCGATATCTAAGTTGTTGACCTTTAAAATCTCACCGGCAGCTTTTCTTAAGTATTGTTGAATTTGTTGGCGTAACTCGGCTTCCTCAGCCACTTTCCCTTGATGCTCAGTCGCGTTTATTGAAGGCAACGGGCTTATAAACTCTATGATTTCCTTTGCGTAGGCTTGGAGTCGAGCGTCATTTTTGGCTGATAGCACGATGAGTTGTGGTGTCTGACTAAGAATATCCGAGCGTTGAGGGTTTTCATATTCTTCTAAGACCATATGTGCATTGGCACCGCCAAAACCAAAGGAACTGATACCGGCACGGCGAGGTATCAGATGGCCTTCTTCATCCTTCAATCTTTCCCACGCACGGCCCTTATCCACCACATAAAAAGGCGTGTCTTTGAGTTCAATATAGGGATTTAGTGTTCGCAAATGCAGAATCCCAGGTAAATATTGATGCCGCATGGCTAGAATAACCTTTAAAAGGCCCGCTATGCCGGATGCTGGTTCTAAATGGCCAATATTTGTCTTAACCGACCCTAATCCACAGTAATGACTTTGACGAATCGTTTTTGCTTGTTTCGATGCCAATTCTCGAAAGGCCATTTTTATGCCTTCGATTTCTACCGGATCGCCTAATTCGGTTCCGGTGCCATGCACTTCTAAATAAGTCACCGTGTCAGGTGTTATCCCGGCCTCAAGATAAGCCTTAGTCAATAAGGCTGCCTGAGCGTCCGAATTGGGTGCGGTTAGCGATGTGGCCTTGCCCCCATGATTAACCGCGGTTCCTTTTATCACCGCATAAATGTTATCGTTATCAGCAATGGCTTGGCTCAATGGCTTTAACAACACAGCACCCACACCTTCGCCTTTGACATATCCATTGGCACTTTTATCAAAGGTTTTACATCGACCGTCCGGTGATAAAACTCCTAACTGACTGGTGCCTATCATTATTTCTGGAGACAGCATCAAACTCACACCACCGGCAATAGCTAACTGGCTTTCTCCACGGCGAATAGAGTTGACGGCATGATGAATCGCTATTAGGCTCGCAGAGCAGGCCGTCTCAATGGATTCGCTAGGTCCACGCAAGTTCAGCAGAAACGATACTCGATTAGCTAACAGGGCCGGTGAGTTTCCGGTCACAGCATGGGGATTAGCGTCTTCCTGATTCTTCAATAATAGTTGCTGATAATCATGAAACTCGACCCCTACAAAAACCCCAACCGCTTTTCCTGATAACTCCGACGCACGATAGCCAGCATCTTCTATCGTCTTCCACACGGTTTCTATAAATAACCGATGTTGAGGGTCCATCATCTCGGCTTCACGGGAAGGTATTTTGAAAAATCGGGCATCAAACTTATCCACATCAGGAATAAAACCACCCCATTTAGAATTGCTCTTATTGTTCTTGATGTCAGTACCACCATAACACTCTCGCCAATCCCATCTATCTTGAGGTACCTCCGTTATCAAATCATGTTCAGCTTGCAAGTGATGCCAAAATGTTGATAAATCTTTTGAACCCGGAAATACGCCATGCGCCCCTATGATAGCAATGGTATCAAAACCACGATCCGTAGAAATTTCTGGTCGGCGATCTCGAAAAAGAGCGCGAGGCTTTAATGGTGGAAGATTCTCGCCTCCAAAATCGGGCTTATCGACAAGTGGAATCTCTGTATTGGTATAAAAACTTTTCATTCGTTCTTCAAATTCTTCAAGCAAATAGGCACTCAAACTTTGGATGCTACTATGAGCAAAAAAAACTGAGGGCGACATATCTATCTGATAAGTGTCACTGAGTTTATTTGCTAACTCCTTGAGAGAGATCGAATCCAAACCAAAATAGCCAAGGTTTTCATTCACCTCCAGCTTTTGAGGATTTATCTTGAGAAGTTCAGAAACAATGTCCTTAATATCCGACTCTATTTGAGATTCTATGGCCGTCTGCACATGATGATCTTGGGATGCCACCTTCGCGGCGGGGATTGGTTGTGGTCCTTCAATTCCCAATAGCTTTTTGACCGGCGTATCGGCCGGTTGCGTCAATGCCCGAACTGAAAAGTCGGAAAGGCGAACTCGCACTTGCCCAGAACCATCAACAATGGAAATGTTAAATTGGGTTACTTTGGTCTCAGTGACTGGTGAATGGTTGGCCACGCTGACATAAGCATAACTTTGGTCTGATAACGGCCCACGTAGCTCAACCTCACCCAAGGAAAATAGGAAATAGGGAGTCTGGGAAGTATGGCTCATCAAGCCGATTACCGTTTGCAAAGCACCATCCATCAATGACGGGTGCAAAACCAAGTCATTAAAACCGTCTTTCAAACCCGTCGGTAACTGAAGACGGGATAAGGCTTCGGTATCATTGTGGTATAAGGCTTGAATCGTTTGAAACCCGGGACCATAGTTGAGGCCAGTTGATTGAAACCGGTCATAGCATTCGACACGGTCCCAAGTCTCAAAACAACGGTTTTGGATCGCCTCAATGTCAATCGTTTCAGGTTCTAGATTTGTTTCACTTCCATAAGTCAATTGGCCTTGAGCGTGTACCTGCTTTTGTTGGTTGTCATCTAGGGTACTGATTTCAAACTCAACCTGCCACTGGACTGGATATAAGTTGATATGAACTAGCCTTGGCGTGTCGGACACGATGAGGGGCATAGCCCAAACCACATTAGTGAGTTTTCTGACCGGTAATTTTCTATTAGCCAAATTTCCAGACGCTCTTGCCATTTCTAAATAGACAACGGCCGGCAGTACGCTTTGCCCATCCACTTGATGATCGGTTAAATAAAATTCTTCACCATAAAAGACTTTCTTAAAACACTGTTCTTCCAACGTTGATTCATTGCTATCAAGCAATGGATGAAGTTTAGCCGTTTGGCCCTTCACATCTACGATTTTGAGGCTTTTATCGGAGGTTGGTATCCAATACCGCTCCCTAGCAAAGGGATAAGTTGGCAACGAAATGCGTTGTGGCTTTTGGTTTGGATAGAGCAATTGCCAGTCTATTTCTGTCCCTGAAATCCACAGTTGAGCGAGCTTGGTCAGTTTTTGATTCTTGATAATAATTCTGAGAAATTCTTTCCCCTCTTCTCCTTCAATTAACAGTTCAGATTGGGCTTTGCGTATCGATATGTTGCCGCGTTCAAAATCATCTATCTCGGTTTGTCCTTGAACATATTGGGTTAATTTCTTTTTAAAGTCCTCAACACCGGAGGCCACCATTGCCAACCGTTCTTCCATAGCTTCGCGGCCTACTTGCAACGTGTAAGCAAGATTAGGCCAAAGAATATCGGGGTGTTTTTCTAAAAAATCGACCATCTGCTGAGCAACGGCTTGCAGCCGGTTGTCATTTTTTGCCGACAGTACTATCAGTTGAGGATATTGGCTGCGGGAATCTGAGATTGGACGCGGCTGTTCGTATTCTTCCAAAACGATATGGGCATTCGTACCGCTAAATCCGAAGGAACTTATTGCAGCTCGTCTCAGAATATTGGCCTCTGTTTTCCACTCTCTTAACGTACTATTAACTTTAAATGGGCTATCTTTAAAATTAATATGCTCATTTTCGTTCTCGAAATGAAGAGAAGGTGGAATTTGTCGATGTTTTAAGGCCAGAAGAACTTTCATGACACTCGCAACGCCAGCGGCAGCCGAGGTATGACCCAGATTAGTCTTGACTGAACCTATAAAACAATATTGTTTCTTTTGGGTGTATTTTCTGAAAGCGCATGTGAGCGCATCTATTTCTATCGGATCACCTAATTTGGTACCGGTGCCATGGGCTTCGACATAAGTGATGGTTTCAGGGTTAATTTTGTTCTTGTCATAAACCGCGATTTCCAGTGCTTTCTGAGACTCAGAACTCGGTGCCGTAATGCCATTGGTCTCACCATCTTGGTTGATACCAGTTCCTTTAATGACTCCATAAATAAAGTCACCATCTGTCATGGCTTTGTCAAGCAATTTCAGGACCACAACGCCTACACCTTCTGCTGGCACAAAACCATTAGCACTATTATCGAAGGTTTTGCATTTATTATCAGGCGATAACATGCCCGCCTTACTCATTTGGATATAAGGTTTTTCAGTCACATATAATGTCACTCCGCCAGCCAGCATCATCTCCGTTTCGCCCTCTTTCAGGCTTTGACACGCTAAGTGTATGGCGACTAAAGAAGAAGAACAAGCCGTATCAAGAGTGACAACCGGGCCCTTTAAATTCAAAAAGTAGGCTATCCGACTCGCCAAAATGGAGCCGGAATTACCCAGCATTTCTTGGGCTGGTCTTGAATTATCTAACAAAGTGACGTAGTCATTGCCCATCACACCGACATAAACGCCACATTTGGTGTTGCTCAATGATTGTGCTGAGTAGCCGGCATTCTCAAAGGCACACCAGGCTTCCTGTAAAAACCAGCGTTGCTGTGGATCCATTAACTCAGCTTCGGCAGGGGAAATATTAAAGAAAAGCGGGTCAAACTTGTCAAAGTCTTCTAAAAAACCACCCCACTTGCTATAGCTTTTACCAGGTACCTTCGGATCCGGGTCATAATAATGATTGATGCTCCACCGTTCCGTCGGTATTTCAGTGACGGAACAGATACCATTCTTTAAGTTGTCCCAAAACTCATCTAAACCGTTTGCCCCAGGAAATCTACCTGACATACCAATAATAGCAATGTCTTGACAGCCGACTTCAGCTTTGATCTTTTCTACGGGTTCAACCAAAATTTGAGACTTCACAACATTAGATTTTGTGGATACCGTTTGGTCAGCCCACGCGCCTTTTAATGGATGAGAATCTGTCGCTTGAGAGGACGCATTTCTAAGTTCCGTCTCCTTCTCAGTTAAATCAATTGTTCGGTCTTTTTCCTGATTTAAGAGCAACTTTGGTAAATCCGATGATTCAGGCTCTGATTTTGCGTCAGCCGGCTCTGACACCAATGACATGAGTGTTCCAGGTTTGTCGATGACAACCTTTTTATCACTACCTTTATCTCTCTTCGTTCTTAAATATTCGGACAATTTCTCTACTGTCGAATTATCATAGAGTTGAGTGACCTTCATATTGATTTGAAAAGCCTCATTTAGCTTCTTGACCAATTCAACACCAAGGATG
>QNEL01000050.1 GCA_003645185.1 Candidatus Parabeggiatoa sp. nov. 3
TTTGATTATTGAGGAAGGGTTGCTGAAACGGGGATTGACGATTATTTCGCAATCAGTTGATGAGCTTTGGCAAGAAAAAGGGTAGTCTCGATCAGTTCTTGGTGGATTTGCCAAATTGGTTTTTAATCAATGTTTGTAGTAGGCGATTTATCGCCTACTACGAAACTTGGTAGGCCCTACAAGGTACCCACCGGTGGTTACCAATTCTTGTCGAACGTATTGTTCGGTGTTATGAGCAAGGTGCGAACCTTGTTCACATTGGACAATACGTGCGACGTTGGTTGAGTTGGTTACCTAGATGGCTAAAAGATCAATGGGTGCTTTTGATTCGCTAACTGCAAGAAACCTTTTATTTGGAAAACGTCTTTGTTCCAAGGGTTCTGACTTCGATTACGCCATCGCTGTTGACGTATGAACGCACACCCGACAACAGGAGGGTATTGTCCACTTGATAGGCACCTGTCCAGTTGTCGAAAATGATGTATGGCCAACCTGATGGACGAACCTTCATCCCAAAGCGGATTCCAAACGGGGCAACGTTATACTTTACCCAACTGTATTGCCCAATATCGCCCTTTACGCTCAATGGACCTGCAGGGCTGTAACTCGCGTTATACTCAGCCGTGATTTGACCAATTGAGGAGTTTGTCGATGTTATCTCAATACTGTAATTTCCGCCTTCCGCGACGTATTTTCCGAATTGAGGCACTTTTGCTGCTGCCATGACACTACCGACTGCTACACTGCTTGCCAAGAGGGCCATACTGGTGTAAGCCACAAACTTTCTAATTGTCTTTTTGACCATTTATACTTCACCTTTTGTTTTTAATAACTTGATGTTCAAGTTAGGTTTTTCTAATAGAACTAAGGCAACTTCAAAAAATGAATAGACTAACAAAATATGACCTCCAACTTCAATCTCAGGAGGTGTGAAACGGAATAATTTATTATTTGGGAGTTGCCTAATAAGAGTTTCACGCGAAACGAGGCGCTATTATAAATAACTGTCAAAATAAAACCTTTGTTTGCCGCATGAGTTTCTTTGTTTGCGTCACTTATTTTGCGAGACTGGCGCGATACCCCGAAACGACGCTTAAAGCAGGTGGGAAAAGGGTTGGAGTCACCATAACTGACTGCATGACTCATTTTTTGTATTGGCCAATCGGTTTTTCGTAATAGAGAATGGGCTTTTTTTAGGCGCTGTTCCAATGCGATTAAAATAAGGGCAGACACGCAGGTCTGCCCCTACAAAACCCCACCTCATGACAACAATTTATCGCGGACTTGCCCTGATAGAACGCTGATTGGACTGATTGTCATGATTTACGCTGATTCATATTGATCTGTTTAACCTCAATCTGAGTATGACAGAGATTGATTTAATCCTCTCAAGCGAAACAAGGCGCTATTGTAAATAACCGTCAAAAATAAAACCTTTGTTTGCGTCATGAGTTGTTTGCGTCATTTGTTTTGCGATACTGGCGCGGCGATAGCCCAAAACGACGCTTAAAGCTGGTGGAAAAATGGTTGGAATCACCATGACCAACCGCATGGCTGATTTTTAGTATTGGCCAATCTGTTTCTCGTAATAGAGAATCTGCTTTTTGTAGGCGCTGTTCACGTAGCCAAGTAAAGACACTCATGCCAAAATGGGCGTGAAAGGCTTGGGATAAGCTGTTGCGGTTAGTGCCGACGGCGTGTGCCAATTCATCTAGTGAGGGGTTATAGGCCAAATTGCTTAACAATTTATCGCAGGCTTGGCAAACTTGTTTTAATCTTAAGGGAGGGCTTTGATCGCTGGTTTTGGCTAAAGCCGCGTCTGAGTCTAGCGGGCCAAACTGTTGTTCATAAGCTTGCAGACGCTTGGCTAAATTGTGTTGTAAGTGATGTTGATTGAGATGGGTGGTAATCCGCGCCAGCACTTCGGCTTCGCTAATGGGCTTGGTGATGTAGTCAATGCCACCAAGACTAAAACCTTTGAGTTTGTTTTCAATTTGGGCTGACACGGTTAAAAAAATGACAGGAATTTGCTGTGTGGCGGCATTGGCCTTGAGACAACGGCATGTTTCAAAACCATCCATGCCGGGCATCATCACATTAAGTAGAATTAAGTCAGGTTGTCCCTTTTGCGCGATTTGTAAACCGTCTTTTCCATTGAGGGCCGTCATCAAAACAAAACCATAATCGCGTAGAATATCGACGAGCATTTGTAAGTTGCTTGGATTATCGTCAATTAGGAGAAGCGTGTGTTTTGGCTGAGTTATTTTGTTTGGGCATGACATTTGGATTAGTCTCCCTGAAAAAAGAAAGGTTGTCTTGCAATGTGGGTGTGAGGTATGAACACTTGATCTGGCAGATTGTTTTGACTCAAAATCATTTTTGGTATACAAAAACTGTTCCAGATGACACTGATTTTTAAGTCGAAATCAATCTGTTTCGATGAGTTGTCGTGCTATTTCTCCTCTCTGGCATCATTACCCATAAGACATTACTATCAAAAGAAACAACTACAAAGATTTTATATGGTGCAAGGATTTTATTAAATAAGCAAGGATTTGATAGATTAAGATTTTGTCATTACGATTTGATAACTATTTTTTGTCGTTTAATATTCAATCCTTGTTATTATGGCTTGAGTTCAAGATAACGCTTGGAAGCCAACGCTCTCTAATAAGGCTAATAGCTTTGTTCTATCAAACTTTTTATTGAATGCCAATATTTTGTCGGTAAAAGGTGCATAGCACGAGTCTAAAGCGACTAAGCCTTCTGCCCAAGTTTCGATTTCTACCGTCATGCCTAGCGTTACCAGTTCATACAGTGTTTCTAGTTCTGCGAGAGGAGGCGGTATCAGTGGTGTTGACACCTTTGCGTTTTCTACTGGTACGATGGGTTGCTGATATACCCAGTTCAGGCCGAGTTGTTTTTTTAAACAGGCCTGTAATTCGGTTGGGTTCACTGGCTTTTCCAAGTAGCCATTAAATACCGTTGTTTGGTTCGAGTCCAATGCACTAGCAGAAATGGCGATTATGGGCAATTTATTGCCTTGTGGCACGGTGCGGCGAATACTTTGCGTTGCGGCAAAGCCATCCATTCTGGGCATAATGATATCCATAAAAACCAGATCAAAGCGTTTAGCGCGGATTTGCTCAAGGGCTTGTGGCCCGTTTTGAGCGGTTTCTACCTGAAACCCAAGTAGTACGAGCAAATCATGCAACAATTGGTGGTTGTTTGGATGGTCGTCCACAACCAAAAGGTGGCGACTTCTGCCTTGGTAGCCTGTGATTTTCCGCTTGTTTTCTTCAGTTTCTTTTTTAACCAGGGGAGATGTCAGCGGCAATTCAAGATCAAAGCCAAAGCAACTGCCTTGACTCAATGTACTTTCTACTTCAATACAACTCCCCATGAGCTTCACTATTTGTTGGCTGATGCTTAAACCTAAGCCGACACCATTGTCTTGTGTCGTGAGATGGATTTGTTCAAAGGGCTGAAAAATACGCTCTTGATCGACGGGCGCTATACCGGGGCCTGTGTCATGTACTTCAAAGCGAATCTTGATCGTTCCCTTTTCAGGAGGAGATTGTGTGTATACTCGGCACGGGAATAAACTTTCAGGCAAAAGTACAGCGAAGCGAACTTTTGCCTGAAAAACTTTTCTAAGAGCGCATTCCCACAAAAAATGGTCATTCGCAAAATAAATTTGGAACGAAAAAAGCCTACGCAAAATAAATTTGGAACGAAAAAAGCCTACGCAAAATAAATTTTGCACTCCAAAGGCCTACGCAAAATAATATTTGTAACGAAATCGAGTACGAAGCAAAATCAATTTGTAATGAAAATTGGGCCCGAAAATAAAAAATAACTCTACCGGTTTCCGTAAAATTTGATAGCATTACCTAACAAATTGAGTAGCACTTGACGTAGGCGCGATTCATCTGCTTCGACACCACCCGGTAGAGTGTTGCTGGTTTCATATCTCAAGTTGAGGTGCTTTTCTTGGGCGTGAATTTGCATCATGCCAACAATGTTATCCAAAAAGGCTGGTAAATCTATCGCGATAGGAAAAAGAGCCAATTGGTGAGCTTTGATGTTGGAAAAATCAAGTATGTCGTTGATCAAGCTTAATAAATGCTGAGCACTTTCTTCAATAATATTTAATGCATTTTGTTGACGTTTAGAAAACTCAGCTTTGTGTTTAAGGAAGTTGGCATAACCCAAGATAGGATTGAGCGGTGTGCGTAGTTCATGAGTGATAAGTACTGAAGCACAAATAAACAGGTATTTTACCGCAAAGGGCAACCACAAGGGATTGCCCCTACATGACATTGCGTAGGGGCAATCCCTTGTGGTTGCCCTATTTCTGGTTGCTTCTAAATACCTGAAAATTTCTGGTTCAGTACTTATGATCGAGGAACCGAGTTTTAGCATGATTAGCCGATTCCGCTTGTCTCATCAGCATTTTGGCCTTTTCTGCGCGTTGAGTCATTTCTTGAAAGGTGTCAGTCGGATACAGTTGCTGAGTGCCGGCGAAATCAATAGAACGCTGATATCAATTTTTTTCAAGACAGAGAGCACAGAGTACCACAGAGTACCACAGAGTATACCTTTAAGATTTTTAGGGCCTATTCAATAAAAAAAATGGGTTCAATTTTCATATCACTTATTAGATTTGATTAATATGACAACCTCTTTGAAAAAATCACGGTATAAGCCATTACCGGCTCAAGCATTAGCTCAGCTTTATGTGCAACTGGCTCGTTTGGAATCGTCTGGTATACCGATACAAAATGCGATGCAAATGTTGGTTGAATCTGAGGGGGAAACGGGGAAACGGGCAAGAGTGGCTTTGAATCATTTGAAACGGGGTAAGTCTTTGTCAATAGCTGGGGCGCAGAGTGGTTTATTTATGGGTTTAGATGCTGCTTTGATTGAAGCAGGTGATGCGGGTGGCATTTATGCTTCAATATTTCGACAATTGGCGCAGTTTTATGAGGAAAAAGCACGGAATCTGCGGAAAATCAAATCGCGTTTGTTTTTACCTTTGACGGTTTTATTGTTGGCGGTGTTTATTCAACCTGTTCCTGCTTTGATATCGGGCAAGATAGATATTTTGAGTTATTTGTTTTCGACGGTGGGTTTGATTATTCAATTCGCTTTAGTTGTTTTTGTGGTTTGGCGTTTGCCCTATTGGGTTGGTTTTTTAAAACCTTTTGGAATCAGTTTGTTATTGGATAAGATGGCAATCAGTATACCGTACTTTGGGGGTTGGGTGGTGCGGCGGAATATACGAGATTTTTTGCAATCCTTGGGTTTGATGTTACAAGCGGGTTTGCCGATTCTTGAGGCGTTGCCTAAGGCTTATGAGACGGTGGAAAATCCTATTTTGCGCCGACGCTTACAAAAGATAATCATATTGCTTAAGAAAGGCGAGCCTTTTGCGGCGGCTTTATCACAAGTAGATGGCGTTAATCCGGCGGCTGTTCAATTGATTTCAACTGGCGAACATGCGGGGAGTTTGGGAGATATGATGCTGCACTATGTGAAGTTTGAATCAGAAGAGATTAGTTTGCACAATGAAGTGTTGGCTGATTGGATACCGCGTTTTGTTTACACATTGATTGTCGTTTGGATAGCTTATGGCATATTGAGTGGTGGCGCGTTGATGTCACCAGTGCCAGAAGATTTATAAATCAGTTCCACATTTCACGCTCAAGTTTCGCGAAGCGAAACTTGATTTCACGCTAAAGTTCGCGGAGCGAACTTTAGCGTGAAATGTGAAATAAAGTTTTTGCGCGCAAAAACTTGAGCGTGAAATGTGGAAATCAGTGTTCAGTTATCAGTTATCAGTTATCAGTTATCGGTAAACATTCAGTACACCTTCATAATTTATTCAATCAGTTATCAGTTCAGCGCAAAAACGATATTTCACTTAACAAGTTTAGCGAAGCGAAACTTTATTTCACGCAAAATTTTTTGCGCGCAAAAACTTGTTAAGGAATGAGGCTTTAATAAACTTGGGAAACTTGTCAACCAAACCTGACAGGTTTTGAAAACCTGTCAGGTTTAATATTTAATAACTTGAGAAACTTGTCAACCAAACCTGACAGGTTTTGAAAACCTGTCAGGTTTAATATTTAATAACTTGGGAAACTTGTCAACCAAACCTGACAGGTTTTCAAAACCTGTCAGGTTTAATATTTAATAACTTGGGAAACTTGTCAACCAAACCTGACAGGTTTTCAAAACCTGTCAGGTTTAATATTTCACGCGTGAAATCGAGTTTTATTGAATTCTCATTCCTAAGTAAAACACTGATTGATTCATCTGTTCAATCTCCATTTTCCATTCTCATCATTTTTATGAATACCTCTCAACAATTTATAGTCAACCCTAGCCAAAAATTACAGGGCACTTTGCATGTGCCTGGTGATAAATCTATTTCTCATCGCGCCATCATGTTGGGCGCGTTAGCCGAAGGCACTACACAAATTAACGGTTTTTTGGAAGGTGAAGATACGAAGGCTACGCTACAAGCCTTTGAAAATATGGGTGTTTCTATTGACAGGCCTGATCAAAAACAAGTAACCTTACATGGTGTGGGGTTACAGGGTTTGCACGCGCCTGACAGGCCTTTAGATTTAGGTAATTCGGGTACTTCAATGCGTTTATTATCGGGATTAATGGCTGGACAAGCGTTTTCGGTGGAAATGGGGGGTGATATCTATTTATCACGTCGCCCGATGCGCCGCGTGACTGATCCCTTGACGACAATGGGGGCACAAATTGAGACGAGTGAAAAAGGAATGCCGCCTTTAAAAATTAAAGGCGGACAACGTTTGCAGGGTATAAACTATACGATGCCCATAGCCAGTGCCCAAGTGAAATCGTGTTTATTATTGGCCGGTTTATATGCTCAAGGCACAACTTGTGCCATAGAACCAAGCGTAACTCGTGATCACACTGAACGGATGTTGAGGGGATTCGGCTATGCGGTGAAAAAAGAAGGGCAGCGCATCTGTTTACAAGGCGGTGGTAAATTGCAAGCCACGACTATTGATGTGCCAGCCGATATTTCATCAGCCGCGTTTTTTATGGTTGGCGCGAGTATTGCCCAAGGCTCTGATTTATTATTAGAACATGTGGGTATCAATCCCACACGCACGGGTATCATAAACATTTTGCGACAAATGGGGGCCGACATCAGTTTGCACAATCAACGTGATGTGGGTTTTGAGCCCGTGGCCGATATTCAAATTCGCGCCAGTCATTTACATGGCATTGATATTCCTAAAGAACAAGTGCCATTAGCTATAGATGAATTTCCCGTATTGTTTATCGCGGCGGCCTGTGCAGAAGGCAAAACGGTATTGACAGGCGCTAAAGAATTGCGCGTTAAGGAAAGTGATCGTATTTCTGTTATGGCAGAGGGCTTGCAGACTTTAGGCATAGAGGCGATACCGACACCAGAGGGTATGGTAATACACGGTGGACAACTCAAAGGGGGCGTGATCAACAGTCACGGTGATCATCGCATAGCGATGGCGTTTACAATAGCGTCTTTATGTGCTAAGGAAACTATTATTATTGATGATTGTGCGAATGTCGCGACTTCATTTCCCAATTTTGTCAATTTGGCACAAACGGCCGGAATTGATATACAATTAAAAAATTCATTTTCACGCTAAAGTTTAGCTTCGCTGTACTTCGCTGCGTGAAAACTTGATCTTCAATTGGTTATTCGCAACATCAGACATCCATTTCACATTTCACGCTAACTAAACTTGTTAAGTGAAATAAAGTTTTTGCACACAAAAACTTGTTAAGTGAAATTTAGTTTAGTCGGCCTTAAATCACAAATCGTAAACACCTATTTTGCGACTTTGTTAGATTTAATCTATCTCACGTTTTATTCGCTGTGGCGCAAACGGCAAGATTCATTCATTGAGCGTTCGATGCGCGAAGCGTGATCATTGAAGTTTATGGCTGATGATAAGTGATAAGTGATAACTGATAACTGATAACTGATAACTGTTATGCCAATTTACGAATACGAACATTTAGAGAAACCTTGCTTACGTGGTAAGCTATTTGAGGTTAAACAATCAATTAAAGAAGAATCCTTTACCCAATGCCCTACTTGTTTGGGCCCAGTACGTAAACGTATTTCCCGCATTGGTATTGCCGTTCAAAAATCGAATAGCGAATTGCGTGATCTCGGTTTGACCAAATTAGTTAAACGAGATGATGGGGTTTATGAAAACGTCACGCAACGTGAAGGGGAAAGTCGCTATATGGAGGCAGGAAAACCCGAAACCTTGCCCGATTTGTCACGCATAATCAGCGATTAACTCAATTTATATTCAATTAATGAAAAATACCACTATTCCGATTGTCACCCTAGATGGCCCTGGCGGATCGGGTAAAGGGACTGTCAGCCTTATATTGGCAACACAATTGGGCTGGCATATGCTTGACAGTGGGGCCCTGTACCGGGGACTTGCCCTAGCAGCACATCGTCACAATGTTTCATTAGACAATGAAACGGCATTGGCCACTTTGGCGGCCCATTTAGATGTGCAATTTAAACCCTTACCCGATTTAAGCGTAACTCAAGTCATCCTAGAGGGACAAGATGTTTCGCGGGCATTACGTAGCGAGGCCTGTGGCACTGCGGCCTCGCAAATTGCGACAATACCCGCTGTGCGTCAAGCCTTGTTGGCCAGACAACGGGCCTTTTTAAATGCGCCTGGCTTAGTAGCAGACGGGCGAGATATGGGCACGGTCGTTTTTCCCTCGGCTTTAATTAAGATTTTTTTGACCGCCAGTATAGAAGAACGTGCAAAAAGACGCTATAAACAGTTGATCAATATAGGAATAGATGCTAAGCTTCCAACACTCATAACAGAGATAGCAGAACGTGATCAACGCGACAGCACGCGCAACATTGCCCCTTTAATGGCTGCGGATGATGCTAATATCATTGATACAACTGGGGTTTTTATTGATAATGTGGTCGCGAGTATTTTATCAGTTATCAGAAAAGAGTTATCAGTTGTTAATATGCACACTTAATAACAATCGTTTTACTCAATAACTGATAACTTCTAACTGATAACATTAACTTCAAAGGTTTGTGAATGAGCGAAAGCTTTGCGGAATTATTTGCAGAAAGTCAATCTGAAAACAAGATGAAGCCCGGCAGTATTGTGACGGGCAAGGTTATGGATATACGCCACGATGTGATCATCGTTAATGCAGGACTCAAATCTGAAGGCGTTATTCCAGTTGAACAATTTCTTGATGAAAATGGTCAAATTGAAGTTGCAATAGGTGATGATGTTGATGTTGCTTTAGATGCGGTAGAAGATGGGTTTGGAGAAACGAAATTATCCCGTGACAAAGCGAAACGTGCAGCGGCTTGGGGTGTCCTTGAACGGGCTTATGAAAACACTGAAACCATTACCGGTGTCATTACAGAGAAGGTTAAAGGCGGTTTTACCGTCAATATGAATGAGATTCGCGCCTTTTTACCGGGTTCTTTGGTCGATGTACGTCCGATACGGGATACCACTTTCTTAGAAAATAAACAGCTAGAATTTAAGGTTATAAAACTGGATAAACGGCGCAATAATGTTGTCGTGTCGCGCCGTGCGGTGGTTGAAAAAGAAAATACTCAAGAACGCGAAGCCTTATTGGAAACCATGCAAGAAGGCATGGTATTACGGGGTGTTGTCAAAAACTTAACCGATTACGGTGCTTTTGTGGATTTAGGCGGTGTGGATGGTTTGCTGCATATCACTGATATGGCTTGGCGGCGCGTCAAACATCCTAATGAAGTGGTTAGTGTGGGTGATGAAATCAATGTCAAAGTCCTTAAATTTGACCGTGAACGTATTCGAGTTTCATTAGGCCTCAAACAATTGGGCGAAGATCCGTGGCTTGACATTGCACGTCGTTACCCAGAAGGTACACGCTTATTTGGTAAAGTCACTAATCTAGCCGACTATGGTTGCTTCGTCGAAATCGAAGAAGGGGTCGAAGGCTTAGTGCATGTGTCCGAAATGGACTGGACTAATAAGAACGTTCATCCTTCTAAAGTGGTGCAAAATGGGGATGAAGTTGAAGTCATGGTGCTTGACATTGATGAAGAGCGGCGCCGCATTTCGTTGGGTATCAAGCATTGTCATCCTAATCCGTGGAAAGAGTTTGCAACTACCCATAACAAAAATGACAAAGTGGTGGGTCACATTAAATCGATCACTGACTTTGGTATTTTCATAGGCCTTCCGGGTAACATTGACGGTTTGGTGCATCTTTCTGATATTTCTTGGAACGTTCCGGGTGAAACCGCGGTACACAACTACAAGAAAGGTGATGAAGTTGAGGCCATCGTTTTAGCGGTCGATGCGGAAAGAGAAAGAATTTCTTTGGGTATCAAGCAATTAGATAAAGAACCCTTTTCTAACTTTGTGGCTCAAAATCAAAAAGGCACTGTTGTTAAGGGTGTTGTCGGTGAACTTGATAACAGCAAGGCTGTCATTCAATTGGAAGAAGGTGTAGAAGGGTTGTTACGGGTTTCTGAATTGTCGCATGAACGTGTTGATGATGCTCACCGTCTCTTAAAGGAAGGCGATGAAGTGGAAGCCAAAGTGATTGGCATTGATCGCAAAAAACGCATCATTAGCTTGTCTATCAAGGCATTAGTTTCGGAAGAAGAGGCAGTAGCTGTTCAAGATTACAGCAATTCACAACCTCAAGTCGGCGCGACTTTTGGTGATCTGTTTAAAGAACAGATTGAAGACCAAGAGGAAACTGAAAAAACGGATTAATATTAAACTTCTAACTGATATGACAAAATCTGAACTGATAGAAGCGATTGCGCTGAAACAAACCCAATTATCACAAAAAGATATTGATTTATCGGTTAAAACTATCCTAGAACAGATGGCAGTTTCTCTGGAAAACGGGGAAAGGATAGAAATCCGTGGTTTTGGGAGTTTTTCTCTGCATCATCGCCCTTCTCGAAAAGGACGTAATCCAAAAACGGGTACGCCTGTGGAACTACCAGAGAAACATGTTCCCCATTTCAAGCATGGCAAGGAATTGCGAGATCGAGTCAATGCTGGCGGGGGTTACATACGTGGCTGAGTTTTAGTGCTTGACTTCATTACTGAGTTAATTAAGTCTCAAGCCTGATGATAACGATAGCTACTCTTATGGGTATCATTCTATAAATAAAAATTAATAGCATGTTTTACGGGAAACACCTTGATACAGTCTCAAGGGTCAGTATTGTTTTCTGACCCGTGAGTTTTTTTTTGCCCTAATGCAGTGGTGTAATGATAGAGTTGTTATGGCTGTTATTGCCGGTGGCGGCCGCCTCCGGCTGGTTGGTGGCACGCTTTCAAAGACGGCCTCAGGTGACCCATTTTTCTTGGTCTCCTGATTATTTCAAGGGTTTGAATTATTTGCTGAATGAAGAACCTGATAAAGCAATTGATGTTTTTATTAAACTCATTGAGGTAGACAGCGACACCGTCGAAACCCATTTAGCTTTAGGTATCTTATTTCGTCGCCGTGGTGAGGTTAACCGAGCCATTCGCATTCACCAAAATATTATCAAAAGGCCCACCCTGCATCCTCAACAACGTAGTCTGGCGTTGTTTGAACTGGGTCAGGATTATCGGCATGCGGGTTTACTGGATAGAGCAGAACAGTTATTTCAAGAACTGGTAGCATCGGATACCCATCAAGTGTTAGCCTTGCAGCAATTATTGGAAATTTATCAGCAAGAACATGACTGGGAAAAAGCGATTCAAACCGCGCAACATTTGGCTCATGCTGATAAGTGCCTTATGCATACCCAGATTGCCCAATATTATTGTGAACAAGCAGAAGACTACCGGCGACAAGGGCAATATGACTTTACACGACAAGCGATTACTCAAGCCTTAAAAACCGATGCCAAATGTGTCCGTGCGAGTTTGTTAGAAGGTGAATTGGCTTTGGAAGGGGGAAACCAAAAACAGGCTATTGCAGCCTTTCAACGGGTGGAACAACAAGACCCTGATTACCTGACCGAAGTGATAGAACCTTTGCAAATCTGTTATCAAGAACTTGGACGTGGCGAAGAATTTATTCGCTATTTACACCATGTTTTAGAATGCTATGATGGCATGACACCCATGTTAGTGTTGGCAAACATTATTGAACAGCAGGAAGGAGAAGAAAAAGCGGCTGATTTTATTGTGAAACAAATGCACAACCAGCGTCCCTCAGTACGTGGCCTTGATCTCCTGCTTGATTTGGCCTTCTCTAAAGCTAACAACATCACGGGTGATCACTTGTTATTGTTGAAAAACATGACGACGCATTTATTAAAAAATAAACCGGCTTACAAATGCCGTCATTGCGGATTTATGGCGCGAAAATTACATTGGCAATGTCCGAGTTGTAAACAATGGAATACCCTGAAACAGACACAAGGTATTGATGAGGAATAACACAGGATAGCGTTTTTGTTTAAAATAACAAGCACTTTCGCCTAAAGATGAATTGGAATAGATCATTTTGATGTCTCCTTTAATTGTCGCTTTAGACTTTGCACAAGCAGAACCCGCCCTCGCGCTTGCTAAACAATTAGGTTGTGAGCGTTGCCGCATTAAAATCGGTAAAGAATTATTTACCCGATGCGGCCCGGCTTTAGTTGAACAGTTGGTTAAAGAAGGTTTTGAAATTTTTTTAGATTTAAAATATCACGACATTCCAAACACGGTAGCACAAGCTTGTCTAGCAGCGGCTGATTTAGGCGTGTGGATGATTAATGTCCATGCTTTAGGTGGACGCGACATGTTGTTAGCTGCCCGGGAAGCATTGGAAAAACGCAGTCATCGTCCGTTATTGGTTGCCGTCACGATTCTGACTAGCTTACAGAGATTTGATTTGTATGCAATAGGCTTGCATGGCTTGTTAGAAGAAAACGTCTTACGGTTGGCCCGTTTGTCTAATGCCTGTGGTTTAGATGGCATTGTCTGTTCACCGCATGAAATTGTCTTGATACGTCAAGCTGTGGATAACAACTTTAAACTGGTTACACCCGGTATTCGCCCTTTGAATAGTTCAAATGATGATCAAAAACGGGTCATGACACCGGCAGAAGCTTTAAAATTAGGGGCCAATTATTTAGTCGTTGGGCGGCCTGTGACAGCAGCGCCTGAACCATTGCAAGCTTTGTTGGAAATAGAAGCTTCTCTTTCAAAGAACAATAATCAATGATCAATTATCAATCAAATGATATTGTCAATTTTTTGCCTCTAAAAACATTAACTTAGAATGATTTCTAGGCTTGCCGTTTGTAGCGGTTTTCCAAACTTTCTTCGATAATAGGTTAGCTTAGACATCACTAAATCTCAATAATATCCTTGTTTTGATCATTGCTCATTGATACATTGCTCATTGAGCACTATGCAAACTTTTACCCTCAATGCTTTTCCTGTTTTAGCAATTTTTTTTGCGCTGTTAGCTTTGATTTTTCCTCAGTGGTTTACCCATTTTGAAGGGTGGATACTGGTTTTGTTAGGCATTATCATGTTCACAATGGGCATGACACTCCGAGTTGCTGATTTTGTAAGAGTGCTTAAAATACATTCGGTTCTCGCGATAGGGGTGGGTATGCAATTTTTACTCATGCCCTTTAATCGGTTGGCTATTAGCCTCTGCATTTAACCTATCCCCTCTGCTTGCTGCGGGCCTGATTTTGGTAGGCAGTTGCCCAGGTGGAACCGCTTCTAATGTGATCTGCTTTCTCAGTAAAGGGGATGTCGCACTTTCTGTCACCTTGACAGCCATTTCTACACTATTGGCCTTTTTAGCCACGCCTTTTTTGACTTGGCTTTACGTGGGTCAAAGTATTGAAGTACCGGTTTTAAAAATGTTATTGACGATTTCACGCTGAAGTTTCGCTTCGCTATACTTCAGCGTGAAATTTTAAAAATCGTTTTATTCCCCGTGCTGGCTGGCGTAGTGATTAATACCTATTTTGGTCATCATCTATCTGGAACGTGTTAAACCGGTATTGCCTGTTATAGCGGTGCTAACAATTGTCTGGGTTATTGCCATCGTGGCAGCCTTGAATGCCGATAATTTAATGACTGTGACATCGGTAGTCGTCATCGCGGTTGTTTTGCATAATTTGTTAGGATTAGCAGCCGGTTATTTTATTGCTCGTGGGCTCGGTTATGATATCAAAATCGCTCGCACGTTGGCTATTGAAGTCGGTATGCAAAATTCTGGATTGGGTACAGCCTTAGCGGTCAAATATTTTGGCGCAATCGCGGCCCTACCCGCTGCCCTATTTAGTGTTTGGCATAATCTGTCAGGAGCCGTATTGGCGCAATACTGGCGTAGAGACGCGATGCATCGCGTCTCTGTCTAATCGCTTTTTTGTTTCAGACGCGATGTCTCGCGTCTCTGTCTAATCGCTTTTTTGTTTCAGACGCGAGCCAAGAGACGCGATGCATCGCGTCTCTACTAGAGGTATTGCGTTTTTGTTTCAGACGCGATGCCTCGCGTCTCTGTCTAATTAATGGCGTTTTTGTATAAACGCTTCGCGATCGCGTCTCTACTAGAGGTATTGCGTTTTTGTTTCAGACGCTTCGCGATGAGACGCGAAGCATCGCGTCTCTACTAGAGGTATTGTGTTTTTGTAGAGACGCGAAGCATCGCGTATCTGTCTAATCGCTTTTTTGTTTCAGACGCGATGTCTTGCGTCTCTGTCTAATTAATGGCGTTTTTGTATAAACGCTTCGCGATGAGATCGCGAAGCGATGAGACGCGAAGCGATGAGACGCGAAGCATCGCGTCTCTACTGGTTCAGAAAATTTGTTTAAATAGGCATAAATAAATACGACGGAATGAGATATCAATGAAATTCAGCGAAAACTGGTTACGCGAATGGGTTAATCCCCCCATTTCAACAGAGCAATTAGTTCAACAATTAACCATGGCAGGTTTAGAGCTTGACTATGTTGAGCCCGTCGCAGCCTCATTTAATAAAGTTGTTATTGGTGAAGTTTTATCTGTTGAAGCACACCCAGATGCTAAAAAACTCAGTGTTTGTCAAGTCAATGTTGGTGAAGAGAAACCTTTAAACATAGTTTGCGGTGCGACTAACGTTCACGCCGGTATGCGAGCGCCAACGGCCTTAGTCGGGGCCCGTATAGGGGATATGAAAATCAAAAAGGCCAAATTGCGAAGCGTTCCGTCACACGGCATGTTATGTTCCGCTCAAGAATTAGGCCTCGCGGAAAGTTCAGAAGGCCTCATGTCTCTACCGCTTGACGTGCCAATAGGCGAAGATATTCGCCACTATTTGCAATTAGAAGATGTGAGCATTGAAATTGATCTGACCCCTAATCGCGGTGATTGCTTAGGGATTGAAGGTTTAGCGCGAGAAGTAGGTGTCTTGACGCGCTCACAAGTGACTCCCCTTGATTGCTCGCCCATTGCTGCAACCATCACTGACACTTTCCCCGTGGAGATTGACGCGCCACAAGCTTGTCCACGTTACGTTGGGCGCATCATCAAAAACATCAATGCTCATGCACCTACACCGTTATGGATGATTGAGCGTTTACGCCGCAGTGGTTTACGCAGTATCAGTGCCGTCGTAGATGTCACTAATTATATCTTATTGGAATTAGGGCAGCCCATGCATGCCTTTGATTTTGCTTGTTTATCTGGTGGTATACAAGTTAGAATGGCAGAAGCAGCTGAATCGCTCACCCTATTAGATGAACAAACCGTACAATTAGATGAACAAACATTAGTCATTGCCGATCATAAACAATCTCTTGCTATGGCGGGTGTCATGGGGGGACACGCTTCTGCTGTCACAAGCACAACGCAAGATATTTTCTTAGAAAGTGCCTTTTTTGCACCCAAACAGGCATCGGGTACCGCGAGACGCTACGGATTGCATACCGATTCCTCTCACCGTTTTGAACGGGGTGTTGATCCGCAATTGCAACGTCGTGCTATGGAACGGGCAACGGCCTTATTATTAGATATAGTAGGCGGACAAATGGGCCCCGTGATTGAAGTCGCTGACGAAAGCACTTTGCCCGTTACCCCAGCAATTGAACTTCGCGCCTCAAGGATTCAACGTTTACTCGGTCAATCACTAGAGCATAGTGAAGTGAGCGATATCTTAACTCGTTTAGGCATGATCGCTATGCAAGAAGGTGACACTTGGCAAGTCTGTCCACCGACTTTCCGTTTTGATATTGCCCTTGAAGCCGATTTGATTGAAGAATTAGCGCGAGTGCATGGTTATAATCATTTACCTAGTCATGCGCCTCAATCCCGTATGACGATGCACCCGCAACAGATAACGAAAGAACAACTGCAAGCGGTGCTGGTGCAACGCGACTACCAAGAGGCCATTACTTACAGTTTTGTAGACCCAAAACAACAAGCTCTATTTGATCCACAAACTGAATCACTGACTTTAAGCAACCCCATTGCCAGTGATATGGCAGTCATGCGTACCACTTTATGGCCCGGTTTACTGCAAGCAGTGCTGTATAATCAAAAGCGTCAACAAGAAAGAGTACGCTTATTTGAAACCGGTTTGCGCTTTATCAACACACCAGATCAAGGTTTACTACAAGAACAAATGATAGCCGGTGTTGTGACAGGTAGCCGTTTGCCTGAACAATGGGGTCAAACGACACAACCCGTTGATTTTTTTGAGATTAAAGCGGATGTCGAAGCCTTATTAAGTTTGAGTGCCTCAACAGACGGCAAGCCTATAGAACAGCGTCTGCGCTTTACACCTACAACGCATCCCGCTTTACACCCCGGCCAAACGGCCGCGATTTATCAAAGTAATGAATGGATAGGCTTATTGGGCGCACTGCATCCCAATCTCGTTGGGAGGCTAGAATTAGTGCCACCCGCATATCTTTTTGAATTACGGCTTGCACCACTATGTCAAGCACCTATCCCTAAATTTAAAGAAGTGTCTAAATATCCCGCTATGCGGCGAGATTTGGCTGTCGTGGTATCACAAGATATCAGTGCGGCCCAAATATTGTTTTGTATCAAACAATCAGCCCCCGAAATTCTAATCGCTTGGCACTTGTTTGATGTTTATCAAGGTAAAGGCATTGAGCTCGGTCAAAAAAGTTTAGCAATAGGGTTGATTTTTCAGGCGTTTTCACGCAATCTTACAGATCAAGAAGTGGATACTGTGCTTGTACAATTACTCAGTACGCTTGAACAAAATTTGGGTGCACAACTAAGGAAATAATTAATATGGCATCATTGACTAAAGCTGCAATGGCAGAAAAACTTTATCAAGACGTGGGCTTAAATAAGCGAGAAGCCAAAGACATGGTCGATCTGTTTTTTGAAGAGATCCGCACGGCGTTAGAACAAGGAGAACAGGTTAAGCTCTCTGGATTTGGCAATTTTGATTTACGTGACAAAAAACAACGCCCTGGTAGAAACCCTAAAACAGGTAAGGAAATACCAATAAGCGCAAGGCGGGTAGTCACTTTTAGACCTGGCCAAAAACTCAGAGAACGAGTAGAATCTTATGCTGGAAATAACGAATAATATCGAACTACCGGTCATTCCGGGGAAGCGTTACTTCACCATTGGCGAAGTGAGCGAGTTATGTGCCGTCAAGCCACATGTATTGCGTTACTGGGAACAAGAATTTTCTCAACTCAAACCCATTAAACGTCGAGGCAACCGGCGTTATTACCAGCGTGAAGATGTGATTTTGATTCGTCATATTCGCAACCTACTCTATGAACAGGGGTTTACCATTGGTGGTGCCAAACAACATTTAAATGGAGAAGCCTCAATCACTGATCGACAACAAAGTCAACAAATTATTCGTCAATTACGCTTGGAACTTGAAGAAGTGCTTTCAATTTTGAACGCTAACACCTTATCGGATTAATTCATTAACGCATTAATTATTTAAATGTCATACCAAACCATTCTTTCATACCAAACAAGGGCTTAATCATTTACAATACAGGCTTAATGGATAAGTTTGTGAGGATTCGCTGTTTTGGCCTATTGATTTTTTGTGAAAGAGTACTTAGTATGACTCAGATAATAAAATTAACTCGGAGATTTGACTATGCAGGTACAAGAAGCCACCCCCTCATCCACCCCCTCACCTTTGTTGTTTAGCGACACTGCCGCACTGAAAGTGCAAGAATTGATCAAAGAGGAAAACAACGAGGATCTGAAATTGCGCGTTTTTGTGCAAGGCGGCGGTTGTTCAGGTTTTCAGTATGGTTTTACTTTTGATGAAACGGTCAATGAAGACGACACGGTTGTTGAGAATCAGGGTATTCAATTGTTGATAGATTCTATCAGTTATCCCTATTTGGCAGGAGCCGAAATTGACTACAGTGAAGGCTTAGAAGGTGAACAATTCGTGATCCGCAATCCCAATGCTACCACAACGTGTGGATGTGGTTCATCTTTTACGCCTTAAACTCAATTCCTCCTAACCCCCTTGGGGAATGTTCAGCCTATTTGTAAGGCAAATTCCCCTTGAAACCAAAAACAGGTTACTGTCCGTTTCTCAATTCCATTAAAATATAATAGGTTATTTTTTGGTTATTTTTTTGGTTTGAAGTCGGTACACATAATCCAATGGAACGCTGATTGTCATAATTAATACTGATGCCACGCTGCTTTATTATCAGCGTGAATCAGGACAACCCGTTAAATCAGCGTTCTATCCTTTACAGGGCAACCACAAGGGGGCAACCACAAGGGATTGCCCCTACAAATTGATTATTGATAACATGAATACCCCTCATTCTGATCCGCAAACGATTGTTAAAGCGTTTGAAAAACTACGTGCTGATTACCAACAGATCGACTCAAAAATCGCGACTAAACAGGATATCGCAGCCCGGCAAAGGGATAAAGAAATTGTTGAACAAGCCTCTAGCTACACTGGCGAAAGTCTTTTCCAATCCTTAGCCCAATTGCAATCAACCTTTGGTGAATCTACTGAAAAGCTCGCTAAAGATATGACCACTGAAGTGGACAAATTAGCGCAGATTTCTAGGGCAATGCAGGTTGAAAACCAAGGTTTAACAACTTTGCAGAATATTCAAATCGCAGCGGAAGCTTTGAATATTTTACAACAAGAGCATCAAAAGGCATTGCAAAACGTTCAAGAAGATTACCAACAAAAACACGATGTTTTGGAAAAGGATATGACTTCGCGCCGTGAAATGTGGCAAAAACGACGGCAAGACAACGACAAGGCTCAAAAGAAACAACTGAGTGATATAGAGAAAAAACGTTCTTTGGATGAAGAAGACTACGATTATGGACTCAAGTGGCAACACACTGAAGACACTGATGGGTATGATAAACGTAAACGTGCTTTAGAACGCCAATTAGAGGAAGAAAACCGGATTAAGGAAAAAGATTGGAAAGAGCGTGAATCGTTTCTTGAAAAAAATAAAGCGAAGTTTGAGGAGTACAAAGTCAAAGTTGAAGCGATGCCTAAAGACATTTCAGAGGCAATGAAAAAGGCCCGTGAAGAGGCGATTAAAGAGACTTATCAAAATGAGGAAAACAAGGCTAAGTTGTTAGAAAAAGAGAGAGAGGCATCGCGCAAAACGTTTGAACTGAGAATTGAATCTCTCAACAAGACGATAGATGAACAAAAAGCACGAATTGCACAATATTCCTCACAACTGCAAACGGCTTCACAACAGGTACAACAATTGGCAGTGACAGCCGTTTCAAGTGGTGGTAAACCTCAAACAGTCGAAAAAATTTGATAAATTCCCCTTTTTAAATTCAATAAAACCCGATATTAAACCATTAAACCTGACAGGTTTTTAAAACCTGTCAGGTTTGGTTTTAAAAAAGTCTCACAGATTGAAAGACATTAAACCTGACAGGCGAAAGAAAACCTGTCAGGTTTGGTTTTAAAAAAGTTTCACAGATTGAAAGACATTAAACCTGACAGGCGAAAGAAAACCTGTCAGGTTTGGTTTTAAAAAAGTCTCACAGATTGAAAGACATTAAACCTGACAGGTTTTGAAAACCTGTCAGGTTTGGTTGACATTAAAAAAAGCCTTACAGATTGAAAAGTATTAAAAACAGGAGTTTCAAATCATGCCCAAAAAAGTGCATTCTCGAAGCACAAAGCCTGAAATTCTTGAAGCCTATAAAGAGTTAGAAGCGGCTTACCAAGAATTAGAGGCTAAAAAAGGCAGTCCCCCTGCCAGTAAAAAACATGAAACACCACCACCCCCCGTCTCATCGAAAAAGGAAACGAGTACCAATCAAGCCGAACTCGCCCTTTCTTTACCTCAAGAGGAGAATGCACACGCATTGATGGAAGAAGTGATTAACACTTTAGGGAAACTGGGTGAAAAATTTAACACGGCCCTTAGCCAATTATCCACCAACTTGCTTGTAGAAGCATCACGCTTAAAAAATGTCCGCACCACAGTTGACACAGAAAGCAATCGTTTAGCAACCTTATACAATCTGAAAATTGAAGAAGAGACTTTAAGTGCTTTGCTCAAAGAATACCGCGAAACCGCAGAGCAATATGTTGAAACGAGCAAACAGAAACGGGAAGAGGTTGAAAAAGCTTGGCTGGACAAAAAACAAGCGTGGCAAATGGAAACCGAAGAAACAGAATTGCAGTTGCAAGAGTTAGAAAGTTCTGTTCAGAAAACAAAAAAACGGGAAGACAACGAATATCGTTACGATTTAAGCCTAAAACGGAATCTCAGCGATGAAGAATACACTCAACAACAACAGCAGCAACAACAAACCCTAGATGAACCTCAAGAAACACGCCGCAAAGCTTGGGATGAGCGTGAGAAAACGCTCGCTGAACGTGAAAAGCAGTTTGAAGAAAACAAAACCAAGGTTGAACGTTTTCCGAAGGAATTAGAAGCGGCTATCAAGAAGGCTAAAGAGGAAGGCATTGGCATTGCTCATAAGCAGGCTAAAATTAAATCCGATTTAGCGGCTCAAGAATTTTCTGGCGATCAAGAGGTTTACCAATTAAAAATTCGGGAATTAGAAGATCAAGTCGCCAATCAAGGCAGTCAACTCGACAAACTCTCTAAACAATTAGAATCTGCCCTCAAACAAGCTCAAGAATTGGCAGTCAAAGCCATCGAAGGCACATCTAATCAAAACTCCTTTAATGCGCTTAAAGATATCGCCTTGGAACAGGCGAAAAATTTACCTAAAGCCAAGTAAGATTCCTGATGGGAAATGGGGAAATAAACGCATGAAAACTGCGTTTTTCCCTGGGGTGTGTCTGTTCAGGTATTTTTGCTAAGTACTTTCGCCAAAAATTTTCAGGTGTGTAGGGGCAAGCCCTTGTGGTTGCCCTTTGCCGTAAAATACCTGTTTATTTGTGGTTCAGTACTTACTTTTTTTCACCCCATATTTGTAGGGTGGGTAAGTTGTCGAAAATGAACTCAATAATAAACCCAGATTTCACCGACAGCGATCCCACCATCCCCCAATTTGGAATAAAAATAGAGTGAAAAATAAACCAATAAATTGGTTCAACAGACACCCCCCAGTTTTTCCCCCTTTTAAACGCCATTCCCCACAATCAAAATGGAAACAGTGTTGTGAATACATTTGCCATTATCAGTTTATCTGCCATTTTTTTATACCTTGCCGCTGCTGTTTCACGCCTTTATCGCATAAACAGCATTGTGCTATCCCCCAAATCTATATTACTGCTACTCGGTGGATTGGCAGTCACTCTCCATGCCTTGGTATTATATCAGAGCATGATAACCCCATTAGGTTTAAATCTAGGCTTTTTCAATGCCGCATCCCTCATTGCTTGGGTTATTGCCCTGTTATTATTACTCAGCTTGCCACGTCAACCTATTGATAACCTCACTATCATACTCTTTCCCCTCGCCGCACTTACAATAGGTTTAGAAGGCTACTTTCACACCGAACGCATTTTTTCAGAAGAAACCGAATGGGGTGTCAGACTTCATATTTTCTTTTCAATATTCGCGTACAGTTTCTTAAGCATTTCCGCACTGCAAGCCTTATTTTTAGCCCTTCAAAACTACAAATTACATCACAAACACCCAGGCTGGGTAATGGGTAAGTTACCCCCGCTGCAAGTCATGGAAACCTTGCTCTTTCAAATGATTGCATTAGGCTTTGGATTACTCAGTTTAAGTCTGTTCAGCGGCATCGTTTTTTTAGACGATCTGTTTGCACAACATCTGGTACATAAAACCGTTTTATCAATACTCGCATGGTGTGTTTTTGCCGTATTACTATGGGGAAGAATACGTTATGGTTGGCGCGGCAAAACCGCAATACGTTGGAATCTCAGTGGTTTTTTAGTTCTCATGGTAGCTTACTTTGGCAGTAAACTTGTCCTTGAACTTATTTTGCATCGTTTGTAGGGTGGGTAACGTGTTTTTGTTGCCCACCATTCCCCTAAACGGCCTCTCCAAAAAAGGCTCTTGTAGGGTGGGTATAGCGTTTTCAGATTGCATGAAGTACAAAATCAATCATAAAATGGCAGGAAAAAGGCAGAAAGCAAAATAAATTTGGAACGTAAATCGGGCAGAAAGCAAAATAAATTTTGCACTCCAAACCTTAGCAAAATAAATTTTGCACTCCAAACCTTCGCAAAATAATTTTGTAATGACAATTAAATTTGTACCTCATTCAATCGGGAAACGCTATAACGTGTTTTTGTTGCCCACCATTCCCCTAAACGCAATGAATAAGGAATCATCTCATGGCACTTTTTCTGGTACAACACGGTAAAAGCTTACCCAAAGATCAGGAACCTAATCAGGGCCTTTCTGAACAAGGTATTTCAGACGTAAAACGCATTGCCAACGAAGCCAAAAAACACGGTATCCAGGTATCACGCATCCAACACAGCGGCAAAACCAGGGCGCAACAAACTGCTGAAATCATGGCATCAACCCTCAATCCAGAAAACGGTGTTCAAAAAATCAGTGGCCTAAATCCATTGGATGATGTGTCTACCATCGCCGACAACATGAATAGCACAGACAACCTGATGCTTGTTGGGCATTTACCCTTCATGGAAAGACTGACTTCTTACCTGATAACCACTTCAATTGATAAGCCGGTGTTGAAATTTCAAAATGGCGGTATTGTTTGTTTGGAGCAAAATAACGGGGATTGGTTTATCAAATGGACATTGATGCCGAAAATAGGATAGCGAGCGTAGCCCTGTGGGCAACTTGGTTGCCCACCAAGATGGAGTGCAAAATTTATTTTGCATCGGCACCCTATTGGCTTTTAATCCGTTTAAGCGCAATACGACAGCCGCAGTTCTCCTAGATTGGGTAATGACATTTTAATCATCCTCCAAGCCATCAGACAAAGTATTTTCCCAACTTCTTCGCTCTTTGATTTATTCCTCCCAAGCTTTGGGATTTTTTCTGAGTTTAGCGTAGGCTTTATTTGTCTGTGTTAATACATACTGGCTTTGATCATTTTCAATCGCGTTTTCTAACACTGTCTGTATGGGACTTTTTTCTTGCTGTGAGATTTCGTGCAAAATGTTTCCTTTCGCCAATTGTAATAGTATATAACACAAACAAGTATCGTATCATGATTGAACACAATATTAATTATTCCAATGCCGCTAACACTTGTTTGACAATTTTTGGGTGTAAGGTTTTTCCGGCATGAAAGGGGATAACAACGCGCCGATTACTTTTCACATAGATTCTATGGCTGCCCTTGCTACGAATGTGAACGAAACCAGCTCGCAAAAGCATGGAGGCGGCTTGTTGCGCGGTGATTAACTTAGGCAAAGGATACCTCCATCGCTGTCGTATAAATTTCTCGGCTCAAATACGGTTCAACTTCCTCTAGCGAGAGTGTTTCGATATAAAGTTCAACGGCTTCTTTGATATTGGCGTTGATTTCTTCAAACGTATCGCCTTGAGTTTGGCAACCGGGTAGTTCAGGGCAATAGGCATAATAGCCATTTTCATCTTTTTCAATAACAATACTGACTTTTCTGTTCATGGTTTTTCCTCAGAGTTTTTTGGCAGCATCATTGCTAACGCGGTAAATTAAAACATTGCTATCCAAAAAGGCGTATTCATCATCTTTCATTGGCCGCCTCCCGATTGAAGCGATAGCCGGTTAAGTCAGCGTTAAATTGAACAAAAAAACGCTTGAGTTCCGGGTGCCCTGTTTCTTGAGGGAGAGGTTTTGGTTTCGTAAGTAAAACGACTGTGTTGTTATACCAGTTTTTATAAGTGTCTGGTATGTTTATCAATCCATCATAAGATTTTGCTTTAAATTCAATTGCTTGCATATTAGTCTCCTGTTTTAAAAGTTCTCGTTTCACGATAAAATATCCTTCATTATTTCACGAGGCGTTGCTGGTTGGCAGTCTCCTTGTTGAAATTTTTTCCTAGCTGCTTGAATATTTTTAGCGATTATAGCCCGCCGTCTTTCTCTCATGCGCTGCTGCAAAATTTCAATTAAGGTATGTTGTTCATCTAAAGACAATTTATCGGTTGCCTCTAATACATCGAAAAAAGACACAATCAGTGGCATAAATTTCTTCCTTTCAAAAAAAGTCACAATATCAATAATCGTTAAATAACCGGATAAATCTTAACATTAATAATCCTGTTGGCTTCCTAAAAATCCGTGAAATCTTGTTCAAACTTCCTCTAGTACAACGGATTAGGGGATTCAACGGATTGGATGGTGGCGTGATTGGGTTAATCCGTTTACTCCCCAAATTCGTCGTACTTAACATAACCTGTTAAATCCTGTTCAAACCTCATCCAAAGAATACTCGATCAAAACGGGCTATAACCGTAAGTTTTTAACTTAATATTTATTGAGTCGTTAGCTGTTGCCCTAGTTCACAAGTTCATGAGTTCATTAAATATGATGTCCATAAGATTTTTTTACGACGCTTTTGGGCATAAAGGCAATTCAAGTGCGCGGGCATCATCGCACAATTTATTTCAGCCCCCTTCAATTATCATAAGATTCAAAGCATATTTTTTTAAATAAAAGGATATAAATCAAATAGTTATAATAAAATGGTGTAAAAAATATAAATCACTGTCCTTTTGCTGTCCATAGATTATTTGGGCTCCACGTTTATAGTGTCGCCTCGTTGATTATTTAATCATCAAAATTTAAGGACAGGCGATTAAACAATATCGTCATTCCTTAACTTATTTTTTTTTAACTTTTTTAGAGGAATCTAACAATGAACAAATCCAAAACGCCAATGACTCAAAAATCCGCTTGCCGGATTCAAAGGGCAATCGCAAAGAACAACGGTGGTGTCGTGCCCAAGAATAATTTTGCGGGCCGTGCCCAAGCTGCAGCCGCACGTAATACCAGTTCAGGAAAAACGAAAAAGTAAAATAATTTGATAACTAGCCTCTTTCATTATGATAGATCAATGGGAGAGGCTATTATTAATTAATACATAATACTTTTTTGGAGAAATGATGAAATCAGAATTTGAGGAAACCCCTTTCCCGCGTCTTGGTGAAGTGGTGCATTTTATCGTCCATGCCTTTGGTTTAGTTGGCAGGGGCGATGCGTTGAGGAAACGTTTAGAACGTTTTGCTAAAGAAAGTGATTTTAACCTCACTGAGGCAAATGAAATCATTGATGAAGCACTGCTAAAACCATTGCGAGAAATTAACGAACCCTTTGCTGATGAAATGGCGGTTTGGATCACGAAGCTGTTGATTGATTATAAAACAATCATTTTAACAGTGCGAACAGATATTGCTACTCGTGCATTCGTTTTAAGTGTATTACCTTCTAAATACGGCCATTTCATTCCAAGCGCCATTATCTTTTTAAAAACAGTTCAAAAACAGTCTCCAGATGCGCCTGATTTTAAACAATGGTTTGAATCAAAAGACATCATCGCTGTTAAAGAAGTTTTGTCTTGGTGGATGAAAACTTATCAAGTGTCTGAAAA
>QNEL01000051.1 GCA_003645185.1 Candidatus Parabeggiatoa sp. nov. 3
CCACCTGACTTGAGCTTTTAGACAACTGCTTTCACGCCAAAGATTTTGCGCGCAAAATCTTTTTCACGCTAAAGTTTCGCGGAGCGAAACTTGTTAAGTGAAAGCGTGAAAAGCTGTTGGCTGATTGATAGTAAAAAAAGCGCAATTTATGACGATGCTAAGTATATAAGGATTTGCCCCATTGAAAATTTTTAATGATAACAATAATGGGCAACTATAAGGGATTGCCCCTACCATGTAGATAATTGCTCATTGAGAATTGATGTGATAATTGATAATTGATAAGTGATAATTGATAAAGAATGAATAGAAATGGCTCCTTGTCTCTTCCTAAACGCTGCCGACGTATTCATTTTGTGGGTATAGGTGGTTCGGGTATGGGTGGCATTGCTGAGGTGATGCATCGTATTGGTTATGCCGTTTCAGGATCGGATTTACATAAAAGTCAGATGACGCGCCGATTGACGGATTTAGGTATTAAGGTGCAAATTGGACATCTTGCTTCGCATGTGCAGGGTTGCGATGTGGTGGTGATTTCTAGCGCGGTGCAGTTAGATAATCCTGAAGTTGAGGCGGCGCGGCGGCAACGTTTGCCGGTTGTGCCACGCGCTGAGATGTTAGGGGAGTTGATGCGCTTTCGCCAAGGGATTGCGATTGCTGGGACGCATGGTAAAACCACAACAACCAGTTTGATTGCCAGTTTGTTAGCTGAAGGCGGTTTAGATCCGACTTTTGTGATAGGCGGCCGTTTAAACAGTGCAGGTACACATGCCAGTTTAGGTTCGGGAGAGTATTTAGTTGCTGAGGCTGATGAGAGTGATGCGTCGTTTTTATATTTAAAACCCGTGATGGCAGTGGTGACGAATATCGACACGGATCATATCAGAACTTATAATAATGACTTTAATCAGTTGCGTCAGACTTTTATTGATTTTTTGCAGCAATTACCGTTTTATGGTTTGACCGTTGTGTGTATTGATGATCCCGTGATTGAAGCGATATTGCCCGAATTGACTACACCGATGCTCACTTATGGGTTATCTGAACAGGCGGATATTCGTGCTATTGAAATCAAGCAAAGTGCGGGACAAACGCATTTTAAAGTGTTGCGTGATCATATCCCTTGGTTAGATGTGGTTTTAAATTTGCCTGGCAAACATAATGTGCTTAATGCGCTTGCTGCGATGGCTATCGCGCATGAAGTTGGGGTATCAGAGGCTTTGATAGGGCGTGCTTTGCAAGAATTTGGTGGAATAGATCGACGCTTTAAAATGCAAAATCTCTTGACAACTGCGGGAGAAATTTTGCACATTGACGACTACGGACATCATCCGCGTGAAATTGCGGCTGTGCTAGAGGCTGTGCGCGAAGGCTGGCCACAACGGCGAATAGTGCTGGCATTTCAACCCCATCGCTATACACGCACTTATGATTTATTTGATGAGTTTGTGCAAGTGTTATCGACAGTTGAGGTTTTATTATTGCTTGATATTTATGCCGCAGGGGAAACGCCGATTGCAGATGTTACAGGAGAGTCTTTATATGAGGCTATTCGTGCGAAAGGTGTAGTCAATGCACAGTTTGTCGCAAAAGTAGAACATTTGCCACAACTTTTGAGGCCTTTATTACGAGATCAAGATATATTATTGACTTTGGGTGCGGGTAGTATTGGCAATGTTCAATTATCACTGCTCAATGATCACTGATCTAAGGAAGGCGCGTAAAATAGTAATATACCCCAAAACGATTCGTCAAAGAAAATAAACGCGCTTTGACGCTAAAGACGCTAAAGACGCTAAAGATATTTTTGACTAGAAATAGGTTGGTGCCGACTGGCTTCGCCTTACATTGACAGAATACTAGCATGACCTCGAACCAATCCGTTCTTATATACAATCCTTGTAGTTATGTCGGCTTGCGTGGCAATCTACGTCACAATGAACCGCTGTCTGAGCATACCTCGTGGCGTGTAGGCGGCCCGGCACAGTGGTTTTATGAGCCAGCGGATGTGTTGGATTTAGCCCATTTCATGCAGCAGTTGCCTGATGATATTCCCGTTTTTTGGCTGGGCTTGGGGAGCAATCTTCTGGTGCGCGATGGCGGCATACCTGGCGTTGTCATATTGACGGCCGGATTATTAAATGAAATCAAGTTATTAGATGATAACACTTTGCGTGTTGAGGCGGGTGTGAGTTGTGCGAAACTGGCTCGATTTGTGGCACGAGCGCGTTGCTTTGGTGGCACAGAGTTTTTAGCGGGTATTCCTGGCACATTTGGCGGTGCTTTGGCTATGAATGCTGGCGCTTGGGGAAAGGAGACTTGGTCGTTTGTGCAAGAGGTAGAAACCTTGAATCGACAAGGGCAGCCTCGGAGCCGTCAGGTGACGGATTATGAGATTGGTTATCGTCGCGTCAAAGGCCCAGAAAACGAGTGGTTTGTGGCCGCCACTTTGCAATTAAGTCCGACATCTGAAGAAGGCAAAGCCAAAATTCAAGCCTTGTTGAAAGAACGTAATGAAAAACAACCGATTGGTTTACCCAGTTGTGGCTCTGTGTTTCGTAACCCGCCAGGTGATTATGCTGCTCGCTTGATAGAACAAGCGGGTTGGAAAGGGCGCTGTGAAGGGGGAGCCTGTGTATCCGAAAAACATGCCAATTTTATTATCAATTGTAATAATGCTTTGGCTGCTGATATTGAAAGTTTGATTGAGCAAATCAAGGCTTCTATAGAACAGAAATACAGTATTAGCTTGATTCCTGAAGTGCGTATTGTTGGAGTTGATATATAAAATGTATCAAACTTAAAATATGTAACAAAGATTACATTAGTGAACCCCAAAATAGACGACCATTAGGGTTGCCCATTTTCAATTTGCCGATGATCAAATAATAGATAATAGATAATAGATAATTAATAATTCATAAAAAATGAATACAGAATTGGGTAAGGTAGCGGTATTAATGGGGGGAAATTCGGCAGAACGAGAAATTTCCCTTTTAAGTGGACAAGCCATATTAGCGGCCTTATTGCGTCAAGGTGTTGATGCTGTCGGCATAGATACTGCTGAGCGGCCCGTTATTGAACAACTTTCTGAAAAGCACATTGATCGCGTTTTTATCGCTTTGCATGGACGGGGTGGTGAAGATGGTACGATACAAGGATTACTTGATTTTATGGGCTTACCTTATACTGGCAGTGGCGTGTTAGGTTCGGCATTAGCTATGGATAAATACCGATCTAAGCAAGTGTGGCAAGGCTTAGGTTTGCCAACGCCAGCGTGTACGCTAATTAATGATAGCCATTTATCTATCGTTATTGAACAGGTGGGCTTGCCGTTGATGCTTAAACCGGTCTTAGAAGGCTCTAGTGTTGGGATGAGTAAAGTCTCTAATGTGGATGAATTAGCATTAGCTTATGAAGCTGCTTCTCAATTTGATTGTCCGGTTATGGCGGAAAGCTATATAACGGGAATAGAATATACGGCCGCTATTTTGGGTGATTTGGTATTACCTTTAATACGATTGGAAACGCCACGGGAATTTTACGACTATACCGCTAAATATAGTGATGATGCTAAAACCGCTTATATTTGCCCTTGCTCAATGCCCGCAGCCCAAGAAAAGGCATTACAAGATTTAGCATTACAGGCCTTTTTAGCTGTTGGGGCCCAGGGTTGGGGGCGCGTTGATTTCTTATGTGATAAATCTTTAAGGCCTTGGTTGATAGAAGTGAATACGGTGCCAGGGATGACGAGGGATCATAGCTTAGTACCTATGGCTGCTAAAGTGGCCGGTATCAGCTTTGACGATTTGGTATTACGAATTTTGAATAGCCTGAAAAATGAAAAATGAAAAAGGGAATAGAATGAAAAATGAATTTTTGAATTAAAGCATTAAAGATTTGATTTGGGTTAAAGCATTAAAGACAGTAGAATATCATGTCAATTCAATGCGTTATGAAAATAATGCCATTCTAAAATGAAAGAATATATATAAATAAGCGATTTTTTATCAAACAAAAATTGAACCTTAAAAATCGAATGAGAATGTTTTGTTGAGTAAACAATTGAGGGCCATTATATTTACCGGCTTACTTTTAAGTTTAGTGGGTACTTTGTGGCTTTGGATTTTAGACCCCCGCACTCTGCCAATAACGGCCGTGCGTATTGAAGGTGAACTTCAAAATACTGATCCTCATGTTTTGCAAGCGATGGTTTTCAAAACCGTGAAGGGTGGTTTTTTTAATATCAACCTGACAGCGGTGCGTTCTACTCTCTTGAGCAATCCTTGGATAAAAAACGTGCAAATCAAACGCCAATGGCCAGATACCCTACTGATACATGTACAAGAACGTACTGCTGTGGCACAATGGTTAGATAAAGCACTAATAGATAATGAGGGTAATCTGCTGAATCCACCTAAAACAAAGTTCATAAGTTTAAAAAGTAATCAAACAAAAATGGATTTACCCCGGTTTGCAGGGCCACCTACATGGGCTGGTGAAATCTTAAAACATTACAACCTGCTTGCACCGCGGGTAGCTTTGGTCGGTCTACAGATACGAGAATTTGGCTGCAACGCCCAATCCAGATGGTATATCGTGTTGGACAACGGTATGAAACTTAGGCTAGGACGCGGTGACATTGAAATCCGCCTGCAACGCTTTCTCAAAGTATATAAAAGCAGAGTAACGCAATCGCTTATAACCTCTGGGGGAAAGTCCCTCGTGCAGATTGACCTGCGTTATACCAATGGCATTGCGGTACAAAGCACATTGGCAAAGTGAGGAAAAAGATGTCACCCAGAGAAAAAAACAATTTAATCGTAGGCCTTGATATTGGTACTTCCAAAGTCGTCGCTATTGTCGGTGAAGTTTCAACTCAGGGAGATGAAGTCGAAATCATTGGGATAGGACAACATCCTTCGAGAGGCCTCAAAAAAGGTGTGATTGTCAATATTGAATCCACGACTAATTCAATTCAACGTGCTGTGGAAGAAGCGGAATTAATGTCAGGATGTGAAATTAATTCTGTTTATACGGGCATTGCTGGCAGTCATATCCGCAGCATGAATTCACACGGCATAGTAGCGATTCGTGACAAGGAAGTGATGCAAGATGATATTGATCGTGTCATTGATGCGGCTCGCGCCGTCGCGATTCCGGCAGATCAAAAAATTATTCACATTCTGCCGCAAGAATTTGTTATTGATAATCAAGAAGGTATCCGAGAACCCATCGGCATGTATGGGGTTCGCTTAGAAGCGAAAGTCCACATGGTAACGGGTGCCGCGAGTGCGGCACAAAACATTATTAAATGTGTGCGACTGTGTGGATTAGAAGTTGATGATATGATCCTAGAACAACTCGCCTCCAGTGCATCCGTGTTAACGGAAGATGAAAAAGACTTGGGTGTTTGTTTAGTCGATATTGGCGGTGGAACGACCGATATTGCTATCTTTAGTGAAGGCGCAATACGCCATACGGCTGTGATACCCATAGCAGGTGATCAAATTACCAATGATATTGCCGTCGCCCTACGTACACCAACCCAGTACGCAGAAGAAATTAAAAAAAAATATGCTTGTGCCTTAACCCAATTGGCGAATGCCGAAGAGATGATAGAAGTGCCGAGCGTCGGTGCCCGTCCACCTCGTCAGTTGGCAAGGCAAACCTTGGCTGATGTGGTAGAACCCCGTTATGAAGAATTATTTACCCTAGTACAAGGGGTGTTGCGACGTAGCGGTTATGAAGATTTGATTGCCGCCGGCGTTGTCTTGACGGGGGGAAGTTCCCAAATGGATGGTGTTATCGAACTGGCAGAAGAAGTGTTTCATATGCCAGTGCGAATTGGGTACCCGAAATATGTGACCGGATTGATTGATGTTGTCCGTAATCCTATTTATGCTACCGGCGTAGGTTTACTCTTATTTGGTTACCAACATCGCCATGAAAGAATATCGGATATTGCCCAGTCAACTCTAGGTGTCAAAGGGGTAGTGGGTCGGATGAGAACTTGGATTCAGGGTAATTTCTAAAAAACAGATTGGGTTTAGAATTTTAAGGCTTATAGAAACCTGCTTTCTATGACGTATTCATAGAAAGCATTTGTCATAAGCGTATTGGATTTGATATCGCATCAATAAGAGGTTAACAGGAAACAATCAGCATCACGGCTTATCAAAGTGTTATTCGTCTGAAATAAAAAATGATATAGAACGCGAGACTGATTTCTGGATTTCCGCTGATTATTTATATTTAGAATATTTAGAGCGTGTTTTTAAAGTCCCAAAATCAATCACTTATAAAATCAAGTCTGACTTATAAAACAATGAGTTAACTCAAATTTTAAAACCGGCTCTAAAAGAAAGCGAACATTTGACTTCCCACTCTTGAATAATTGATAATTGACTGATAACTGTACACTTCTCACTAAAATGAGGTTAATCAAGTGTTTGAATTAATGGATACCTACAGCCAAAATGCTGTTATAAAAGTTGTTGGTGTTGGTGGCGGAGGCGGCAATGCAGTTGAGCATATGCTCCAAGGTAATATTGAAGGGGTAGAATTTATTTGTGCCAATACCGATGCACAAGCCCTCAAAAATTCTTCTGCCCGCACGATTTTACAATTGGGAACCGATGTGACTAAAGGTTTGGGAGCGGGCGCTAATCCTGAAGTCGGTCAACAAGCTGCCTTAGAAGATCGTGAACGCATTATGGCCGTTCTTGAAGGCACAGACATGGTTTTTATCACCGCAGGAATGGGAGGCGGCACGGGTACTGGGGCTGCCCCAATTGTGGCTCAAGTGTCTAAAGAACTCGGCATTCTGACGGTAGCCGTCGTTACCCGTCCATTTCCGTTTGAGGGTAGGAAACGCGCCTTGATTGCCGAAGAAGGGATTAAAGAATTAAGTCAACATGTTGACTCCTTGATTATTATTCCCAATGAAAAACTGCTCAGCGTCTTAGGCCGGGATACCTCTTTATTGGATGCTTTCAAGGCAGCTAATGGTGTTTTATTCAGTGCCGTGCAAGGTATTTCTGAATTGATCACACGCCCAGGCTTAATTAATGTGGATTTCGCTGATGTCACCACAGTTATGCAAGATCAGGGTCTCGCCATGATGGGTTCTGGTTATGCTAAAGGTGAAGGTCGCGCCCGTAAGGCGGGTATTGAAGCCATTTCTAGTCCCCTATTAGAAGACATCGACTTGTCAGGTGCCCGCGGTATTTTGGTCAACATGACGGCCGGCATGGATTTAAGTATTGGTGAATTTGAAGAAATGGGCGATGTTGTTGAAGAATTTTCTTCTGAAAATGCTACTGTGGTTGTAGGAACCGTGCTTGACACTGAAATGAACGATGAATTGCGTGTCACCGTGATTGCTACCGGTGTAGGCCCGATCACTAAACAACAAGAACGTCCGCAAATGAAAGTCGTCTCGAAGGCAGCCCCCGTTGCTGTTGAAAAGCCTAGTAAAATGGCTGATTATAAAGAATTTGACAAGCCCACTGTGACACGTCTGCAAACCGCTAGTAATAATGATAATCCTCTTGTTGAAGAGCCTGTGGTTCATGAAACGCAATCTGGGGATTATTTAGATATTCCAGCCTTTTTACGTCGGCAAGCAAGCTGATTGAATGAATAATTTCATAAAAGAAATAAGTCATCAACCCGTTAATAAGTCACCAACCAGACTGAATTTTATGATGGGTTAAATAAAAATGAAATACACAACACCCAAAAGTTTTGGCGTGTAAATACATTTTTTGCAAATATCGAATAGAACGCAGATAATGCTGATTGTCATGATTGAGGCTGATTTTTTTTAATTATTTATTTTAATTTTAATCATTTTCAATATTTTAATCAGTGTTAATCAGGCCATAATCAGTCAAATCAGCGTTCTATCTAATCTATCACTTTCATAATATTGATGTATCAATACTAGAATGTATCATTGATACTACATATATAATTGCTATTTACGCTTTTATTAATATCAATATAATTGTAACTCATTTATTGAGTTGAAAGGCTTTGGTAAAAGTCATAAAATCAATTCGAGGTTCAAGTTTTCGCTATGCCAAAACTTTAACCTCGAAACATAAATTTAATCAGTATTAATATTCGAGGTTCAAGTTTTTAAAAGTCCAATACTAAGTTTTTTCACCTTGATTGATGCCATAAGCATCAATTTACCCAGATAATGGTATTAAATGGTGTGCCTGAAAAGGGCTACTTGACAGCACAAGGGGAAAAACGAAAGCTTAGTCGTTTAATTTTTAAGCAAAACGACTAATAATTTTCTGTCAAACACGAGAGAGTTTCCGTCATCTAAAGCGTTTTCGGGAGGTGGGTACAACAAGAACGATTTGAAATGACCTGATCGTCGTTGCGGTTTGAATCAGATTGAAAAAAAACGACTTGAAGCGCGTTGTTTCGCGGATCGAAACTTTAGCCTGAAAGCGCTCCATGGAATCTTGACTCTAAGAATCAGTGCGGTTTGTGGGTCACATAAAACAAAAAAAATGCCGTTTTTTTAATTCTTGTGCTTCTGACAACCCCTTTGAATGAAAAGATAGCTCTTTTGGTAGAAAATAGGTTTTCATACCAATCAAGCGATCAAGGAGGTAATCTATTATTAGATTGAACCATTAATCAATTAAATTATTGATTTGATTATAAAAAATAATTAATGATTGTCTATTAATGGAAAAATCTATTTCACTTAACAAGTTTTTGCGCGCAACAAAGCGCGTGAAATGTGAAATGTTTAAAATTATTGGTGAGACATCATCACTTATCGGCAAAATCACCAAGCTTTAAACTCATTTTTACGCTTTGCGTGAAACAAATCTTTTGTCTGATGGTTTTGAAGGTAATCTCATTTTGGTTGATGGCCTTAAGTGACAAGACTAAAGGCATCAAAACTTCACAATTTAGGTTTAATCTCTCAAAAATGTTGCGTTCAAGGTTTTTTTATCAGCCCTATTTTTTTACCGGAGTTTTCAGCTCAATCACAACAACCATTATGAGCCGACTGCCTTCATATGACGGATGGAGAAACACTTTCCATGATAAAGCAGCGTACCTTAAAAAATGTGATTAGTGCCACCGGTGTTGGCCTACACACCGGTGAGAAAGTTTATTTAACCTTAAGACCTGCACCAATAGGCCGTGGAATTATTTTTAGGCGAGTTGATTTAGAAATACCAGTCGAAATCGCAGCGCATGCCAAAAATGTCGGTGACACACGGTTATCGACGACTTTAGTTAAGGGCAATATCAAAATATCAACAGTTGAACATTTATTATCGGCCTTTGCAGGTTTAGGTATAGATAATGCATATATTGATGTCAGTGCCCCTGAAGTGCCTATCATGGATGGCAGTGCGGGCCCGTTTGTTTTTTTAATACAATCGGCTGGGATAGAAGAACAAAATGCGCCTAAGCGGTATATTCGTATTAAACGTGCGGTACAAGTCGTTAAAGACGACAAATGGGCACGTTTTGAACCCTTTAACGGTTTTAAAGTCTGTTTTCGGATAGATTTTGACCATCCTGTGTTTAGGCGGAGTTCGCCTTACGCTGAAATTGATTTTTCAAAAACCGCTTTTGTCAAAGAAGTCAGTCGTGCGCGAACCTTTGGTTTCATGCGCGATTTTGAGTCATTACGCGACAATCAACTCGCTTTAGGCGGTAGTCTTGATAATGCCATCGTCATGGATGACTATCGTATTTTGAATGAAGATGGTTTGCGTTATGAAGACGAATTTGTCAGACACAAAATACTTGATGCCATTGGAGATTTATATTTATTAGGACATGGTCTCATAGGTGGCTTCTGTGGACATAAATCGGGACATGAACTGAACAATACCTTATTGCGTACCTTATTAACAAATAAGCAAGCGTGGGAGATTGTACGCTGTGATGAAAACATCACTGTACCGAGTTTATCTTATCTTCAACCTCTTGCTGTGTCTTGAAAGGATTGTTTATCAGTTATCAGTTATCAGGCATTTGGCCCATAGCCTTTGGCAGTCATTATTCCTGATTTCTAACGCCTGATTCCTGTTATGGGCGTACCTTAACAAGTATTTGGTCAATGGTAGGCATGGTTCTATCGCCTTGCCATTGCAGCATCAGGGAAGGTGTCATATAACGTAACCGAGTTGCAATAAGAGAAGAATCAGTATGTACCACTAAAGTCGTTTCTCGTAGATTAACCACATGACAATGTTGGTTTAAAGGTATAGGCACACTGGCCTTAAATAGTTTATCAAGTCGTTTGAGCATTTGACCGTGTTGAGAAAGACGACCTAAAACGCCCGATGGATTTGCCATCAACTGACTAAAGGATTTCATAGAAAGACTTTTTAACCTCAACTAAAGGAAAACATTATGGACGTTATCCTTATCAGAAAAAATGTTGTAAAAAGCGGTCACACCCACTTCCGTCGATCCGTTTTTGTGCCAATTGCATTCGTGTCGATGTTATCAGTGGCGAGTGTTGCTTTTTCAGCTTATTATCACTATGGTGGGCAACGCAATCATGCCACATCAACAACATTAACTGCCCAAGTCTCAACTTCAAAAGGTTCTTTGACCAGCACATTCCAACAGGAGAATTTTGAAGAGTTGGCCTTGCGTGTTAATGTTTTGCATCAACAAGCGAGTCAATTGAATCATTTAGGTAATCAATTGATCAAGAAGGACAATGCTTCTCGATCCAATTTTAGTCTCTCTTGGGACAATATTATTACCCAACATGCTACTCCACATAACACGACATCACAGTATTCTAGTAATACATCACGGCGAATAGCACGCTTTGAAACCTCCGTTGCTGAAGTGAAGCGTTCAATTAAAATTGTTTCAGAAAGGTTATTGCGAAAATATCGCGCTCACCTTCGGGATTTACCTTCAGGCTGGCCGTTAGCAAAAGGTCGTGTTTCTTCACCATTTGGATGGCGTGGTAGACGTTTGCATAAGGGCATTGATATTGCCGCGCCAACGGGAACACCGATTTATGCTGTGGAAGAAGGGACTGTATTACGCTCTAAATATGTGCGTGGTTATGGATATTTGATTGAAATTAAACACAGCGATATGTACAGGACTCGTTATGCCCATAACCATATCAACTTGGTAGAAGTCGGCGAATTCGTTTACAAAGGTGAGATGATTGCAGAAGTCGGCTCAACAGGGCGTTCCACTGGCCCTCATGTTCACTTTGAAGTGCGGCAATCAGGTATCGCTATCAACCCCATCAAGTATCTAGGTGCCATGGATAGCTTTACCTTGCTATCAGAAAATATTAAATTGTCAGAATACGTGAAATTGTCACAAAAATAGGCTAGGAACTGTTATTAAAAAAAGGAGTAATTCGTTATCAGTTTAAATGACCAGTGTTGACTGATAACTAACTGATGACACAAGGGGGTAAATTAATCGTTTTTTCTTTCTTTTATTAGACTTGTCCCGATATAAGCTAAGCTATTGATGAAAGTGTATTTCAACAAGTTACCTGATTTAGGGACAAGTCTATTATCTATACTCAACGAGGTGATAAACTTTCAGGCAAAAGTTTCGCTTCGCGAAACTTTTGCCTGAAAAACTTTTTTTTAATGAATGAGTTTAGGGAATTGTATTTCACTTAAGAAGTTTTTGCGCGCAAAAACTGTATTTCACGCTAAAGTATAGCGTAGCGAGACTACGCTAAGAAATAAAGTTGCACGCAACTTTTCACGCTAAAGTATAGCGAAGCGCAACGTAGCGCGTGAAAGCGTGAACCGAAGAGAGGCTACGCTAAATGTGAAATGGTGGGTTTTGTATTTTTGTTGCCCACCAAAAAGTTTTTCACGCAAAAGTTGCAGGCAACTTTTGCGTGAGCCGAAGGCCAGCGAAGCTAAATTTCACGCAAAAGTTTCGCTTCGCGAAACTTTTGCGTGAAATACAGTTTTGCGCGCAAAACTTCTTAAGTGAAAAGCTATGCCCATGTGCAGTATATATCAACTTATAAGAGTTCAACTTATCAATTCTTTGCCCCAGTTTTTGCGCGCAAAAACTGGGACAAAGAAATCAATTATGAATGTTCAATTTAATTTTGAAGGCCTTGAAAATAATATACCCACTCATTTTACTTTTCACTTAACCCGTTTTTTTAAAAAAACTTGCAGCAAAGAAAAACGATAGACTTTTTCACATGACTCTATACTATTTTTAAAGTATAAAACCCAATATTTTCATATAGTTAATCAATTATTTGAGTACCAAGTCATGTGAAAATGGCTATAATTAGTGTCTGAACGGAAAGTGTCATTTCTTAGTAGTCCCTACAAGCCAATGCAGGTGTTAAAAATCAATGAGTTACGTTAGTATACTGTTCTAGAAAATACCTAACAAAAATAATGAATTTTGATGAATTTTGGGTATTTGAACTCGTCAGCAAAACGCCTTGTAGCCACAGATTGGGCTTGCCTTTGAAAATTCAATTCTCAATTCTCAATTCCTAACGCCAACTTCACAGTTTGAACACCTCTATTGGTTTGTAGGGACTACCCATTTCTTTGATCAGATAAATTTTAAAACATTGATAAAAAAAGATTTCTCAGAACAAAGAAATGACACAATTTTTTATTGAAAGGGTTTTCGTTCAGGCACTGAATTGTAAATTAATTTTTTGGTATTTTATTTTTCCGCAAGGCCCTTATTAGAGTTGTAGCTTAATCAAGCTCTTGATGATCGCAACTTGTACGCCAAAACTTTACGGGATGAAGGGACAAGTCTATTAGATACTTTCATAATCTGCTTTGTAGTCTCTGATCGAATGTGATCTGGGTCTACTTCTCACCTCATAGAAGATCGCCCACAGGAAATTGCTTGGTTTTCGCTCGGTTAATCCCCATAGTGGAGACCAGATTTTTCTTTAAGAGCCTAGCCAACCTAGGCCCCTCACGACGTTTTCCCCTTATCAAGTTCATGGAAGTTTTTGTTTTAACTTTTCAATCAGATCATTGCAAAAGATTGTTTTTTACGGGCAACTTTCGCGACGAACTGATTGAAAGGCTTGCCGTTTTTGTACGCAGCAAGCATGGAACTGATAACTTAGCGAAGGGCAACACAAAGCCCACCTGACATCAAATCGGCTTTGCAATAACAAAGCCCACCCTACAACTGACAACTGACAACTGATATGTTTCGCAATTTAGTTACCAAAATTTTTGGCAGCCGCAATGAGCGGCTCATAAAAAGCCTATATAAGGTAGTGAACAAAATCAACGCCTTAGAATCCGCTTTCGCTGACTTGAGTGAAGAGCAACTCAAAAACAAAACCAAAGAATATCGTCAACGTTTTCATGACGGTGCATCATTAGATGATTTACTCCCAGAAGCTTTCGCCATTGTCCGTGAAGCCGGTAAACGTACCTTAAATATGCGTCATTTTGACGTACAACTCATTGGCGGCATGGTACTGCATCAAGGCAAAATTGCCGAAATGCGTACCGGTGAAGGTAAAACCCTAGTCGCCACCCTAGCGGCCTATCTGAATGCCTTATCAGGCAAAGGGGTTCATATTGTCACAGTCAACGACTATCTCGCACGCCGTGATGCCGACTGGATGGGACAGATTTATCATTATTTAGGCATGACTGTCGGTGTCAGTCTCTCAGGGATGTCACCAGACGAAAAACGCAATGCTTATGGTGCCGACATCACTTATGGCACCAATAACGAATTTGGCTTTGATTATCTGCGCGATAATATGGCCTTTGGTGCCGCTGACCGTGTCCAACGGGACTTGAATTTTGCCATCGTCGACGAAGTCGATTCCATTTTAATTGATGAAGCACGTACTCCCCTGATTATTTCAGGGCCCACTGATGACAATTCAGACTTATACAAACGCATCAACGTCATTATTCCCCGTTTAAAGCCCCAAGAACGAGAACCTCATAAAGATGACGAGGTTGAAGTACCCGGCGACTACTATGTTGATGAAAAACAGAAACAAGCCACACTCAGTGATGAAGGCCATCAACATATCGAAGAATATTTAATCAAAGAAGGCATACTCAAAGAAGGCGAGAGTTTATATGATGCCGCCAATATTACCCTCATGCATCATGTTCAGGCCGCCCTTCGCGCCCATACCTTATTTCAACGTGACATTGACTACATGGTCATAGACAATCAAGTTGTCATTGTCGATGAATTTACCGGGCGACAAATGCCAGGACGACGCTGGTCTGATGGATTACACCAAGCAGTCGAAGCCAAGGAAAACGCACTGATTCAAAACGAAAATCAAACCCTCGCCTCCATCACCTTTCAAAACCTGTTTCGCCTATACGATAAATTGTCAGGAATGACCGGTACCGCCGATACCGAAGCATACGAATTTCAACAAATCTATAGCCTAGAAGTCATCGTCATACCCACCAATGTACCCATGATTCGTGATGATAGAGGCGACTTGGTTTATCTCACAGTCGAGGAAAAATACCAGGCCATTATCGAAGACATTCAAGCCTGTCAAGCTTCGGAACAACCCGTACTCGTCGGCACCACCTCCATTGAAAATTCGGAATTACTCGCAAAGCGGCTGCAAACAGACAAAATTAAACACCAAGTGTTAAATGCCCGCTTTCATGAACAAGAAGCGCAAATTATCACACAAGCTGGCCGGCCTGGTGCCGTTACCATTGCAACCAATATGGCCGGGCGCGGAACCGATATAGTATTAGGCGGCAATGTCGAAGCAGAAATAAAAGCACTGGGAACCGATCCCAAACAAGCCGAAGTAGACAAATTACGTGAAGAATGGCAACAACGGCATGACACCGTCATTCAAAATGGCGGTTTACACATCATCGGCACCGAACGCCATGAATCTAGGCGTATTGACAACCAATTGCGAGGCCGTTCTGGACGACAAGGCGATCCCGGTTCCAGCCGCTTCTACCTCTCCCTAAAAGACAACCTGATGCGTATTTTTGCTTCAGATCGCGTTGCCGGTTTAATGGAAAAACTCGGCATGGAAAAAGGCGAAGCCATTGAACATCCTTGGGTAACCAAAGCCATAGAAAATGCCCAACGTAAAGTAGAAGGGCGTAACTTCGACATTCGTAAACAACTGCTTGAATATGACGACATCGCCAACGATCAACGTAAAGAAGTCTACCAACTTCGCAACGAACTCATGGAATTTGAATCCATTGAAGAACTGATCCTAAGCATTCGTCAAAAAGTCTTAAACGACTTAATAGACAACTTTATTCCGCCGAAAAGTTTGGCTGAATTATGGAACATACCCGACCTTAAAGAAACCATTCACCAAAGCTTCGGCCTCACCTTGCCAATCGCACAGTGGTTGGAAGAAGATCATGATCTACATGAAGAACCCTTACGCGAAAAGATAGAAGAAGCCATTCTTGCCGCCTACACCGACAAAGAAAAACAGGTAGGTACTCAAGTAGTACGTCATTTTGAAAAAGCCGTCATGTTGCAAGTCTTGGACAGCCATTGGAAAGAACACCTAGCCGCAATGGATCATCTACGTCAAGGGATCCATCTACAAGGCTACGCCCAAAAGAATCCCAAACACGAATACAAACGTCTCGCCTTTGAAATGTTCTCCAACATGCTAGAACAAATCAAACGAGAAGTCATCAGCATCTTGTCCAAGGTACAAATTCGAGCAGAATCCGATGTCGCGGCCGTAGAAGAACAACGGCGGCAAAAACGGCAAATGCAATTTAGACATGCCAATGTAGAAGGACTCGCCAACGAATTGGCAGAAGGAGAAGCAGCACCACAACAAGCAGTATCGAAACGACCCTTTGTACGACAAGAGCGGAAAGTCGGCCGTAACGAACCTTGCTCCTGTGGTTCCGGTAAAAAATACAAACACTGTCATGGCAAAATTACCAATTGATGTCGGCTAAAATTGACATTCTCAGTTAATTCCAAATTGAGTTTGTCTCGCTTTCCGTACAAACTTTAGTTTGTCTCGGTCAATTTTTGTTTGTAGGGTGGGGTTCGCGCCAAAAGTTTTGCGCGCAAAACTTTTGGCGCGAAACGTGTTTTTGTTGCCCACCATTCTCCTCTACCCGCCCGCCGTTTTTTTCGATGATATGTCAAAGCGTGCGGCTGAATTTCTGCGTTAGGCATGGAATCAAATAACTATGAAAGAGAAAATATATCTTGACTCTAGCATCCCAAGTTATTACTTCGATCAACGTGAATCGTTAGCAACTTTTATTGAAGTCACGAAAAAATGGTGGTCAGAAATGGCCAGCAGCTATGATCTTTTTATATCAGATGCCGTTTTCCAAGAATTGAATAACGGAAATTATCCACGTAAAATGGAAATTATAGAATTCGTATCAACCATTCCATTATTGCCGTTGACCAATGAGATTGAACAAATTGTTGAGTTTTACATTGCTAATTACGTTATGCCAAAATCTTTTGTAGGCGATGCTGTACATCTTGCCTATGCCAGTTTTTATGATACCCATTATCTTCTGACTTGGAATTGCAACCATCTTGCTAACGCCAATAAACGGAAGCATATTCATGTTATCAATGGTCGTCTTGGCTTATCAACACCTGAAATCATTACACCACTTGAATTATTTAAGGAGGATGAAGAATAATGGTTCACTCAGAAATACTGAAAGAAATACATAGAGTTCAAACGAAATTGTCTGGAAAAAGTGCATCAATTCATGAGTATCTAGCAAACTCTCATATCGCCGCTAAAGAGATCGCAATATCCTATGGATTCCATCTTAAATACGCTGAAATGCCTAACAAAAAGCGCCAGCAGACAGACGCTCCTACCAAAGCGTCGCTGAACTGAGTCATTGGGCGGAAGTAACCGTTAATTCGAGATTGTCATGGCACTATTTTAATTGAACTTGGTGTAACAGCAGTGAAATAAATGATTCTGGAAAGGCATGGCTCTAGCCACTGCATTCACTGCAATGGTACTGGAAAATGTGAGTGTACTGGTTGTCATCGCATTACCAGTACCCCGAACCAAGGATTGATGTATTTCTATCTATAAAAACGCCGCATTTGTCTGATAAATGTCGGATAAATCGTATAAATGTCGGATAAAATATTTAATTCTTTGGCCCAGTTTATCGTAGGCTGGGATCGCTGTCGCCACTTTATCAATTCTTTGCCCCTGAATTGAGGAGTTTGTTTGCCCACCATCCCTATCCCTACGCTTGCTTATACTCTGTAAGACAAAGTTTTGTCAAAAGTCAAAAACCTGCCAAATTTAGCGCGAAACTTTTCAAAGCAACTCTATCTAAATGCCTCACTTTGAATCCATCATGAATCTGAAATTATGCTCGCCAAAGAGGGTATATTAGTCTATTAGAAAACTCTAATTTAAATGAGTGAAAATAAATTAAGCTTGATGCTTGACAAGATTATTTTATGAGTGTACTTTCAGCTCCCGTTAAAAATATGAAGGCTATATTAGTCTATTAGAAAACTCTAAATTTTCGATAGGCATAAAAATGCCTTAATTTTTAGTTTAGAACAAATGGAACCCTGAGGGGATAGTTCGAGTCACTATAGATATCATAACCGGCTCATTTTTTTTAAGTATTGCCACTGTGACTATAAAAAAAATGGCTCACAATTTTAGTCAAAACAAATCATCATAAGACACACAACCTGAGTGAGTGGTTTGAGGATGCAAATTTTTGATAAGGGCAGAATCGACACTCATCAATGATTATTACCAATTATTTAATTCCTAAAAACGGCGTTTGGTTATTGGCATTTTCAAAACGTGTTGGAAAAAATTGCCAAAACCGGTTGACTTATGAAAAAAGTTTGACTATACCGAACATTATGATGGTATGCTTTTGTTCTACCCATTCGACGCTTGCTTGGTAAAACCGCATTGCTACCAACCCAGCTTAAACTGTGTTTTGAAAATGGATAGTTTTTTTGATGGCTTTCGCTCTACCCACCCTACGCTCGCTAAATTTATTATAAATTATTGATTTATAAGTTTATAATACCTAAATTTTTTAACCGTACAGTGTGAAACATTTACCATTTTTTTAGATTTTATGTGCGTAACATGAGTTATTAATTACAAGGATACATAAATGGCAAAACTCCAAAAACAATTTGTTCAGTTTCATGAAACAATTAAACTAAATAATCTTGACGAAAATAAGACGTTAAGAGATAAACGGGATATTGTTCTTGAGAAACTTAGAGAGAGGCTTAAAAAGTTTTTTCAAGAGAAAGACGAGCCCACTCCAACTTTTGAACCATTCAATCAAGGTAGTTACGCTATGGGAACTGGTATCCAACCATTAGGGGGAGACTACGATATTGATGTTGGTTTAAAGTTTAACATTTCAAAAGAGGATTATCCTGATCCAACAGAAGTAAAGCAATGGGTATATGATGCCCTATCTACTCATACTCAAAGAGTTGAGTTTAGAAAACCTTGTATTACTATTTTTTATCAACGGCATAATGAACCTATCTATCACGTTGATTTAGCAATTTACTCTGAATATTCTTATGATAGTTCATTATACATAGCGAAAGGTAAACCTAATTCTGATGAGAGAATTTGGGAAGCATCCGAACCCAAAAAACTTATCGAGCTTGTTAAAAATAGGTTTGATGATCCAGAAGATGGAAAACAGTTTAGAAGAGTTATTCGATATCTAAAACGTTGGAAAGATGTCAAGTTTTCTTCTGATGGAAACGGTGCCCCAATTGGTATAGGCATTACTATTGCTGCTTATCACTGGCTTAACGTCAGCAAACCAGTAGATTATTTTAGTGGTAAAACTACTTATGATGATCTGACTGCAATGCAGAATTTTGTTAATGCCCTCATTGGTAATTTTAGAGATATTTATAACAGTAATGAATTAAGGCTTCATGTAGAATTGCCAGTGGCACCTTATTGTGATGTGTTTGAAAAAATGACTGATAACCACATGCTAAGCTTTAAAAGGAAATTGGAATCACTCCTAAGTATTTTGAATGAAGCACAGGCAGAAGCTGAGCCGAGTGAAGCGTGTCAAAAACTACAACAACAGTTTGGTGATGATTTTCCGATACCCACTAAGGCAGAAACAGCATTCATTAGTTCTGCTCCTGCTATCGTGTCTTCAAGTTCTTCAGCATAATTTGACAATGTCACTTCAATGAGGGCGTGAAATCCGTTTTTTTCAAACTACAGTTTGGAGTCAAAAAGTCGCGTTATTGTGGAGTCCAAACTTTAGTTTGGATGTAATGTGATATTGTCGAGATAATAAAAGGTAAGTAAATGTTACAATTGAATGAGTTTAAAGTGATTTTTAAACGGGTATGTGAGTTAAATTTGCTCTCATATGCCCGTTGTGTCTCCTTTAAATCAATTTCAGAAAATCGGCTCAGTATTTATACCTTTGAAGGTTATATTTCTATCGAAAGCCAGCAAGTAAGTTTATGGGTTAGTTTAGATAACTTTTTTCCGCTAAGTTTGCCCAATATTTTTCTAAAACCATTTGATGCTCTGGGTTTTATTCCTCATATAGCTAAAAATGGTTGGGTATGTTATGTTCAAAATGAAGGCTTGCTTTCTGATAGAAATAATCCTGTTGGAATTATTAGAGATGCTTTGTTTCGAACCAAACAACTATTGTTAGATGGCTTAAGCCATAAAAATCGTCAAGATTTTCTTGATGAGTTTGAATTCTATTGGGGACAATTAGGCAATGTTCAATCTCTTGAGTCCTTTATATCATTAGGTAATAAACCTCAAAGGATTATAGCTAAAAAATTTAAAGATAAATATATTGCTATTACTGATTGTGATATAGATATTCATAATTACGAACAATGCACTTCTTATAGCGCAATTTATTTACCTTTAAACTCAAATAAGTTCGTTTTTCCACCTTCTTTTAATCAATTTTGGACGTTGGAAGAAATAAGAAATGTTATTTTTTCAAATAGTTCTACGGAATCTAAACAATTCTTAAAAGATATTGCTAGAAAAAAAGTAAAAAATGAGGAAATTGTTATATTAAGCCAGATAACACCCAATGGTAATACGAGTGTTTTTGGTATTTTGTTTACAGGAGTAGAATTAGCTCATCCACTTATGGAGGCTGCTAAAGTAAAAAACATCATTCCGCTTTCGTTATCTCGGAGGGATAAAAATTACCTATTGCCGCGTGGAGGTAGCCAAATAGAATTCAATAATAAAAGGGTTGCCTTAATTGGTTGTGGTTCAGTGGGCGGTTTTATTAGTCAAGATATCATTCGTGCAGGTGTTCAAAACCTGACATTAATTGATAAAGATATTTTAGAACCAGCAAACACTTTTAGGCATGTAATGGGATTTAATCACTCTTATCCTAAAAAAGTGTTGGCTTTAAAAAAAGAAATCGAAATAAAGATGCCTTATATTTCGATTACTGCCCAAGATAAATCTATAGAAGAATTGATTGCTAATAAAAAATTTCATTTCAATGATTTTGACTTAATTATAGTTGCACTTGGCGTTCCAACTATTGAGCTTTATTTAAATCAGCTTTGTCATATTACCAAAGATTCCCCACCAATTATATTTACATGGTTAGAACCTTATGGCATTGGTGGACATGCCTTACTCACTAATAACGGTGGTTGTAATGGTTGTTTAGAATGTTTATATCTATCTGATACACCTGAACAAGAGGAAACGCTTTTTAATAAAGCTTCATTTGCTGAAAAAGGACAAACTTTTGCAAAAACATTAACTGCTTGTGGAAGTTTATTTACGCCTTATAGTGCCTTAGATTCTGCCCAAACTGCTATTTTAGCAACACGTCTTGCTATATCAGTGCTTAATAATGAAGAGCGAGATAATCCTATTTTGTCTTGGAAAGGCTTGTCTAAAAATTTTTTACAAGCCAATTTTAAGCTATCAAGCAGATATTCTCAAACAGAAAATGAATTATTTGAAAAACGTTACAGCTATAAAAATGACAACTGTCCAATTTGTGGTGTAAAAACTGATGACTAACGAATCTACCCTATTTTTGAGGGCTAATGGTAAAAAATTAAAACTTAGTCATGCTGTGATCCTGAAAATGAAGGAATATCGTCAAGATGCTTATTGGAAAACAGAAGCAGGTGGAATTTTATTAGGCCGTCATATTATTGAAAGTAAAGATATTATTGTTGATTCGATCTCGACTCCTTTATCTGGAGATAAACAAACAAGATTTAGTTTTTTTAGAAAAGCCAAACGTCATCAAAAACTTATTGACAAGGTGTGGCATGAAAGTAATGGCACTTTAAATTATCTTGGTGAATGGCATACACATCCTGAATCTTTACCCTCGCCATCAAATATAGATTTGAGAAACTGGAAAAGAAAACTAAAGCAAGATAAGTTTTATAGTGATTATCTGTATTTCATTATTGTTGGTATTCAGGAAATATTTGTTTGGGAAGGTTGTAAATCTACTTATAATATCAATAAATTACAAAAGGAGACATAAGACATAAATGTCAACAACGAAAATTCCCGATAAAGTTAAATTAAGGCTTTGGGTACAATCTGGTGGGCGATGCGAATATAAAGGATGTAATGACTATCTCTATAAAGACAGTCTGACACTTGCAGACATGAATCGTAGCTACATTGCCCATATTATTTCTGATAGCCCTAAGGGGCCAAGGGGACATCCTACCTTATCAGAGAAACTTAGCAAAGATTTTGATAATCTTATGTTGTTGTGTGATACCCATCATCGTCTAATTGATAGAGAGCAAGTCGAAGAACATCCGGTTGAACTTCTGAAAGCTTTTAAAAAGGAGCATGAGGACAGAATTAAATTGCTCACAAACATTAAGCCATCTCATAAAACCCATATTATTAAATTTTGTACAAATATCAATACGAGAAAAGGGCTTTGTAATTTTCAGCAAGCATGTGAGGCAATTACCCCCCAAAGATATCCAAGTGAGGATTCTTCTGAGATTGACTTAACAAACCTTTCTATAAAAGAAGATGAAGCGAGTTTTTGGAATGTGGCTAAAACTGAAATTAAACAACAAATAGAACAGATATTTAGCCAAAAGTTAAATAAACAACGCCCTGAACATCTGTCCATATTTGCTTTAGCACCCATACCGTTACTGATTTTTTTAGGTCAAGAAATTGGTGACATAATTCCACATGAAGTGTATCAAAAACACAGAGATACAAATGGTTGGGCATGGCAGGAACAACCGAAAGAGTTAGATTTTTGTTATGAGGTTACCAAACCTGAAGAATACGACAGCAAAGCTAAGCAAGTTATCTTGAATCTGTCTCTGAGTGGAGAAATCCATCAATCTGAAATTGATAAAGCCATCAAAGATTGCCCTGTCTACAAAATCACTATAAAAAATCCAAACAGAGATTTTTTGAAGTGTAAAGAGCAACTTGCGCTTTTTAAAAAAGAGTTTCACCAACTATTGGCTTCAATCAGAGAACGTCATAGTAGTGATGTTGAAATTCATCTGTTTCCGGCGATTCCTATTTCTATAGCCGTTGAATGTGGGTGTGTTTTGCTTCCCAAAAGTGATCCTAAGCTTATAATTTATGATAATAATAAGACACTTGGTGGTTTTAAATACGCTTTAACTATAGAATAGATGACGAGCGAGCGTAGGGTGGCGCAACTTCGTTCTGTGCGAGAGCCACCCACCGAAAAAGGCCTTTTAAAGCCGGGAGCCCATAAATTTGTTTGCCCATCAAAACACACCCCCTCATCATAACCTTATTCCGTAAAATTGATAAAATTAACCACAAAGGGGAATGCACCCTACGTCAATAGGCGATTGATAGGCATTCGCAAAATAAATTTGGTTTGAAAATCGCTTCGACGCAAAATAAATTTGGTTTGAAAATCGGGCCGTAGCAAAATAAATTTTTCCTGATTGATTATACTGGGGAGGCCCGTGTTTGTGGCTGCCGAACAATGGCTGCCGATATCGGTAAACAAATGATGTCATTAAAATGAGTGATACCCCACTCAAAAAATCATTGTCTTTTAAAAACAATCTTAGCAAAGTAAGTCATGAAATATGGGATTAGACTACTCATTTGAATTTATAACTCAAACTGAAAACACTTTAAAATTAGTTAGGAATCGTCACAAAATAAATTGGAGATTTATTGTTTCAGAATTTCTTATGGGCGAACACGCAGGTTCGCCCTTTATCCACCTTGAAAATAAAACGGGAAGTTATTTCGTGATCATTCCTTAAAGCGTTTTCAAAAAAACTTTCAAAAAATTTTAGAGACAAATTGGCTCGCTTTGACAAATACGAACCTGAATCTGAAGGTTTGATTACTGATAGTTGGGAGCAGATTTCTATTATAAAAATGGGCATAAAACCATTTGATGATAATAGAGGCCATTACATGAGTAAGAACGCCTACTGTTTTACTCTTTTGCCTGAAATTGATGAATCTATTGAATCCTATTATTCTAATCGTACCCCAGAGCTTGAAAACGGAAAATTACCAATTGGTTGTGCATGGACAAGCCTTTATGTAGGTGAAGAAAATGTGCTTTTAGAGATTACAGCGGCTACTTCAGATATGAGTAGATTGTTTGAAAAGTCTAATAGTTTGCATAAACTTTGTTCAGATATTGCTGAAGAAGTTGGAAATACAAGTGTTTTTTTAGATAAAGAAGATGACTTATACTGGTGGCAAATTTTTCCTGAAAAAAAGAAGTTTATTAAACCAGATAAAGATTTATTTTCAAATTATAAAGAAACATCAATTATTAATGTTGATGCCTATGTCATGGAAGCTGAACGCCTTGCCGCTCATGAGCTTTGTTAATGAAAAATGGGCTAGTGCAGGAGCGCTCAAATTGAAAGGCCATCAGAAAACCAGGGCAACCCCTTTTTACAACAGTAGGAGAAATGGAATGGCAAGTGTGACAACTAAACGCGGCGATGGGGGTGAAACCAGTCTCGTTGGTGGTATTCGTGTTTCTAAAGCGCATCTTCGAGTGGAAACCTACGGAACGATTGATGAACTCAATTCTGTGATGGGATTTGCTCGCTCTATCTGTGAAGAGGCTGAAGTCGCAGAATTGGTGAAATCCATTCAACGTGAACTTTTTGCGATAGGTTCTTCACTGGCTACACAACCTGAGAGTCAAAAATCACCGCCTCTTATGACACCTGAAATGGTTGAGGCACTGACAGAACAGGTTCATCGGATTGAAAATCTTGAAGGGATGTTATTTGACTGGTCAATTGCTGGCGAACACACTGTTTCTGCCGCTTTTGATATGGCACGTACCGTTTGTCGTCGTGCTGAACGTCATTTGGTGCAATTAATCGAATCGGGTGAAGAAGTCGATCCCAATATTTTACCTTATCTCAATCGCCTCTCTGATTTATTATGGTTATTGGGGCGCTTGGTTGAATTACGCGCTGGTGTGAATGCGAGCTTACGCGATGAGACTCAAAAAAAGGCACGTTGGTCAAAAGCTTGGAACTGAGATTATGCCTCAACACGAAATCAAAAACTGTCCTCGTTGTGGGAGAACATTCGAGTGCAAACTCGGTTCGATCTTATTATGCCAATGCAGTGAGATTAAATTAACTCAGGAGGAACGGGCTTTGATACAAACGCAATATCAAGATTGTCTTTGTATTCAATGTCTTAAAGTATTGAAAGAACAAGTTAAAATTGAAAAATAATGTGCTGGCCTGACTACCTATCAATTTTACCCGACACTTTTCAACACAGAGAACACAGAGTACCACAGAGTACCACAGAGAATAAATCTCTGATTTTTAATTAGATTATGATATTTAATACACTGTATATGTGTGTGTGTTTTTACCCAACACAAACTGATAGGGGGTAAGGAAGGTAACTCGAAAAGGATTGATCTCAAACTCAATAAATGTGATAATGCGCTCCGTCGGGCTGAAGACGTTGGGTTATCCTTAAACTATATTCTCCAGCGTCATCCACTTGCCCGATATCATGGAGTTGGTAGCTCAACGGTTAGAGCGCGTAAACATCGTGTTCAAAATACTTGTCTAAGTTCATTGGGCTGAATGGATACGGTTATCACTTCAAATGCCGAGGTTGCGGGTTCGAGTCCCGCCCAACTGCACTCACATTCCACGGCGGGTGGCGAAATTGGTAGACGCGCATAGTGAATTAACTCACTTTCCGTTATCGCAAACTTGTCCAGCGATGGGCTGATGTATAATGGTTATCTTAAAATGATGTGGGGAAACCCGTGTAGGTTCGAATCCTACCCCGCCGATCACTTAAAAACTCAAATTTTTTCAGGGCCAGTAGCTCAATTGGTAGAGCAGTAAACACCATGCCTCATTCCTTGCCTAATTCTATGGGCTGAACAGGTATGGTTATCGTGTTGAGGGTTCGATTCCCTTCTGGCCCGCCATTTTTTATGCAGTTAATAGATTAGGCCAAAACCACAAAAACGACACATAAGCCAAAACGAGTGTATGAAAAATTATCTTACCAACAAAATCATAATTAGTTAAAAAAACATTTGACAAAAAATTAAAAATTTTGTTAGTATTCTAGGCGGCTTTTATCAAGGGATGATAGCCCAAGTGGCAAGATATTACGGTTCAGTATTAAAATGTCATACTGGTAAAATCTTAGACTTATAATAAAACATAAGATTAGCTTCAAAATCTATAG
>QNEL01000052.1 GCA_003645185.1 Candidatus Parabeggiatoa sp. nov. 3
AGTTTCAAACCCAATTTCTTATTGCCGCAAGTTTCAAACCCAATTTCTTATTGCCGCGATTATCAAACCCAATTGATTTTGGCGCGAGTTTCAAACCCAATTGATTTTGCCGCGAGTTTCAAACCCAATTTCTTATTGCCACAAGTTTCAAACCCAATTTTGCCGCGATTTTCAAACCCAATTGATTTTGCCGCGAGTGTCAAACCCAATTTCTTATTGCCGCGATTTTCAAACCCAATTGATTTTGCCGCGATTATCAAACCCAATTGATTTTGGCGCGATTTTCAAACCCAATTGATTTTGCCGCGAGTTTCAAACCCAATTTCTTATTGCCGCAAGTTTCAAACCCAATTGATTTTGCCGCGATTATCAAACCCAATTGATTTTGGCGCGATTTTCAAACCCAATTGATTTTGCCGCAACTTTCAAACCCAATTTTGCAGCGATTTTCAAACCCAATTGATTTTGCCGCAAGTTTCAAACCCAATTGATTTTGCAGCGAGTTTCAAACCCAATTTCTTATTGCCGCAAGTTTCAAACCCAATTGATTTTGCAGCGATTTTCAAACCCAATTTCTTATTGCCACAAGTTTCAAACCCAATTGATTTTGCAGCGATTTTCAAACCCAATTGATTTTGCAGCGATTTTCAAACCCAATTTCTTATTGCCGCTATTTTCAAAAAAAATTGATTTTGCTTCTGCCTGTTCATCAATCTGCAAACATCAATTGCCATTTATCAAAAAATATTGTAAAAAACCTTTGTATTCAACCGAGATTGATCATGACTTTTTTTAAAAATGCCCCCAAGTTTTGAAAACCTGTCAACTCTTGGCACGCCAAACGCTTAAACATCATTACCACACTATTGATATTCCCGCGCATGATACTCGCACAACCAGAAATAATAGCCTTCTGGAGTCAACACTTCCTCTAATAATGCATATTTTTAGTGTGGATATTGTTACTCTAAGAAATGGCGTAGGGCGCGTAAAGCGGCACCTTGTAGAGGTTCTGATTTTAAAGCGGCGTTGGACATTTGTTTAGCGATTGCTTGCGTGGTTTCAAGATCACGTAGAAATAATTTTTCATAATCTTGTGTATTGACTTCTTCGCCTACCCAAGCTCCCATCAGCGGCGCGGCACGCAAGCTATTTTAAAACACTGAAGCATAAGTTTTCAGGTATTTTCTTTTATGTAGGGTGGGTAACGTGTTTTTGTTGCCCACCATCTTCATTTATGTATTTCACGCTAAAGTTTAGCGAAGCGAAACAAAGCGCGTGAAATGGTAGGTAACGGGTTTTTGTTGCCCACCATCTTCATTTATGTAGGGTGGGTAACGTGTTTTTGTTGCCCACCATCTTCATTTATGTAGGGTGGGTAACGTGTTTTTGTTGCCCACCATCTTCATTTATGTCGGGTAGGTAACGTGTTTTTGTTGCCCACCATCTTCATTAAAAAGTTTTCGCTTTAAGAAGTTTTGCGCGCAAAACTTTGTAATGTTTTTTGTTACATCGCTAAGTATAAAGGGGAAACTCAATAAAAATACCGGTTTATTTATGCTTCAGTACTTAGCATTAGTAAATTAGCTTCGCGAACGAAGTTTCACGCAGCGTCAGTTCTCGTAATGCCTTTAATTCTGATGTTGTTTCTCGCCTAATTGATCAAGACGCGATAAATAAAACAAAGCCTTCAGTATCTTAGGTGTGCCAGTGCCAACCATGGAGTAATTGGATCACAGCAACCTCTTCAAAGGTTTCAAGACATTCAATAGTGACTTTGTTTTTTTCGTAGCGTTTGAGTAGTTGCTCATAATTAAATTCGTGCGAACAGGCTTGACCATGATGACCTCTACAGGGTATTTTGCGCTCAATTTTTAAGTCCGGAAATCGTTTAAAAGTGACTTCAAGCCCATCCTTGAGCAAGGCAAAGAAGTTGAGCGGGTTGGGGCCACGGACGCTTAATTGCAGCGCGCTGCGATCAGGCTCTGCTTGTACCAAAGCCAGATGGTTTTCGTGTTCAAACACAGCCCCATACCGCCAATGGGTATTGGTAGAAAAGCGGTGGGCGCGTGCAATAAACCCACTCAAAATACCAGCTGGCAAGGTATTGAGTTTAAAAGTCATGCTGATTTCTTTGCAATTCTCCAACGCTTTGATTTCATTCCATTTTGTTTGATAATCGGGCGACGTTTGAGGGAGACATTCTACGATCAAACTGATTGCTTGATCTTCATTCCGGTAGGATAACTCAAAACGTTCCATCAGGCGCAGGAAATGTTCGCGCAAGGTAGGGGTTAAATCGCGCCAAAGTCTTTTCATCTCTTCACGAGTCAAAATACCGCCACGGTTGATAACGTCTTCACTTTCCAAGACTTTACTGATGTATTCACTCAGCCATTGCGGTTTAAGGATAACGATGTTCTCAAGTTCATAACTATCTGGAAAATAAAGAATATCGCCCAAATCATGTAGCCATTGTGTCAAGACAGGTTGTTGCTTGCTATCAATGCCTTGGGCAATCATGATTTCCTGTAACGCTGGTGGCGTGATATAGTTTTCGGTGCTGTCGCGGAGAATATTAGCGGCCTTTAACCAAGTGCCGGGCCAAACTTCTCCCATTAAAGGTAATTGCACAGCCGCCAGAGCAATGGCTTGCCGTAATGCTTCAAAACCTTGACCGGTTTTATTGCTGATTTCACATTGTCCGATAATTTGGGGATAATGGTAGCGTAATTTGGTGAGGGGAATATCAACAACTCGCTCATCAATATGGGTAGCCACCAGTAATACGGGCGAATCGGGCGCGAGGGTGGTCAACGTATCCAGCCAATAATCGAGTTGACCTGCCTCAAAACCCATCTGTGCGTCCCAAACTAACAGAAATAGGGAACGGTTAGTGAGAAAAAACTGATGAGTGGCATGATAAATCTGTTGCCCGCCAAAATCCCAAGTGTTGAGTTGCATGGTGACATTGGCTTCGCTGGGATGGGCGATTTTTAACTGGTTGGTTTCAATACCATGTGTGGTTTGCTTTTGCGGATTAAATTTTTCACCACGTAGGACACGTAACAATGACGTTTTACCAACGCTACCTTGTCCAACAAGTATGAGTTTGGAAAGCCATTGTTTTTGGCATTCCTATAGTTGTGCTTGGAGATAGGCTAAAATGGCTTTGGTACCTTGCTTGATAATTTCTGGTGGTGGTGATTTTAGGGGATTATTGCCAAGTTGTAGTCCTTCCCAAGACTCAGTAGGTTCTTTCAGATTGACCAACAAACCGATTTCTGGGGGCAAGGCTGTTAGTTTATTCCTAGAAAGGGATAGCGAGGTAAGCTGTGTCAACTGACCGATTTCTGCGGGCAGGGCCGTCAGTTGATTATTATCAAGCTTTAGCTTGGTAAGCAGGGTCAACTGACCGATTTCAGGGGGCAAGGCCGTCAGTTGATTATTCCAAAGGTCTAGCGAGGTAAGCAGGGTCAACAGACAGATTTCTGCGGGCAGGGCCGTCAGTTGATTATTATCAAGCTTTAGCTTGGTAAGCAGGGTCAACTGAGCAATCTCAGGGGGCAAAGCCGTCAGTTGATTCATCCCAATGTCTAGCAAGGTAAGCTGGTTCAACAGACCGATTTCAGGGGGCAAGGCCGTCAGTTGATTATCCATAAGAAATAGCTCGGTAAGCTGGGTCAACTGACCAATTTCAGGGGGCAAGGTCGTCAGTTTATTTTCCCCCAAAATGTGCGAAATTTTTTCAGAGGGCAAGTCAGTCCGTCGACTCATCCCAATGGCTAGCTTGGTAAGCTGGGTCAACATACCGATTTCAGGGGGCAAAGCCGTCAGTTTATTCATCCTAATGTCTAGCAAGGTAAGCTGGTTCAACAAACCGATTTCTGGGGGCAAGGGCGTCAGTTTATTATTCATAATAAATAGCTTGGTAAGCTGGGTCAACTGACCAATCTCAGGGGGCAAGGCCGTCAGTTGATTCCTTCCAATGTCTAGCAAGGTAAGCTGCTTCAACTGACCGATTTCAGGGGGCAAGGCCGTCAGTTGATTCCCAGAAATATATAGATCGGTAAGCTGCTTCAACTGACCGATTTCTGAAGGCAAGGCCGTCAGTCGATTCGATTGAAGGTTTAGCTCGGTAAGCTAGTTCAACTGACCGATTTCAGGGGGCAAGGCCGTCAGTTGATTCCCAGAAATATATAGCTCGGTAAGCTGCTTCAACTGACCAATTTCAGGGGGCAAGGCTGTCAGTCTATTATTGTAACTCAGGCAAGCAAAGGCAATATTAATACCAAGATTGAGTGTTTTTAGTTTGGTCAACTGACCTATTTCTGAAGGCAATGCCGTCAGTTGATTCGAATGAAGGTTTAGCTCGGTAAGCAGGTTCAACTGACCGATTTCTGAAGGCAAGGCCGTCAGTCGATTCGATTGAAGGTTTAGCTCGGTAAGCTGGGTCAACTGACCGATTTCAGGGGGCAAGGCCGTCACTTGATTCGAATGAAGGTTTAGCTCGGTAAGCTGGGTCAACTGAGCAATTTCAGGGGGCAAGGCCGTCAGTTGATTCGATTGAAGGTTTAGCTCGGTAAGCTGGGTCAACTGAGCAATTTCAGGGGGCAAGGCCGTCAGTTGATTCCCATAAAGGGATAGCGAGGTAAGCTGGGTTAACTGACCTATTTCTGGTGGCAATACTGTTATTCCATTCCAAGATAGGTCAAGTGATGTCTCACCCTTCATGGCGGCTTTTTTAATGATTTTGAGCAATTTTTCTTTTGTCATGGGTTTATGTCTCTCATTTTCAAAGTAAAATTTTGAACAGAATTTAACGGATTAAAGGATGGACAGGATTAAAAAGTGTTTATTGTATCAGATTTTCTTGAAATAAGATGGTTTAAAATCCTGCTAATCCGTAAAGAAGTGTAATCCTGTTCAAAATCTTTTCGTTTGTCATTGGTTTATGTCTTTCGTTTTCAAAGTAAGTTCGATAATAATATCATATAATGAGTACAAAGATTGGGGCAGCGGGATTTTTTTATCCATAGCAATTAATTAAGTACAACAAATGACGTTGAGATGAGTACAACGAATGACGGGCCGATAAACGAATTGATAATTTGGATTCTTTGATTAAACTGGGCAAAAGGAGTACAACGGATGACGGGCCGATAAACGGATTGAGCCGTGGCAATGATTTGGATTCTTTGATTAAACTTGGCAACAGATGAGAACAACAAATGATGACATAATAAATGCCTATAATTGCTTACTTTTCTGTTCAATCAATGAATCTAAAATCTCGCCACAGATCAATCCGTTTATCCACGTCATCCGTTGTACTCATCTATCTCCACGTCATCCGTTGTACTTTTATACCGTCTCCACAACCAACCGCTCCCATAAAAATTAGCCAACACCCCAACTTGCATTTCCAAATGTCTCATCCGTGCTTTCATCACCATTCCCATCACCTTATCCATTGATTCCATTGCAAATAGTATCACCACGTTTAGGATAAACTACAACACAGGGCGATTGACACGGATTAATTGATCGAAAAGCGATGCTTTAAATTTAATCGCTTCATGGATACGTATTGCTTGTCCGACAAAGTTAGGATCGAAAGTACAAACAATAATGCCAGCATGTTCAGCTTGGAGACGGTGGAGACGAATAAAGCGATTGATAGTGAACAGCGCCCGCTGTTCTGCAATGGCAAATGCCAGAACGGCCTCGTCAGACACACCCTGTTTACCTTTTCCAGTGTCTTGGATAGTGACTACATCGTGTCCTAACCGACGACGTTCTTCAACAACGGGTAGTGGAAAATTTTCATCCCCATAAAGTTTAGCCATTTTTAATCTTCTTCATTTTCACGGATTTGTTGTTCAATTTCAGCTTGGTGAGAACGGACATAAGCCCACGCATTGGTCAAATCTTCAGCACGTAAGCTTGGATAGCATAGTAACAAATCCGCTTCTCTCGTTCCTAAACGTCTCGCCTGTTCCAATACCCAAACGGGTATTCGTGTACGAACAATACAGGCTGAACCACCACAGACATTTGGATTGCTCTCAATACCGGGCGCGGTGTCTCCTAAATCACGCACAACCCATTGAAGTAATTGTGCTTTTTCCGCCCTTTTCATACTCAAAAGCAATTGATTCGCTTGTTCGAGTACTGTCATTTCTTTTGCCAATGTCATCATTTTTTTGTTCTCCGCAAATTGGAATATGAATCGGCTCGAAGTACGCGCCGCAATATGTTGTGGATAATCTGCTATTGTGGCGTAAAGCAACAAGCTAATATTTACCAAAATGCAAAATAAATTTGGAACGTAAAGGCACAAAATAACATGCATTCCAATCTCACGCAAAGATGCTGGGGTTTATCCTTGCTTATACCAAATCCTTGTAGTTATCTTTACGTTGAATGGCATCGGCGATCAACTGGGGAAATTGATCAGGCGTACAGGCAAAAACAGGCACATTGAGATTGCGTACTGTTTGGGCAAGTGCCGCATCATAAAAGGGAGCGCCGTCATCACTCAATGCCAGTAATACAATGACGTTGACATCACTTTCTTTCAGTTTATAAATTCGTTTCACAAGCTCTTTGGCATTGCCGCCTTCGTATAAATCGGTGACTAACACCAAAGTTGTTTTAGCCGGGCTACGGATGTAACGTTCACAATAATACACGGCTTGATTGATATCAGTACCCCCCCCTAACTGACAACCAAACAAGACATCCACCGGATCTTGTAATTTTTCCGTCAGATCGACGATTGAAGTATCAAAGACAACCATTTTGGTGGCTATGGCTGGAATAGAGGCGAGTACGGCGGCAAAAATGCTGGAATACACGACGCTAGTCGCCATTGAGCCACTTTGATCAATGCACAAAATGATATCTTGATGTACCGCTGAACTTTTTCGACCAAAACCAATCAGTTGTTCAGGAATAATGGTGTTCAGTTCAGGCTGATAGTTTTTCAGATTAACCCGGATAGTCGAAGGCCAATCGATATCACCCCCTTTAGGGCGTTTCGTTTTTAATGAGCGATTGATTGCACCTCTGATCGCCTGTCGCATTGGATCGCTTAGCCGTTTTACCAGATCATTGACCATTTTTTGTACCAGTTCGCGTGCCGTTTCTTTCGTTTCATCGGGCACAACTTGACTCATGCTGATAATGTCAGCCAATAATTGAGCACTTGGCTCCAATGTTTGTAAAATTTCCGGCTCCATCAGAAGGTGTTGCAGATTATATTTTTCAATCGCGTCTTCTTGCATGATTTTAACGACGCTGGATGGAAAATATTTGCGGATATCGCCTAACCAGCGAGCCACTTTAGGTTTACTGCCGCCTAAACCACCTTTAGGATTGCTTTGATTGCCATATAATTTAGTGAGCGTTTGCTCCATTTGCGCTAAATCGCCATCCAATGGCGGTTGGGAATTGTCTGGATCACCAAGCACCAATCGCCAGCGTAATTGGCCTTGTTGTTGGTAGTTTTTGGCATTTAATAATTGGTTTGCATCATTCATGAGTGATTCCTATTAATTTTGATTAGATGAGTACAACGGATGACGTGGTGAGGAGTACAGCGGATGACGGAACGAGTACAACGGATGACGTGGATAAACGGATTGATCTTGTGATGAGTACAACGGATGACGTGGTGAGGAGTACAGCGGATGACGGAACGAGTACAACGGATGACGTGGATAAACGGATTGATCTTGTGATGAGTACAACGGATGACGTGGTGAGGAGTACAACGGATGACGGAACGAGTACAACGGATGACGTGGATAAACGAATTGAGCATTGGAAGATAATAGGGATTTTTTGATTAAACTGGGCAACATATGAAAACAACAACTGATGGCATAATAAGTGCCTATAATTGCTTACTTATCTTTTCCGTTCAATCAATGAATCTAAAATCTCGCCACAGATCAATCCGTTTATCCACGTCATCCGTTGTACTGCTCATCGCCCCGTCATCCGTTGTACTTTCATACCGTCTCCACAACCAACCGCTCCCCATAAAAATTAGCCAACACCCCAACTCGCATTCCCAAATGTCTCATCCGTGCTTTCATCACCATTCCCATCACCTTATCCATTGATTTCACTGCAAACGCCTCCAACAAAATTTTATTTTCAACTCGAAAGAGTTGTGCCTCTTCTACGCCAACATAATAATTATTATAGTAATATGGAATCTGACGGATATGCTCATAAGCCATCCCCTGAGACTCTAATTCAATCATCACCGCATTTCGATAAACGCGATGAATAAACCCTGGGCCTAACGTAAAGTGGACTCGGTGCAATGCTTCAAAAAGACTATCAAGCAGTGCTGGATATAAAGTCTTTTCCGTTCGCGTTTTCGGTTGCCATTGAAAATCGACTTTTTTATCCCTGATGAAATTCGGTAGGCGTTTAGCTTGTAAGGAATAAGCACCGAAATTAGCAATAATCGCTAAATCGGCATCAGTCAATTTCAGGTAAGAAATCGTTTGAGCTTGGTGGATAGGCATAATATCAGGTGCCACTTTTAATTCAAGGATCATTTTGCCGCCTTCAAGCCAATGATCAACATAAAAGGTGCCAGCCGATCTCTCTCGGTAAATCACCTCAAATTGTTTTTCGGGTTCTAATGTGATACCTCGTTCTCTTAGCCCGTGAGTCATTGCTTCTTGATATATTTTTTCAGGGAGTCTTGGGCCCAATTTGTTGTGAACATCAAACAAAACCCCTCGGACAATATAACTGAGTTCTTGATGAATTAAGTGAGACATAGTGTGTAGTTGTTTGTTATTGTGTAGTTGCTATTGATGAGTAGAACGGATGACGGGGAGAAACGGATTGATCTGTGGTGAGATTTGGATTCATTGATTATAACAGGGCAGCATTTGATAACAACAAATGATGACATAATAAATGCCTATAATTGCTGACTTATCTTTTCCGTTTGATTCAATCACTGACTCAAAAATCTCGCCACGGTTCAATCTGTTTATCGGCTCGTCATCCGTTGCACTCATCTTTGCGTCATCCGTTAGACTTAGCATCGTCATAAATTGTGCTTTTTTACAGACACAGCCAACAGCTTTCAAAAGTTGTCGCAACGCGAAAGTCAGGTGGTGGTGACTAACAGCAAAAGCGCAAATTGTATTTAGCTTCGCTGATCTCCGGTTCACGCAAAAGTTGCGCGCAACTTTTGCGTGAAATAGTGGATAGTATATACTTATAGACTTGCTTCAATCAAGGAATCTAAGATATTGCCACAGATCAATCCGTTTATCCCCGTCATCGGTTGTACTACTCATCGTCATCCGACTACTCATCTTTTCGTCATCCGTTAGACTTATAAACTTGCTTGAATCAACGAATCTAAGATACTGCCACAGATCAATCCGTTTATCCCCGTCATCCGTTGTACTACTCCTCGTCATCCGACTACTCATCTTTTCGTCATCCGTTAGACTTAAGTAGGCACGCAAAAGTTTATTAACATTTTGTCGTTGCGTGGTGGGCAGCAAAAACACGCTACCCACCCTACAGAAAATGTTAAAAGATTTATGCGTACCTACTTATAAACTTGCTTGAATCAACGAATCTAAGATATTGCCACAGATCAATCCGTTTATCCCCGTCATCCGTTGTACTACTCTTCGTCATCCGACTACTCATCTTTTCGTCATCCGTTAGACTTATAAACTTGGTTCAATCAACGAATCTAAGATACTGCCACAGATCAATCCGTTTATCGAGCCGTCATCCGTTGTACTCATCTTATCCCCAATAATTCAGATACGCGAACCAAAGCCATCTCCGCCCGTTCTGCGTTAAAAGCCTGTTCCATGTTGACTTTAGCTTGCTGAGATTGCTGACTACTCGATTTACTCAACAATTGCTTAATTTCGCCACTCTCAAAACTAGAAAACGCACGCCTTAAGATCGGCAACAGTTCAAGAAATCGCTCAGCTTGAATACCCCTTAACCATTCATCAACCAACATCCAAAGCCGATCATGATGAATTAACAATAATCCCGCCCCTTCCAGTAAACCTTGAATCCAATTCGCCTCGTGTTCAACCTCATTACCTTGCGATAATTCATAACTTAATCGGATTGCCGCCTCTTCTGCCGTAATAACTTGATGATCAATCAATAAGCGACAGATTTTTCCACCAATCAAACCCTGAATTTTAGGATTATCTAATAATTGAGACAATGTTGATTGCCAAAGTGCTAATAATTCCGCTTGCGCGAAAGTATTCGTTGCCCCATCACAATGTTCAATTTGACTCGCCATATCCTTCGCAGCTTCTTCATCAATCGCATAACAAGCACTCGGTAAGCGATGACATATTCTCGGTAATATGTTTCTAACCAGATGATTGACTTGTTCTATTTCTGTATTACGGACATTGCCATAACGACTGATTTCCACCAAACCCGGCAAGGCAACCATCAAACTCTGCAATTCCGCGTTTACCGCGACAATCTCTTGCAATGTCAGCATCGCTTTTTGAATGACAGAAGGTAACTCAGCAAAGAGTAAATCAGTCAATAAATCAATGATATAGTCGATATTCTGGTGACTTTCCAAGGCTTGTATGGTTTTTTGCGTGGCCGCACTCAATATCGAATTACCAAAGGTACTCGCATTAACAATATCGATAGCAAACTCAGGTTCCCATTTGAGTTTCCAAGCTTCTTTAAAGGTGCCTTTACCGCTAATGGCCGGATTTTTAATCGCGAATTTGAGCCCCAATAATTTTAAACGATGAAAAAATATCGAGCGTTTGACATGGAGTTCTTTGCGTAAATCCAAGAGCAACTCTTTCTCATCCGTTGACACCTTCAGTCTGAGCATTTTGAGTTGTTGCTCAAAATCTTGTTGTAAAGCCATTTTTGGCGCATCAAGTGGCACTTTACCTATACGATTACCAATTAATAATTTTTTCCTGATTAACTTTAAATAAATATCATCACCAAAACAAAAGGTAGTGGTAATGGCTTCGTTAAATTCTTCAATAGCCGGGGCTTGGAATCCCCGTATCGTAGCCAGCGTGTCGGCCAACCGAACCGCTTCAATCAAACTCGCCGTCGAAACATCTACCCCTTCCTCACGTAATAAATGAGCGACTTTCGCTAACCAAATTTCACTAAGTGATTGATTATGATGAGAATAGTGCCAAATATGTTCATACCAACCAGGATAGTTTATACCCGCACCATAACCACTGCGAAAAGTTAAACGCTCGTTAGTCCACGGTATCCAAGTGCTCTGAATAGCACATTTGGCCAAACCTTTTATTAGCGCATTATCCTGTGTGACTTTCACTTTTTTCATTAACGCGGGAACGTGCCAAGCACCACAAATCACCGCTATCGATCCTTCATACTGATTCAGGGTTTGACGTAATATTTTACGCATCCAAGCTTCACGAACATAAGTCTCTTGGCTTTCCGGCTGATCGGCTTCCACGGCTTCACGCACAGCCGTCATGGCTTCCGCTATCGCGACAAAAATAGCTAAATCGTTTTCTCTCTGTTCAACGACAAAGTTCCACCACGCTTCACTGTCTTCAAAACCCGCTGCGTTGGCTAATAAATGGATTGGCTCTTCGCAGCGGATATCAGCGGCTTGTGGCGTTTCGTCTTCAGCAAACTTTTGCGCGATGGAATGAGCGGCCGGTAAGTCAAACATTTGCACCGGAATATTGACGCTTTTAGCATAGCGTATCGCTTGCAATTCTGGTGAATAATCCGCAAAAGGATAGAGTACAGAATGAGCCACTTCTTTTTTATCGTATAATAAAGCCGCTACTGGCAATGTCATCTCCTCATGACTTAACCAATCCAATATTGGTTCCAATTCCGGCGGCCCTTCTAATAAAATCACCTCTGGCTGAATTTCTGCCAAGGCATTGTTGACGCTAATGGCAGAACCCGGGCCATGGTGACGTATACCCAGTAAATAGACACGATCATCTAAAATCATAAGCTGATTTCCTTACAAACTCAATATAAATATGACATCAAAATAACGAATCGTCTGCTTCGGTTGCGATTAAAATCGATCTAAACACTAAAGACGCTAAAGACGCTAAAGGCGCTAAAGGTACTCGTCTGTCAAGAGAAATCGAAGCGTCTCTTGCGTCTCTTGCGTTATGATTAGCTGATTTCCTTACAAGCTCGATATAAATCAGACCATTTTTTACGGCCTTTGATCACGGTATCAAGATATTCATTCCAAACAATAGGGTCTTTTTCTGGGTCTTTTACGATGGCACCGACAAGGGAGGAAGCAATGTCATGCGCTTTTAAGTCGCCGTCACCAAAATGAACGGATAAGGCTATACCGTTGTTGATGACTGAAATGGCTTCCGCTGGGCTTAGGGTTGCGCTGGGCGATTTTAATTTTTCTTTACCATCCAAGGTTTTCGCATTGCGTAGCTCACGAAAAACGGTGACAACCCGTTGAATTTCTTGTACGGAATCAGGCACTTCCGGCAATTCAAGCAAAACCCCAAAATCCTGTACCCGTTTTTGCACGATAGAAACTTCTTCTTCAAGCGTACTGGGTAATGGCAAGATCACCGTATTAAAACGGCGTTTCAATGCACTGGAAAACTCGTTTATCCCTTTATCACGATTATTGGCGGTTGCGATTAAATTAAACCCTTTTTGCGCTAAAACGTAGGTATCCAAATCAGGTATGCTAATATTTTTTTCCGATAGCATGGTGATTAAAGTATCTTGCACTTCTGCTGGAATGCGCGTCAGTTCTTCAACCCGTGCGATTTTTCCGCTTTCCATAGCACGCATAATGGGACTTTCCACAATGGCCTGCCGAGAGGGCCCTTCTTGTAAAAGTTTGGCGTAATTCCAATTAAAACGCAGATCAGTTTCGGGCGTGCCAGCCGTGCCTTGTACGATGAGTTGCGAATTACCGGAAATCGCGGCTGCAATGTTTTCGGCTACCCAAGATTTAGCCGTGCCTGGTAAACCGTATAACAGTAACGCACGATCCGTCACTAAGGTGGCTATCGCAATTTGGATAAGTCGCCGATTGCCGATGTACTTGGGAGTGACTTTAAAACCGTTTTTTAATTTCTCACCCATTAAAAACGTTTCAACCCCCCAAGGTGACATTTGCCATGAAGTAGGCTTCTGCCGCCTATCTTGTTTTTTTATGGCCTTGATTTCCTCCTGAAAGAGTTGCTCGGATGGCAACCTCAATGCTTCACTCATGACTTGAACTCCTGTTGGATTTTAAGGCGTAATTGATAAGTTTGAATCATGCTGTCGAGGCCAGCATTGTATTCTAGTTTGCTATCAAGTTGTTGAATAAATTGGTTAAATTCGTCATTTAAAGTGACTGGAATCGCTTGCGCGATGATTTTGCCTTCGTATTGAGAAACATGGCGATTCTTTAATAAAGACAAGAGTTTGTTTGCCAGTAGTTCGCGTGCCGTACTCTCCGGTAATTCCGCTAAATAATCCAATAACCGATACCAGTCATAATCCCAGTTTTTTTTGATAAAAAATACTGGCAGGATTTGTGTGACTATTTTTTTGGGAACACGCTCAAAATTGTCCTTAAGGAATTGACGACTTTGGCTCAACTGACTTTTAACGTATAAGGCCCAAAAGTCTAAATCGGCCGTTCTTAAGGCCGCTAATCGCAAGCCATAAAAGAGTTCTTGTTGATAGTCGGAAGCCTTTATCATGGTTAGCAAGGTTTTTAATTCGTAGCCAAGTTCTTTTGCCAAACCAGAGGGTGCCACTAAGGCGAATAATTGGGCTACCCAATAAAGGGAATTAGCCATTTTTAAATGGGCCGGTCGTTTTTCTGCAATACCCAATTTTTTCCATGAGGGGACAAATTGTTCTGGCAAATTAAACTTGAGTTTGTCGCGACGTAGCTTTTGTTTTTCAATTGCCAAAATGGGCAATAAAATGGAATAAGCCCATTCATAATATTTGGGATAGTGTTGTTGTGAAAGCATTGCCGCAATTTGTTCGTTGACGAGTTGGCTTTTATCGCCCAAATACGGATACAGAAAGTCAGCATTGACTTGTGGACTATATTCGGCCAAGGCTTTTAGAAAAACCAGTTTATCTGCGGCCTTTTCCGTGGCCCAAGTTGAGGCTAATGTTGCTTGCGCTTGCACCTGATCACGTTTAACCTGTTCAATAAAAAAATATTCGCGCTGCTTATTGGTGCCATGATGCCAAATATCTTCTGGCACATCACTGATCAAGGCTTGATAGCGGGCTAACAAGCGAGCACTTTGTTTAGCGTTTTCACTCAGGCAGTTGACGAGATAAAAAGCGATTTGTTCATTGGATTTGGCGAGTTCCATGAGATCGGGCAATAAGCTATTGCCCAGACTGATTTTGGCTTGGCCCAATGCCTGTAAATACGCTAGGATTAACGACGTATTTTCTAGCTTAATCAGTTGTCGTCCTAACTCAATTTGGGTTTGGGTTGAAGGCTTTAGCGTTTCGGCTTGCGATAAATCGGCATGAGCAGACGCGGAGCCGGGCAAGGTGCCCAGCTCAGTGCCAGCGCGTAACCAAAAACTATAACCCGTGATATTGTTGAGTAATTGTCGTTCAGGTGACAGGGCTGAACTGTGCTGACTGAATTGCTGAAGTGCCGCATTTTGAAATTGAATTTTGCCACCGTTACGAGTGCCCACCATGATAGTTTTTAAAACATCATCCCAATACATCATTGTATTGACTCCAAGGTAAAAATGTTTCGAGAAGAACATGATCTGCTTAATGATACCCGCCTTGTCTTCTGGCAAGGTTTCGGCAAAATAGTGATCGATGCCAAGTGTTTTGGCAAGTTTTTTCGTTGGTATGTCATGATCGCCAGAGATAATATAGGTCGCTTTGATATTTGAAGGGCAAACAGAAGAAAGATTTATCAAGAAACTGTTAGGGCCGCATTTATAGCGTTTCACGATTGAATGAAGTACAAATCATTATCGTTCCAAATTTATTTTGCGGCATGATTGGCGCTGATTTTTTGAGAGGCAAAAATCAGAATGGTGGGCAACAAAAACCCGTTACCCACCCTACACCAACTAGGATAATTTATTTTTTGGATATGTCTAATAAATCTGGTTTTCAGTTGAGGGTTTTGGGAATAAACGTATCGGGCAATGACGTGCCATTTCACCGCACGGAAGCCCACCATTGTTCTATCCCATTATCAGTTTAAAAGATAACACAGAAATTGACTCTAATGATTGGGGTTGAGAGTGGTGAAATTTTGATAATTTAATGATAAATCAAAGACTTATTCTCTATGGCACTCTGAAAACGAAGTCATGACGATGTTAAAAACGTTTTTGACATCCGTTATACAATCTCGCTTTTAAGTCTTCAAATGCCACCTTTGCACTTTGACTAGAAGCCAAGGTTGCCGGATTAGTGGGTTTGTAACCCACACATAAGTAAGCTTCTACAATCCGATTTTCAAAATCCATTTTCTCTTTAAATATCCTAATCGTTGAATAAAGCTGTGCCCTAGCCGTTTTCTTCGCACTATTTCTATTTCGTGTTGTATCAACTTTTTTGAGTTCGACAAAACACAAATAGTCTTCATTGTAAAGCAAGCAATCACAGCGTTTAAATTTATCGCCATCAAAAAACAAACATTTATCAACCGCTAAGAATCGGATGTTTTGATTATTGTGGTTGATCACTTTAAAAAGTTGAGTACCGCTTGAAATGCTTTCATCGCTGAGAATAAAACATCTCTGCTCTTCTCCACTGTCATAAATCTCAAATTCACTGTCTGAAATGGTTTCCAAACAGTGATTGTCTTCAATTTGGGTAAAAATAGCCCGTAATGTCTTATCCATTTTCATGTTTAAAAGCTCGATAAATCTCTAAAAGCGCATCAAAGTCTCCAGCGATGTCTTCACTCACTTCATCAATCTCATTATCAGCAATCAATCCTGTCGATTCATTCAAAATAGATTCAGCCCTCCCTTCCCTCACAGAGTAAGCAGCCAGTTGCTTAGGATTGAGCCAACTCGCTTCTGGTATGACGGTTTTGACTTTGACTTGAGCAGATTCACTGACTTGGGCAACCCGATATGAAAACAGAAAATTGTTAAAAGCGGTTAAAATATAGGGGCTATGCGTCGTAACGATAAAACGATTTTTATCAACATGACAATGATGCACCCGGCTGATCAAGTCAATTAATTTATATTGAGAATAGGGATATAAATGGGCTTCGGGTTCTTCAATGGTGACAAAATTAAGCTGCTTTGAATAAAAAACATCCATCAAAATGAGTATCAAAGGCAGCACTTCTTGTTGGCCTGAAGAAGCCCTATCCAGTGTAATATACTGATTTTCTTCAAAATAAATGCGATTTTCACCATTGACATATTTAAAATGGCCTTTCAGAATATCACTTAAAAGAGGCGCTAACGCGCTTTCTTCACTTAAAAGATGAGCTATTTTTTTTCTGGATAATTCAATGTCTCGCCCAAAATTTAAGATCATGGGATCGATACTAATCGCCTCTGACGTGAGACTAAACAACGACTCGGAGATTAACGAATAAACCGCACGCCCTGCTGGAATCAGCGTGGTTTTAGAGTTTGATTGAGATAACTGTTCATAACGTATCGTGCCCTTTTTAATCGTGATCTGGCAATGACTCAAATAGTCGATTTCAGCGTTTGGATTCTGGCGCAAATAATGTTCGCCAAATAATTTATTAAAAATTGACAATACGTTTTCAGGCCGAGTATTTGAACACGAAACGGATGTCACATATTTAAAAAAATGGATTAACTTAGCAATGGTTGATTTACCACTTGCTTGAGGGCCAATAAAAACCATGATTTCTTTTAAATCTAATTCAAGCTGTTTAAGTGGCCCAAAATTTTTGATAATGATTTTCTCATTCATATTCTCAATGTTTTTAGACTAGCGTTCGCACGATTTGTAGGGGCGAACCTACGTGTTCGCCCTCCTTTTTCAACCCTTATAATCAAACATTTCCTTTTATAGATTATCCATAACGTTTTTAAAAGTCGTCAAATCTTCAGATTGCACTAAAGTTGCCAACAAGGTTTTCAGTTTCTTCTATCCTTGTACGAAAAGCCGCAAAATAAATTTGGAACGAAAAGTGCAGGGCTCGCCATCGTCATTTATCGCCAACGCAAATAATCTTCAACCGAAAAACCGGCATCTTTGAGAATACGAACGGCTAATCCTCGTCCTATATCACAACCACTATGAATAGGCACTGTCACAGAAATATTGTTGGCGGCTTTCCACAAGGTTAAGTGGCTACCAGATTGACGATCTTCGATAAATCCTTGGGCTTTCAAAAATCGTATGAGTTCAAAAGCGGTGACTTGTGGCATTCTAGGCATTAGGGTACTCCCACCGTGAGTTCTTCTACATGAAATAATTTTTCCTGTTGAGGAATGACTTGACGATGAGAACGCAGAGAGTCTAAATGTTGCGTAATGGCTTCTCGAATATTTCGTTTAGTTTCTTCAATGGTTTTGCCATTGCTAAAGCAACCCGGTAAAGTCGGACTGTAAGCAAAGTAGCCTTCATCTTCGGGTTCTTTTTCAATCACAATTTCAAAATGATAATATTGCATTATTATCCCGCTTATCCTAAATTAAACTTTATGAATTAATCGTTATCAAGTACAACGGATCAGGGGATTGAACGGATTGGTTGTGAGGTATTTTAACGGAATCGTAGAGACGCGATGCTTCGCGTCTCTAATCTGCGCCTCTAATCTTCGCGTCTCTAACCATATCTGCTACCCCAATAAATAAAAACCTACCCACTCATCAATCCGATCAATCCCCTGATCCGCTGTACTAAACGCCTCAAAACTCAAAAAAAAAAATCGCGGCCCGCGCAGGGCGCGGGCCGCAAACCCCCTCACATCAAAAATAGTGGCATAGCGCAGACTAAAACACTTCACCTCCAATAAATAGCACTTTAGCAAATCAAACCCTTTAAAAAGAGTAAAAGAGTAAAAAAAACCAGTGTAAAGTGCTAAAAATCAAAAGGTTACAGTGTAACGTCCGCGCAACCACGAAAACCCCTGCCCCTGCTGTGGCTGTCCGACGAGACCCTGACACGGTTGGCAGCACGACAGTTCTCCGGGACGTTGTCGAACGAGCCGCCACGAAGCAGTCGCAAACTTGTATCAGAACGATCCCAAATACGGCCATCAGTCGGTGCCCCTTGATAATTACTATGCCAAGGATCGGCACACCATTCCCACAGGTTGCCTACGGTGTCATATAATCCAAAGGGATTGGCTTGAAAAGAACCGACTGGGGCAGTTTGTTTACCACTCCATTCACTGCCACTGCTATAACAATTCGCAAGGTTTGTTCCGATCTCATTTCCCCACCAATACTTTGTTTCTGTTCCAGCACGGGCGGCATATTCCCATTCCGCCTCCGTTGGTAAACGATATGGTTTTCCTGTTTGTTCCGATAACCAGTCTAGGTAAGCAGTGGCATCATGCCAAGAAACACAGGTAACCGGATGATTATCGGTTTGAGTAAAAGACGCATTACGCCAGTTGGCCTCTTTCACATATTGCCAAAGACCATCTCGATAGACAACACAACCTTTTCCCTTTTCCGCTTCCGTTTGATAACCCGTCGCATCGACAAACAGACGAAATTCTCCCACCGTCACTTCATAGCGGCCCATCGCAAAACGCGCCACAGACACCTGATGTACGGGCAACTCATCATTCCAACCCCCACCTTGAATATCCCCCATTCTAAAAGTACCCGCCGGAATCACCACCATTTCTGGGCATAAATTGCCATCTTTCAGGGTATCACGAAAACTTTCGCCGGCGGCTAATACGGCAGGTGGAGGGGGAGGGGGTGCTTGTGGGGTGGCGACAACTGTTATTGAGGGGGAACTGGCTAATCCGGTGGCACTGACGGCCGTTACCCAGTAAGTATAGTTCAGGTTGTTTTGGAGGCCCGTATGCACGTAAGCCGTTGTCGTGGCTGGCACGCTTTGTACTGCGCCTCCGGCGATTTGCCAGTTGATGTTGTAAGAAACGGCTCCGCTGACGGCTGGCCAATTAAGTACGACTTGACTGTCTGCGGCTTCGGCTGATAAATGGGTTGGTGCGGCTGGCGGCCTTTCTGCGGCCTTTGGGATAGCCACAACCGTTATTGAGGGATTGCCTTCAAGCCCCGTGACACTCACGCCGGTGATCCAATAAGTATAAGTCGCCCCGTTAATCAGTCCGGTATGTTGATAGCTTGTGCTGGAAAGGGAGAGATTGCGATCACTGCCATCCGGTTCTCGCCAATCAACGGTATAAGAAGCCGCACCCGTTACCGGTTGCCAAGACAGCGTGATTTGACTATCCCCGGCTACAGCAGTGAACGGATTCGGAGCGGGTAGTTTAGTTTCGATTGGCGGGGGAGGGGGAGTGATATCCGGCCCGTTTGGTTCTAAGACGCGATTGCTTAAAGTGGTCGATGCTCTAGCCACATTCGAGCGAAGGACAGTGAAATTGAAATTATCCGTGATAAGACTTTTACCTTCTTCGACGTAGACGGCATAGAAAGTATAATCCCCCCCATAACCGGGTTGCACTTCAAATTCCAAAACCCGATGTCGATTAACGGTGCTGTCTAAAGTGGTTCTAAAGGCTTGGGGTATGGGGCTAAAGGGCGTGAAGGCTTGGGGTGTTCTAAACAACAAATCCTGGCTGGGTAATTCAACGGCTACCCATAAATCCACTTTGTGGAAACGCGAAGATGTCTTTAAGTTTTCTTGTAAATCGAATTGGATAGATTCACCGACATAGTAATAGGGCTTTAATCCTTCAAACTTTAAATCAGCCGTCGCCGCGCAGAGGGTTTGGGTGAGGCTTAATAAAAATAATAAGCTGAAAACAAATTTGGGCATGTTGTTTAACCTCGTTTTATGATGAGTTATTATTATATAGTCTATTTACATTCTAAAATCAAGTGGGTTCAGTTATCAGTTATCAGTTATCAGTTATCAATTTATTTTGATAGAACGCAGATTTGACTGATTGTCATGATTTGCGCTGATTTAAGAATAGAACGCAGATTTGACTGATTGTCATGATTTGCGCTGATTTAAGAATAGAACGCAGATTTGACTGATTGTCATGATCTACGCTGATTTAAGAATAGAACGCTGATTTGACTGATTATCATGATCTACGCTGATTTTAATCTGCGTAAATCAGTTCAATCATGACAATCTGCGTTCTATCATACAAGATTTTCAAGTATGAAGATGACACCACACTAATTGTTTTTCCTGATCTGTTCCGATTTCAAGGGGGGTAGGTTCCATAACCTTACATTTTTCCATGACATCTGGACAACGTGTGTGAAAGTGACAACCTGTGGGTGGATTCAATGGGGAGGGCACATCGCCTTCCAGAATGGTTACGTTATGCGTGATATCTGGATCGGGAATAGGATTGGCGCTTATCAGGGCTTGTGTATAAGGATGTTTGGGTGATTCAAATAGCTTTTTAGCTGGCGCTATTTCGACTATTCTGCCTAAATACATGACGGCTACCCGATTTGCGATATGTTGCACGACGTTGAGATCGTGGGAAATAAACAAATAGGCTAAATGGTATTCCGATTGCAAATCGCGCAGTAGGTTAATGATTTGTGCTTGAATAGAAACATCTAGCGCCGATACGGCTTCATCACAGACGATAAAGCTTGGATTAAGTGCGAGTGCTCGTGCAATACCAATGCGTTGGCGTTGCCCGCCGGAAAATTCATGCGGATAACGTGTGCGGTAGGAGGGCGACAGGCCGACGCGATCAAGCAATTCTTTAATACGGGAATCTAAATGTTCCGCTGTCACAATACCGTGAACCTTCAAGGCTTCGCCTACAATATTACCCACTGTCATGCGTGGATTCAGGGAGCTATAGGGATCCTGAAAAATAATTTGCATCCAGCGGCGCATGGATCGGAGTTCAGTCGCGCCCATTTTCAAAATATCATTGCCTTCAAAGAAAATATTGCCAGCAGTGGGTTCGATTAGGCGAAGTAAAGCGCGGCCCGCAGTTGTCTTACCGCAACCTGATTCACCGACTAAGCCAAGCGTTTCTCCTGGGTAGATATCAAAAGAGATATCATCAACGGCTTTTACCCAAGCCGAAATACGCGACAAAAAACCACTTCGCACCGGAAAATGCATCTTCAGATGCTTAACGGAGAGAAGGGGGAGGATTTGGGGTGTGTTCATGGATTTTTTTTATTCATTGATACTTAGATAGTACAGCGGATTAACGGAATAAACGGATTTTTTTAAGCCAACAGCAAGAGGGGCAACCACAAGGGATTGCCCCTACGGGCGGTTCGTAGGGGCAATCCCTTGTGGTTGCCCCTTGCGCTTACAAAACAATAATAATTTTGTAATGATGCTAAGTATATTTATCATAAAGCCAACACGCAACATGATGTTCTTGTTCTTGCTCTTTCAACTGGGGAATATCTTGCGAACAATGCGCCATCACCTGCGGACAGCGGGTGCAAAAACGACATCCGGTTGGATAATCAAGCGGCATGGGCACAGTGCCTTGGATAGAGGCCAATCGTTCATCTCGTTGTCCCGGTATCGGCAAGGCTTTTAATAACGCTTTTGTGTAGGGATGCAGGGGATTTTTGAACAGATGGCGCACTTCTGCCTGTTCGGCAATTCCTCCGGCGTACATCACAATCACTCGTTGGGCAAAATGGGCGACTACGCCTAAATTGTGTGTAATCAATAAGATAGCCATGCCCATATCATCTTGGAGTTGTTTCAGAAGACGTAGAATTTGGGCCTGTATCGTCACATCTAAGGCCGTTGTCGGTTCGTCGGCTATCAAGAGATCAGGTTGGCACGCTAAAGCCATTGCAATCATGACGCGCTGTTTCATGCCGCCTGATAGCTCGTGGGGATATTGATCAAGTCGCTTGCGCGGTGAGGAAATACCGACTTTTTCTAATAAACCAATCACTTCTAAGCGGGCTTCGCGTTCTGGCATTTTAAAATGGTGTGTCAATACTTCTGCAATTTGATTGCCAATGGTGAAAACGGGGTTAAGGGAAGTCATGGGTTCTTGAAAAATCATGCCGATGCGACGGCCTCGAATATGCTGACATTCTAACTCACAAAGACGAGCGAGTTCTTGCCCTTGGAGTTGGATATTGCCCTGCACAATACGACCCGGTTCATCGATCAAATTCATGATAGCCAGTGCCGTTACGGATTTACCACATCCTGATTCGCCGACTAAGGCTACCGTTTCACCTGGACAGATATTAAAGCCGACGTTTTGTACAACACGTAATTCTCCTTGATCGCTAAAAAAGGAGACGTGGAGATCATCGACTTCTAACACACAATCGTTTTGAGAGTTCATTTAACGCCTCCGCAACTTGGGATTAAGGGCCTCACGCATACCTTCACCGACGAGATTGAAGGCGAGTACGATAATCAAGATAGCTATGCCCGGCATGAAAAAAAGCCACGGCGCATCGAAAATGAAATTTTTACCATCCGCCAGAATATTGCCCCAAGTAGCATAAGGCGGTTGTACGCCAAATCCGAGAAAACTTAAAGCGGATTCTGTTAAAATAGCACTGGCAACGCCAATAATCGCTGACACTAAAACGGGTGCCATCGCGTTAGGTACCATGTGTCTGAAAATAATACGCCATTCTGGTAAGCCGACTGCTTTGGCAGCAACGACAAAATCTTGTTCTCGTAGTGTGAGAAATTCTGCCCGTACAAAGCGGGTTGTTCCCATCCAACTGGTTATACCGATAATGATCATAATATTGTAGATGCTGGCGGGTAGCAGGGCGACAACGGTGAGGATTAAAAAAAAGGTTGGAAAGCATAACATGACATCGGTAAAACGCATAATGAGCGTATCGACAGTAATGAATCCGAGACGGAGGTTGCCATAAAAACCGGCTAAGCCGCCAAGCAAAATACCGATGAAAGTGGATATGCCCACGGCCACGAAGCCAATAGAAAGGGAGACGAAAGAACCTTGTAGCATTCTGGCAAAGACATCGCGCCCTAATTCATCAGTGCCCAATAGGTAAATCCCAAAACGGGGTATATCTTCCGTTGGAATGTGTGCGGAAGCAAAAGATAAGGGGGGTAAGAATTTATCGATCAATCTAACGGTTGCCGGATCGAAAATGATTGTCCATTCCGTCAGGGCTTTTCCAGCAATGGCCGCGATAATCAGTAAGAGTAAAACGATTCCACCGAACAAGGCTAACTTGTCTTTTTTGAAAAGTCGCCAAAATTCTTGAAGTGGCGTTTCTGATTGAACATCCATTATTGATTAATACCTTTTTGATTTGATATGATGATTCTATTTTAGAATTATTTTGGTTTTCCTGCAATTTTGAGCATTGTTTAGTTTAATCAGATGTAACTCATTTCGCTTTCGCTGAGATAAAATAAATAAACGCAAGAGACGCAAGAGACATTTATCTTTTTACCTAACATCTTTAGCGTCTTTAGCGTCTTTAGCGTCTTTAGCGTCTTTAGCGTTATTCTTTTCTTGATAAATCGCAACTACAAACCAGGTGTGTCTGATGAAAAAAGGGTTCGCTTTTTTGTATGGCGTATTTTGTGTATTACTGTTTAACGCCACTATGCTATACATGGTTGTATTTATTAGCCCTCTATTTGAACCCAAGCTGATTGATTTGGGTTCTGAAGTGGCTTTTGCACAAGCACTTGTGGTTAATCTGGTGTTAATCAGTCTTTTTGGCCTCCAACATTCTGTGATGGCTAGGCCTCAATTCAAACAATGGTGGATGAAAATCGTTCCGAATCATCTGGAACGAAGTACTTATGTGTTGATTTCCACTCTGGCGTTAATTTTGTTGATTTGGCAATGGCAGCCGTTACCGGCTGTGATTTGGCATGTCGAAAATCCTATCGGCTATTGGGCGTTATTCGGATTGTTCTGGTTTGGCTGGTTATTTTCATGGTTTGCGACTTCTTTGATTAATTCAAATGATTTGATTGGGTTACGACAGATTGAGTTATATTGGCATGACAAGCCCTATACGTCTCTACCCTTTCAGGTGGTTTCCATTTACAAATATATTCGACATCCGATTATGTTGGGCGCGATCATTAGCCTTTGGGCAAGCCCTACGATGAGCGTGGGGCACTTGATTTTGGCGATAGGTTTTACTGTTTATATATTCATTGGTATCCATTTTGAGGAGAAGAATATGGTAGCGGATTTAGGTGAAGTGTATGAGCAATACCAGCAACACACTTCAAAACTGATACCCAATTTTCTCAATTTGCCTTTTTCAACAGGATAAAGGGCAAACATAAGAATAAAGGGCAATCACAAAAGGGCAACCACAAGGGATTGCCCCTACAAAACTATTCTAACCGAATGCGCGGATCAACGACGGCGTAAAGCAGATCAGATAAAAAAGTCCCTGCCAGTGTGAGGGCGGCGGCAATAAAATTAATGGTTAAAATCACGGGAAAATCGCGAGATAAAATCGCTTCGTAACCTAGCCGCCCTAATCCGGGCCAAGCAAAAATGTATTCAAAAATCACGGAACCGCCAATTAAACCGGGTAATAAGAATCCAAATAAGGTGACAAAAGGCAAAAGGGCATTGCTCAGCGCGTGGCGATAAATCACGGTGTCTTCGTCAAGCCCTTTGGCGCGTGCGGTTCGCACGTAATCTTGACTGATGACTTCTAACATTTGGGAACGCACATAGCGGGAGAGTACGGCAATGCCGGCAAGGGCTGACATCAGGGAGGGAATGACGAGATGCCAGATGCGATCCATGCTTTGAAAAAACGGACTCGCGTCTTCCATTCCAAATGTTCGCATCCCAATAACGGGTACGCCAAATATATCCACTACCCATAGAATCATCAAATAGGATAGAAAAAAGCCGGGTATCGAAATCAGGGCGTAAGCGATAAAGGTTGAACCGCGATCATAAAATGATCCTCGCCGAACTGCGGCATGAATACCCGTTGGAAACGCGAGCGTCCAGACAATCAGGGTGGCCAGAATAAATAAGGGGAGTGAATTCATAAAACGATCCCAAATCTTGGGCAACACGGGCTGACTATCTTTAAAGGATTTTAATTCTCCTGTTAAGAGATCGCGCATCCAATAGAAATACTGTTTATGGAGCGGATCATCTAGGTGAAAAGCTGCCCTGATTTTAGCGATATCTTCAGGCTGCATACGAGGATTCGATGGATCAACCTCGCTCGGTTCCCCTGGCGCAAGATGAACTATCGAATGCGCGATCACGGAAACTATAAATAACAATACACAACGTTGTAACAAATTACGAAAAATATAAGACCACATATCAGTTATCAAAATCAAATAATTGTAGGGTGGGTAACGTGTTTTTGTTGCCCACCAATTATATTATTAAAATCAAATAATTGTAGGGTGGGTAACGTGTTTTTGTTGCCCACCAATTATATTATTCAAATCAAATAATTGTAGGGTGGGTAACGTGTTTTTGTTGCCCACCAATTATATTATTCAAATCAA
>QNEL01000053.1 GCA_003645185.1 Candidatus Parabeggiatoa sp. nov. 3
AGCAGTTGTCTAAAAGCTCAAGTCACCTAAAGGTGACTAACATGCTGCACGTTTTTGCTAAAACGAGCAACTTTAAATGGATTTATACTTCCAAAAAAGCGCAAATTATAATTGTGAATAGTACGCCACAATTTAATTATAAGAATGATGCTAATAAATACGATTGTGGGGAGGTAGTCACCTTTAGGTGACTTAAGCTTTTAGACAACTGCTTTAGCTGTTGGCTGGGTGGCTGGGTGGCTGGGTGGTCTCGATATTTCTGCTTTCCTGCACTAGTTGAAAAAAATAGCCATACTGGCCCTGACAACTTTTAGAGTATTTTGCTGTTGTTTTTCTACACTCTCTGATAAGTTCATAAACAACGCCTTATCATCTATAATTTTAGATCAATGTAGGGTGGGTAAGCGGGCCGCCATGATTTCAAAAACACCCAAAATCGTATTGCCCGCTTGCCCACCATTCAATATCATTAATCCCCTAAACAACTGGCATACACATCAAATATCTCACTGGCGGGCTGATCAAATCCAACTTGAATGACTGCCCAACTCCCATAATTTGAAGTCATACCAATATTGGCAGCCGAAAAAGTGGCGGGTAAAGTGGTGTTAAGCGTTTTGAGCTGACGGCTACCCCAAGCTTTGGCTAAAAGCGTCACTTGTGGCTTACTCGGATGACTCGTTTCAAGCGTAAGTCGCTGACAACGTTCTGAAATATGCCATTGGAAAAACACCGCCTGTTTCTCAGAAGAAGGGTGGATGACTGCCACATCTTCAAAAACACCAAAGGGCCAATCATTCTCTTTCACATCATTGTACCGATTACGAAATCTATGGCTCAAAATGGAAGCTGTACCATTCCATTGATAACCCCCTTCTAAAATAATCGGATGCGGGCCCTTTTTATCGTAATTTTTGCCTGTCGGCTGCGTGGTACATTTCGCATATAACTTGCTTTTTTCAGAAACCGCTTTTTTAAAAGCCACACTTAAAACATACCAATTATTATCACTCTCGCCAAAATTGAAACCCGTGTTCTTTTCACCGATGACAAAGGGCAAAGTGACGTTCTGGAAAATCACATCCTCAGTTCTGGTATTCCATTGACCGAATGTGATATCCACTGGCGATGCCGAAGCGGCATCAGTGCTGATTTCTAAACGATTGCAATGTTGTTTATCGGCATGCCACTGGAAAAAAGCGATAGGTTTCGCTAATTCCGGATGGAGTACAGTCACATCCTGTGTGATCCCAAAAGGATAATCCCCTTCTTTCAGTATTCTGCGATGATGTCCATGATAACTGATCAGGGAACCATTACCCGTCCATGAATACGCCTCGCTGGGTATCGTTATAGGCTTAACGACTTCAACCGTTATCGGGTTTTGATACGCGCCATCCGGAATCACACCCCAACTGATGTCAGCGGCAGATGATTCGTATTTAATTTGGAGTTGATACTCACCCGGTTCTGACGTGATAGCGTCTTTTTGGAAAGTGTATTGATTCGTTCCTTGAGAAGCGATTGTCTCACCATCCCGACGTTCAATATCCCCCAAAAACGCGCCTGAACTTGAATGAAGCGCAGCCGCAATATTGCCATTAAAAGCCTCTGTTCCCAAATTCGTAATACCAACACTGACAGTGACGGGCGAACCTTGAACAATCGGGTTAGGTTTAATCGTGATTGCGGAATGCAGTTTGACTGCAACGCCTCCATTGAAATAGAGCATCCATTCATCCCAAGGTAAAGTACCTGGACAGGTAGTCGTTTTGATTTCATTGTGCCCTAAAATGCCAGGCGTTGTGGAACGGGTTTTCGGTATACTATATTTATCCGCAAAATAGCGGGCCATTTTAGCCGAAGATTTCAGCAGAGGCGTAGTCCAAGTCGTATTCCATCCCTTGGGATTAGAAACAGTCACTTCATGTTCAACGCCAATAGAACGTTGATTGTAGCTCCAAACACCGGCATGCCAAGCAATATCTTTAACCGGCACTAATTGACTGATTTCGCCATTGGAAGAGATGATAAAATGGGCACTGACTTTCGCATTACAGTTCTGAAACCACGAAATCGCGCCCGCATAAGTGCCTTCCCCAATCCAGTGATTCACCCAAGTATCAATAGTACGACTACTTCTTGAACTGAAATTGCACGTCGTCAACTTAGAAAGTGCCGGCGCATAGTCTGTACTTCTGGTCGTTTTCCGGGCCTGATTCACCCGTTGACGAGTCAATACAACTTCGGGATGACTTTTAAGCGTGATCGTCTCTCCCCACAACGTTTGTGATTCAGCCCCCGTTTTGAGAACATCATAATAGCGTAAAGCGTGCATTTCACGCAGATCATCACTGATTAAACCCGTAAACCGCTTAACGGCCTCAAACCAATCGCCATGATCAGTCCAACTATGACGTTGTTCACCCGCGTAGTGCGCGATCAAAGCGGCCCCGCCGCGAATATTTTCCCGCGCATCCTCTTTCAAACGTTGTGGCGCAATATCCAGTAAAGTCGCAGCCTCATTTAAAGTATCCGCATAATTATTTTGAACCAAATGCAAAACACCCCAACCGCGATCAATAGAAGGCCCGATTTGCGTCCAATTGGTTTCGACAAAAGCAATCGCTTCCAGAATCTCAACCGGTACCCCAAATTCAAGAGCCGCTTGTGCAAAGAAATATTGAAACGTTTCTACCGTCGGATGAGGCTGACGCAAATATTCCCGCCAAAGATGATAATCCTCCCCATGCCCATGATGATCATCATTCGTCTGCCGCGTGATGTGATCAACCACCTCATCCAAACGACGATAACGATAGCTTAAAGTGTGGCCCGTTTCATCCACATCAGTCACACCCATCACATCATCCAGTTTCTCGATATCCAAAAGCAAAAAGGCCGCTTGCTGCTCATCTTGGCTATTAGAAAGAGGCCCCCTTTCCAGCGCGTTTCGCTTAGACACAGCGTAAACATTGCCTAGAGAAAGAAAAGCCATTAACAACATCAACAGATAACTCAAAATCGTTTTATTCACTTGCGTTAATCTCCTTTATTTGTAGAGACGCGATGCCTCGCGTCTCATGCCTCGCGTCTCTAATCACGTTTCTACGTTTCTACCCCAATAAATGGAAACAGTCCCTCTCATCAATCCGAACAATCCGAAAATCCGCTGTACTAAATATTCAAATCAGTCTGTAGGGGGCAGGCAACGGTTTTTTGTTGCCCACCATTCCCCTGATTCTCCTAAAATATCAATCCAACCATTCTAATAAATAATACAACATAACCCCTTCCGACGATCTTGAAGGCCCACGAATCAATGCCGGATAAAGATTTTTGTCGGGTTGAGCGGCCATTTTAGCCGCCTGTTCAGATTCCATTTTAAACACACACAAATCAGGAAAACGATTGCGACTCTGTTCGCGTTTAGGTGTATAAACTAGCGCATAACAAGAATGCATCGTATTACTTTGAATCAACTGTTCAATGCTAGGCATATTAATATATATAGGTTCGTCAATAATGCTCAATCCGAGGATGAAGCCACACAACGCGCTTCGCTCGCATCCGTTATACTTTACTGTTGTCCCATTGTCCACTACGCACCATGCCTTCATCTATAGCATTGGTGATTTTGACTGGTATTTGAACTTGGCCCATCAGATTAATTTCCTATAATTTTAATTGAAAAGAGTCATGATACTGAAATCAGGCTATAAAATCAAAGATCGTTTAAAAAATCATAGACTTATACTCTGTGGTACTCTGTGGTACTCTGTGTTCTCTGTGTTGAAAAAAAAAGCATCAAAAACTATTTCCAAAAAAAAAGGCGAACACGTCGGTTCGCCCAAGATTAAATCAGTGATAATCAGTCTGATCATGACAATCAGCGTTCTATTTACAAAACTAATTATGGTTTGCTCTCGCCATCCAAAAAGATGACTTCCTCAAGGAAAAACATCATGCTATTCTCATCCATCCAAAAAATAACCTCATAATGTTCTTCTGTGCCATCTGGGTAGATGACTTTGACGACAGGCAGATGCAATCTACCCTCTTCATCTAAAACAGCAGGGCCAGGATGTTCGCAAGAGGCAGGATCAGTCTTGCATTTATCGCTTTCAGTGAGAATGAAATCAGGCCCTTCTTCAGGTTCCATCGGCATCATACACGCTTCATCTGAAGGATTCTCTTCACAAGCCCGAATCGCTTTCACATCTTCGGCCGTCAAATCGCAAGACGCTGGATCGCTGTCACATTCAGGCGGTAATTTATGGGCTGTCATCATCGCTTGTTCACAAGCTTCAGATTCATGCCCATTGGTTTCACAGGCTCGAATCGCTTTCACTTCTTCTGCTGTCAGTTCGCAAGAAGCGGGATCGGTATCGCATTTTTCCGGTAATTTACTGGCTTCCATCATCGCTTGTTCACAAGCTTCAGATTCATGCCCATTGGTTTCACAGGCCCGAATTGCTTTCACTTCTTCTGCCGTCAATTCGCAAGAAGCGGGATCGGTGTCGCATTCAGCCGGCAATTTATGGGCTGCCTTCATCGCTTGTTCACAAGCTTCAGATTCATGCCCATTGGTTTCACAGGCCCGAATTGCTTTCACGTCTTCTGCTGTCATCTCGCAAGAAGCGGGATCGGTGTCGCATTCAGCCGGCAATTTATGGGCTGCCATCATGGCTTGTTCACAAGCTTCAGATTCATGCCCCTTCTCTTCGCAAACGCGAATCGCTTTCACTTCTTCTGCCGTCAAATCGCAAGAAGCGGGATCGCTGTCGCATTCAGCCGGCAATTTATGGGCTGCCATCATGGCTTGTTCACAAGCTTCAGATTCATGCCCTTTTTCTTCGCAAATCAAAGACGATTGGCTTACCGCGCCGCAAGCCACAGAATCGGTATCGCATAATTTCGCGAGATCATCCCAAGCGGTTTTGCACTGTTCAGATTCGTCACCTTGGGTTTCGCAAATGCGAATCGCCTTGACTTCTTCGGCCGTCAAACCGCAAGAGGCCGGATCCGTATCACAGTTTTCTGGCAAGGGAGCCCTTTCTTCAGAACCTACCAAATAAGTCGCCTGCTCAAGCATGAAACCGAAACCATCGTTAGTCCGAAGCTTGGCTTCATAACGTTCTTCAAGGCCTTCTTCAGGCATCAGAACTTTAACAACAGGTATCTCCAACACTCCCGTCTCAACAGTGAAGACAGCCGGCCCAGGATTATCGCAGTATGCCGGATCCGTTTTGCACTTATCGCTGACATTAAAAGGAACCTCATCAGATTCCCTATCCTCACCTTCAAAATCGCCTTCATCAAACCATTGGCACTCTTCACCCTCCGGGTTAGCCTCGCAAACTCGAATCGCCTTCACCTCTTCCGCCGTTAAATCACAAGACGCGGGATCCGTATCGCATGTCGCGGGTAATGTCGTCTCTTGCCAAGCGGTTTCACACGCTTCCGAGTCTTCCCCCATTTTTTCGCAGAGCCGAATCGTATTAACTTGCTCCGCTGTGAGATTGCAAACTGCGGGATCAGTATCGCATACTGCCGGCAACTCCTGTGCCGCTGCTAGCGTTGTTGAACCCATCAAAATACCCAACGCGGTAATTACCGGTAAACCAAAGCGCATAATCCGCTTTGAACAATGTACCTCTTGGTATGACATGATTAATGCTCCTTTTTAATTAATGAATGTAGGGTGGGTAAGTTCGTTTCGACGCCCCGCGTCGAAACGAACTTGCCCACCATCCTCAGTATAGCAAACCATTTTGGGAAATCAACACCAAATATAAATAAAAAACACAATATGAAATAACGTATTGATTATTAATGAATTATAAATCTGCCATTATTTTATAAATAGATTAAAAAATAGAAACGGCTTGAATAATATAATATTTAATGTAGGTAAGTTCGTTTCGACGCCCTGCGTCGAAACGAATTTGCCCACCATTTTCAGTATAGCAAACCATTTTGGGAAATCAACACCAAATATAAATAAAAAACACAATATGAAATAACGTATTGATTATTAATGAATTTATAAATAGGCCATTATTTGATAAATAGATTAAAAAGATAGAAACGGCTTGAATAGTTTATAATATAGTCCACATAGTTTAAAAAGTCATTAGCAATTTAGGATTTCTTTACCAATTTTAATGGTGGGCAACATAAAGACGTTACCCACCCTACAACTGATAACTGAACATGAGGCCTAAAGATGGATGAAGTCAAACAGGTACTCGGTTATGCTGTCCAAAAATTGTTATATCCTTTAATTCGTATCTTACTGCGTAACGGTATGCCATTTGGTACGTTTGCGGAATTAGCAAAATGGGTTTATGTCGATGTGGCTACCCAAGAATTTCGTATTGAAGGTAAAAAACAAACTGATTCAAGGGTTTCTGTTCTTACGGGCCTCTCGCGTAAAGAGGTGAAACTGGTTAAAGAAAAACCGGTACCCAGTGATGTGGGCACCGTAGAACGGTATAATCGGGCAGCTAGAGTCATTAATGGTTGGGTACAAGATCGCACCTTTCAGGATGGTTGGTGTGAACCGGCTATTTTGCCGATGGAAGGCGAAGGGGCTACTTTCAGTTTACTGGTTAATCAATATAGTGGTGATGTGCCGGCACGCGCCATTTTGGATGAATTGCTACGAGTCAATGCGATAAGCCGTTTAAAAGATGGCCGTATTCGTTTATTGCAACGGGCCTATATTCCACAAACCAGCGAAACCGATAAATTAAACATTTTAGGCACCGATGTCGCCTTCTTGATTGCAACCATTGATCATAATTTAATTTGTGAGCCACAAGACGCTTATTTTCAACGCAAACTCGCTTACAATAATTTACCCGTGGAAGCCTTACCTGAATTAAACCGTTTAACCAAGGAACATGGGCAAGCCCTTTTAGAACAACTGAATGAATGGTTAGTTCAACAAGATCGCGATGCCAATCCAGAAGTCAAAGGAACCGGACGTAAACAGGCCGGAGTCGGTATTTATTTTTTTGAACAAGATATTTCGGAATCAGACCAATGAATATCCCATTATTACGTTATATCATATTGATTTTATTCGTTAAAGACTTTTTGATAACATGTAGGGTGGGTAGCGTGTTTTTGCTGCCCACCATTTAAGCTTAAAGACTCACGCAAAGACGCAAAAGCGCAAAAGCACAAAATCATTATCCTTAGCGTCTTCGCGGCTTTGCGTGAGAAAATAGATTTTCTCAAAAACAGGAACATCAAGTTATAGAGATTCAATCAATCGCCTTAATTCCCCTACCAAGTAAAGTGGTAATGATAAAAATTTAAAATGCACTTGAGAACTATCGGGCAATTTCAGCTTAGTATCCATCAAGCTGGGCTGATCGGAGTTAAAACGTACTCCCAAATGTCTTTGTTTTTCTTGTAGAAATAAGTGAAGCGATTTCATTCTACCTGTTTTACCCGCTTTAACTTCTATTGGAATGATTTGTTGACCGACATTAATCACATAATCCAATTCCGCCGATGAAGATTTTTTTTCTCGTATCCAATAATAAAGATTGGGCTCTTCATAAGTCTTGTTGGAATACAGAAGATGCTGCCCAATGAATTGCTCAGTAAGACTGCCACTATTAACCAAATTGAGTTCGCTAATATCTAAAAGATTCAAGTAATTTAACCCAAGGGCAGTCGAGGTTAAACCAATATCTAAAAATAAGACTTTAAAAAAACGATCATTTTGTTCTGCACCCAGTGGCACGCCATTCGCTGAAGTGTGATGCACTTTCCACGCAATCCTAGCTAAACACAGTTGTTCTAAGCTTGATGCTATAGTAGCCGATTTAATACCGTTGCTGATCTGACTGTATTTAAACTTATTACCAATCATCGTGGGTATTTTAGTGAACATTTTACGCATCAAATCATGTTTCATGATGGGCGCGTACTTGCCAAAATCGTCTTGATAAGTCGAAAGGATAGATTGCTTGACTTTTTCACTGGTTTTAAACGTCTTATCTTCAACATAAGCCTGAATAGATTCCGGCATTCCTCCTGTGATGAAATAGATTTTCACCAATTCCATTAATTTATCATGGATAGGTTTAAGAATCTCCTCATTGATTTGATAATGTTCAAGAAATTCGGCCAGCTTGTGTTCACCCATCGCAAGGAGAAATTCGGCAAACGTCATTGGGCCAAGGTGAAGATACTCAATACGCCCGACTGGCATAGAAAAGCCGGTTTTGCCAAGCGTAAATTCCAGCAAAGAACCTGCCGCAATCACATGCAATGCGGGTAATTCCTCATAAAAATAGCGCAGTGCAACAATGGCTTCCGCAGAAGCCTGAATTTCATCAATAAAGAGCAAAGTCTGATCAGGTTGAATGGTTTTTCCGGTTTGAAGGGAAATCAGTTGAATGATTTTATGTGGATCACGAAATTGGAATAAAGTAGCCAACTCTGGATTTCGTTCTAAATTTAACTCGACTAACTCTATGTGACTTTGTTCAGCCAACAATCGCACAAGCGTCGATTTGCCAACTTGTCTTGCACCCCGAATCACAATAGGCTTACGATGCTTTAGCTTGAACCATTCAGTCAGATAGGCAAGTTGTTGTCTATACATCTTGATATCACCCTGTTATGAAAAAAACAGGGTGATTTTAATCGTTTACAGTATAAAAGACAAGGTTTAAATTTTTAAGCCTCGCAAAATAAATCATGCGGGTTTGATGTCAAGATGACTTCTAACGCAAGAGACGCAAGAGACGCAAGAGACGCAAGAGATATTTCGATTTATTTTGATAAACGAATGTTTTTAGCGTCTTTAGCGTCTTTAGCGTCTTTAGCGTTTAAGCGCGGTTTGATGTCAAGATGACTTCTAACGCAAGAGACGCAAGAGACGCAAGAGACGCAAGAGACACTTCGATTGCTTTTGATAAACGAGTGTTTTTAGCGTCTTTAGCGTCTTTAGCGTCTTTAGCGTTTAAGCGCGTTTATTTATTTTTAATCTCAGAATCAAAGAGGAATTTAATGATGAGTTTTACAACTGAAGAAATGACTCTGCTTTCGGCGCAGATGGATGAGCAATTGCGTGAGCTACGCGATTTGGAAAAACAACTCAAGTCTGGGGCAAGCAAGTCGGGATCGTCACTGGCGGATGAGGAGCTATTACTGGATAAGCAACGCAAAGAGATTAAGGAGATTGCTAAAGAATCCCCAGATTCCTTTTTGCACAAATGTGGCAATAAAGCTAAAGAGATTTTATGCCAAGAAAGCAGTGAATTGAGCAAGCAATGGCAGAAGTGGGGCGATATCAGAAATGAAGATGTGTTGGAAAAATTGGGATCGGTGTTGCTGATTATGGGCTATTCGGGGGCCGCGTTGCAGATTTTGACGGTGGCGATTAGCGTGTATGTGATTCGAGTCGGGCTTAATGCATTTTGTGAAAAATATTGCGCTGATTAATGCGGAAACGTTTCGGATGGGGTTGCAAAATGGGGTAAATAGTGGGAATTGAGATGTATTAAAAGCCACGGAATGACACAGAAAGCACGGAATATTTTTCCGTGTTTTTCCGTGTTTTTCCGTGGCAAAATCGAACAGAAGTTATTTTTGCGGCCCTCTTGGAGTGCATGTTATTTGTACGTCATGAGATCGGGAAACGCTATCTAAACCCAAATTTCACCGCCCGCTTGCCCACCATCCTCCCCTAGATTTTGGGAGTGGCCTTATGCCAAAACTTTCGCAACCGTAGAAGGTTGTTCTTGTATCACTGGAATGCAATAACTCACAATCGACTTTTCTTCAATCGTATCCGTATCAAATCTTGCTTTGGGTTTGATGCGATGATCAAATACAATATAATAACCTTCGGCAACGCCTTCTAATTTCAAATACTTAGCGAGTTGACGTTTGCCGGCTTGGTAGGATTTTGGACCTTCCCATATTTTTGTTTCAACAATGTACTTGTTGCCTTGGTGAAGTAGGATTAAATCCATCCGCCCACGCCCTGTGCGAACTTCAGGATACATAAAACCGCGCATTTGGCGCACAAATTGATCAAGATAGGCAAACAAGAGATATTGTCCCACAAATTCTTGGGGAGTGTCTGGTACTTGCAGAACCCTAAAACCCGCTCGCGCTATAAAATCACGGAAATTAGCCAGCAAGGATCGCATATCAATTTTTCCTTCTGAGGTTAAATAATCCAAAAAACCAGCGTCTGTGTCTTCTGGAAGATATTGTCGTTCCAATCCATTAATAAGCGGTCGAAAAGTTTGCACGATACAATATTGATAAATCGGATTCGCTAATTCACAAAAGCCTTCTTCTCCCGCTTTTAATATCCCATAAGTCACCAATTCACTGATATACTCATTATGAAGATTAAAATGAATTCCGGCCTCATACGAGCAGATTTTCAGAAGAATGGTTTTAAATCGTGGTTCACGACGAATATTTGTGGTTAAATGTGATAGATGAACATTTTGTTCATTTGAAATGCGCTGATGCGCTATTTCAAAGTGGCGAGCTGAAATCGTTTCATCACGCGCTATCCCCATTTCCGTCGTCAAGATTTGTGCCATGCGATTAACCAGAAAGGGTTGTCCAGCCGTCTGTTTATGAAGTTTCTCTATGACTTCTGGCGCAAAGGCTTGCCCTACTTCTTCGGTGTATTGTGCTAAAAGTGCTTGTACTTGTGAAAGAGTGAAATTAGGGAGAGCAAATTCGCTTTGAATATTAAAGGGCGAAATGGAGCGATCATAATTCAATTGGGTAATACTCTTAACACCTACGATTCCGACACTGTATGGACAACGGTTGGCTCCTTCGGAAAGATAAATTCGGCGTAGGGCGTGTAGAAATTGACCCACGATTGGTGTAGGAATACCATCAAATTCATCAATAATGATAGCGAGCCGGCGTGTTTTGAGATAGTTTGCCAGTTGCTCAAAGAACTCTCTCATTGAAATATGGGAGGTAATTGAGGCATTATCCAAAAAGTGGTGCAAAACCGCTTGTTGCTGTTGATGATGGGGAGCAACATTTTCAATGGCATTCTGAATATCCTTTTTGAGATAACGGTAAAATTCATCAGGTGAAATATCTTGATACTCTTCAAAATTAAGCTGAATTGGCAAATACGTTTCATCTAATGAGTTCAACGCCCAACGAAAAAAAGTCGTTTTCCCTGTTTGGCGCGGTGCAAAAATGACAATATAGCGTCCGTCTTTGATACGCTTCCCTAAATCCGCAATTTCCTGAGTGCGCGGAACAACATAATGACGGGAAGGGTTAACCGGCCCCCGAGTTTCAAAAGAACGATTTGGCATAGATTTGATTCCTGATATAAGTGGGTGCGATTATAGCGTTTCCCGATTGAATAAAGTACGCCTTGGAACAAAAAACGCAAAATCAATTTGGAACGAAAAATGCAATTAATAAATTTAAAAATCAATGTAGGGTGGGTAACGTGTTTTTGTTGCCCACCATTAATTTAAATCAATTTGCAACGACAATCAAATTTGTACTTCATTCAATCGGGAAATGCTATATATATTATAGCTCAAAAAATGAATGGTGGGCAGCAAAAACACGCTACCCACCCTACGAAGATTGAGCCTTTCATAAAGAGGGTATCCAATGCCCAAGAGTTAAGTACAACGGATCAGGGGAATGATCGGATTGATGCGAGGCGGTTTTCCATTCACCGAGTCTTATCAATCCCCCCTATCCGTTGTACTAAAGCTTTGACTGATCCATCAAAACACCTCACAACCAATCCGATCATTCCCCTGATCCGTTGTACTAAAGCCTCCGCAAAATAGCACTAATAATCATAGAATCTTCCATATTCAAAGATTCCCATAACACATCCTCATCTCGCTCACCATCCAAAACCAGACGAATAGCCGCCACGAGATTTCCCCAACCATGCTCTGCCCTTTGTTCTAAGTCGGGTTCTAGTTTTTCCCGCACCTTTTTTATTTGGGTAGCCGCAACCACCGCCGTAATCAAGGCCTCATGTTTTTGCAATTCATACTTTGTCCCGGCAAACCCCGCCTTAGCCTCCCGCGACAGACGACGATATTCAGCAGCTTTGGTGGTATCGTTCTGTTGTTCTGCAATTTTTGCCAAGATGTTATAGGTTGTCCAAATTTCAGACACAGCAGAGTCTAAGGTTTTCATGATATCCAAAGCCTCTTCCGCCAGTTGCCGTGCTTCTGGTAGGCGGTCGGGGTAGTTTGTTTGGAGTAAGTTGGCGAGGTTGTTAATGGCTCTTGCTACTTGTACCAAATCACCAACAGATTTTGCCCCCTCAATTGCCTTACGATACCAACCCTCCGCCGCTTCAAATTTGCCCGATCCTTTATTGACGAGGGCTAATTGATTCCAAGTCCGGGCTGCACCGGCTAGATTACCTTGAGATTCATCAATCTGTGCCGCTTCTCGATAAGCCTGCTCTGCGGCATCCCACTGTTTTGCTCTTTCATACACCATGCCCAGTTGATGATGAGCCACCGCTTCTGATTCTGGTTCATTTAATCGCTGAAAAATCGCCAGTGCTTCACGATAACGTTCTGCGGCTTCTTGTAGATTGTTTTGCAACAGGGCTAGGGTGCCGAATTGTGCATTTATTGCACCTATAGAACGTTGATCATCAATTTCTTTCATAATAGAAAGAGCAGCCTTATAATCTTTTTTGGCTTCCTCAAAATCTCCCTTATGACTCAGCGCTTCCGCTATTTTCGTGTGTAAAGCACCCTTTTGTCGTTTCACACCTTCAAACGGTTCCAATTGTTCTGCCACTGCCAAGCCTTGCCGATAATGGGCGATAGCTTGTTCTGCTTGACCTTGACTTGCAAAGCATCCTCCTAACTGACTTAAAATAAAGCAACGCTCATAACTGGGCAGTTCCCCCAAACTCGTGAGTATCTCATTAAACACTTGCGCCGCTACTTGATATTGCCCTTGTTCGTACAAATGTTGCCCTTTATTGCTCAGAGCAGTATACCCGCCTATCTGTTCAGCCTGTTGGGTTAAGTCAGCACGGTCACGGTTGAGTCCAAAGACATTGAGAAAGCGGTTGACATTATCAACAAATTCCACCGCATTGTCTGTCTTTGCCGCTAACGCGCCTTTGACGGCATACAATAAATTAGGCAATTCTCGCAGGACAATGGCACGGATTTGATGGGGATTTTTTTGGTCTTCAAAATACAAATAATCCGATAGTTGATAATAACGCTCCTGATGGCGGGCGAGCAGTTGTGCCAGTTCCTCAGCGGTGAGACGGGTTTTAAGCGCGGGGGCTAAGGTGGGGTGGAATCGAATATAAGGTACAGTGACACCCGGCAAATGTTCAGCTTGAATTAAGCCAGTGGTTTCTAAAGCGGTGCGGAGGGTTTGCCATTGTTCTTCAGACAATTCAGTGATTTCTAGTAAATCAGGTTCCATCGCGCCACCCTGAAATACCCCCAACCTTGGCAACCACTGTTTTGCCGCTTCATCTATTTTATCCAACGACAAATTCAACGAGGCTAATAACAGATCATCCGGCGTTTCGGCAATGAATTTCTCCAAACGCAACCCTAATTCGGCTGGGCGACGCATTTTTAATTGTTTGCCTAACAAACCGATGGACAAGGGATGATAACGCACTTGCTCAAATAGCTCTAAAATCACCTTGCGTTGTGGTAAATCTACACTGGGGGCGGGCGGTAATTTTAATAACCGCTGGAAATAATCTAAGGCATCGTTTTTGGTTAACCCCGTCAAAGGCAAGGCTTGATGTTTTAAACTGCCTTCGGTGGGATAGGCCGGATGCTGAAAATCGGGGGAGCGCGTGGTTAGCAATACTCGACCTTTACCGGTTTCAGACCAGATTTTGGCAGCGTCTAATAACTCATGGAGGGGCGCTTGATCAATCGTTTCCAAATTATCCAAAATCAACAACGTGGAGACGCGATGCATCGCGTCTCTACTCGCTTCAACATTAATTAAACTGATTTCCAACACGGTTGCCAAGGTACTCACCGCTAAACTCACGGCATCTGTTCCTTGAAAACTGGCATAGTCGATAAAACAAACCGCTTCAAATAATCCCGTCTGGCCTAACCATTGCCCGGCTTCGATGGCTAAATAGGTTTTACCCTGCCCCCCAAAACCCGACAAGGTTAAGCGGCGCGTGGATTGCATGAAGGCGCGTTCAATCTGCCATAACTCATATTTGCGCCCCACAAAACCGGCTTCTTGTAATTCGGGCAAATTCGAGGCAAACGGTTGTGCCAAATCGGTAGGCTCATCAATCTCGTCTTCGTCAAGTAACAACGGGTTATCGGCACCCACTTGATACAAGGCAGGCAAAAACCAATCAGAGACTTTTAACGTGATAGGGCCTTTGAGGCGTTGTCGCTCGCCCCGTTCGGGATGACTATAGAGATATCGCCGCGCATCATCCAACGACTCACCAATCCCCGCGCCATAAGCCAGCGATTCATAAAACCGTTTAAACAAACGCCGCGTCGTCTCCACCAACACGGAATACGTCATGGCTAACACTGCGGGCATTCCGGCATGAAGCAACCGCGCCGCCACACTACTCATCGCCTCCTCCCCACCCATCATCGCCGACTGACACGCAGACAATACCACTAAACCGACATTTTGTTGTGTTAAGATATTGCCTAATGTACAGGCATCAACGCGATGGGTTTTGCCCGCCTCATCTTCAAACAACAGATATCCCATAAAACCAGGATCGCCATCGGCTTTTTTAGTCTCGGCACTTTGTTTATGAGAATAAGGCGAATGTTGCGCCGCATCGACAGGCATAAATACGCCATGCCCATCAAAATGCAACACATCGACAGCCGGCGATTTACGATATTGAGCGCGACACTCCAAGCGTTTCGTTAAATTCTCCAAAGTGGGGGGCCGCAAAAACTCTATCTCAAACCGCCCCGACGTTTCTTCATCAAGCGCACCCAAAACCGCCTTCGCATCGGCACGCGGATCGATAAACCCCGCGCCCTCTGGACGACAAATCACAAACAACAGCCGCAAGCGTTTTTTGGGTTCAACCACGATGGGCTGTTGCGCCTTATCGGCACTCGCCAATCGGCGGCGAATAGAAATGTGGGGTTTGCAATTATATAAAAAGGTCGTTTCCGAGTCATACAACAATTCCCAGGGCAAGGCCAAAATGCTGGGCTCGGTGGCACTGATCGTCAACAAGCCGCCCTGCTTTTGAAAATCCTCATACAATCGCCGCGCAACAGGGTTGCTAAACACGGCATTAAATAAGCGCGTTCCCCAAACTGGTAAACTGTCAACGACAGATTGCGCCTCTTTATCATCCACATTAGTCGTATAATCAGTGGCATACACCTCAAAATACCATTGAATCGCTTTTTGCTCTTTATCCTCAAAAGCAATGTGGAAATCCAACAAGGCCGAAGAGCGACTCCCAAAATGGATAACAAATTTATCCGCGTTATGAAAATCAATATTGAGTTCTTGAGACATTTTGTTTAATTCGTGAATTGTGAGAAAATTGATCCTACCACCTATCCGTTTTTTAATCTATATTGTAGATGGGCATATAAGTTGCCCAAGTTGCCATCGTGTCCTAAAAAAAAACAAAAGAAAAACGCAAAAGACGCAAGAGGCGCAAGAGACGCAAAAGAACGCCAGTTTTTAAGGCCTTTTTAGCGTCTTTAGCGTCTTTAGCGTCTTTTGCGTTTATTTTTGATTTGTGTTGACTTCATTTTTTAGTGTGTGAGAAAATGAATTCTTATGATGTCGTCGTTATGTGTTAAAAGGATAATCAAATCAATGAGTAACGAAAAAGATCGTTTTAAATTTAAAACGTGGATAATTCCTTTACCTCAATTTCGTTTTGTTCATCAAACTTGTAATCCAAATCTTGATCATCGTGATTTTTTTGGACGAGAAAAAGATGTGGACGATTTTGTAAAGGTTTTAAATGAGAATGACAGTTCTGGTAGTTATTTAGTGACTGGCTATCGTGGGGCAGGTAAAACCAGTTTTATTAGTAAAGTCAAAGATACTCTTTCTAATGGTGAGCCTAAAAGCCCTTTCAATAATTTTTTTTCTGATACTGTCCTAAACTTCGCTATTTTCTTTGGTGCGGCAGTTTATTTGTTATTTGCTCCTTTTAGGGGGCTAGGGGATATTCTCGTATTATTGGGCCTGTTTTTTTTGTATTATTTTAACAAATATCGTTTCGCCTTGTTCTCTCCAAAACAATGGCTGCGCTGGATATTCCACCCGGTTGTCTATGTACAGGTTAATTTGGGTCATGATATTAAGGATCCTAAAAGTGTCATTTTTAGCATTATTAGCCTATTAAGAGAAAAGTATATCGAAGCGATCAATCCATCGTGGATACGTGAAGTGCTTTCTTTTTTTGTGGTGGCAAGCTTGAGTGCAGTGTTGGCTATTTTCTTGTATAGGGGATTTCCAGAAATTCATCATTATCTGGAAACTAAAATGCACAAAATCGTTTTTAATACGCCTACTTTAGTCGCGGGTAAGTCCTGCGCGGGTGAGCATATCTCTGATAAGCTGATGTTCCCTTATGTCTCAGAACCTGATAAATGGTCAGTCAATATCAAGGGCGGAGATTCTGAATTAACGGGGACTGAACTGGAATTTTCAGGGGCTCAATCCCGTTCTGGTTATGTCTCTTTTATCAGGGAATTGATATTAGTTCCTTCCTATTGTGCAATGTATCATCTGTCACATGATATCTATTTTTTCTCGTACCAAAGGGGAAATGGCTGGAATAAAGATGGGCTGCGCGATGCTTGGTTAGGTACTAGCGATGAACGTTTAGCTTGGTTACTTCAGGGTTTAGACAAATGGATCATGTTTTTTGATAATGAAGATAAAGCAAACATCATTTCACGCACAAGTTTTGGCGCGCCAAAACTTTTGCGTGAAATTGAAAGTATTCGCGCTAATCCACTCGAAAATGAGAACCGTTTTCAAGAACTGATTCCAAGGCCTTATCAAATCTTATTTTTTATCCTCATTCTCGTCTTATTTGAAGGTTTCATCGTATGGTTAAGCCCCACTAAACGAGTCATTCGCCGTCTTGATGAAATTGATAAACGAATCCAAGCCAGCGATATTCTTGATACGTCTGGGGGATTTGCCGGTAAACTGCCTTTTTGGCGTAAAAGATATCAACATTTTCACCGCTTAGATGAACGGCAAGCTGAAAGTTTTTTACTCCAAGTCTTAAGCGAAAATGCCAATAATTTTTTGATACAACCTCGTATTATCTTTTTATTTGACGAACTGGATAAAATCCAGCCTCCCAAAGAACAATTACAAACGTGTGAGGCTGTGCCGCTGGAGTTAGGACTTTCCGAGTCTGTGCGTCAACGCCAATACGAAATAGAAAAATTGCTTGGTAATCTCAAAAATCTGATTACTACCGCACCTTGCAATTTTATCTTTGCCGCTGGGCGGGAAATGATGGATGCGAATTTGGCAGATCGGGGTGAAATCCGTTTTCTACATGGCACTCTTTTTGATAGAGTCTTTTATTTGCCAAGTCTTTTAACCGATTCTTCAGATGGTAATCGTGATGATATCAGTAGTATGATAGAACAATATGTCTGTCGCCGTCTGATGTCTCCTACTGAGGCAAAACGCAGTTGCAAAGAGCCCGCTAATGAATATGATGATGATCATTACAATTACTGGACACTCGAAACCTATTTGCGGTATTTGGAGAAGCAAAAAGTGGATGATTATCATCGCTTTAGGTTAGTGAGTTTCTTGCAAGATTTTGTGTACTTTTTGAGTTATCGCAGTGGTGGAAATATCAAAAAGCTGGCCCTTCAATTTGAAGAGTTTATACGCCCTTTACCAAAACAATATGCTTCATCAAGATCGGAAGAGTATCACCCCATTATTAAGAAAATGTCTGGCAAGAGAAGGGGCTTACCAAAGGATGATTTGGTATTACATTTTGATTCACAAGAACAATACCGTATTCAATTGATTGCCCATTTCTTTACTATCTTTCATGGTTCATATAGCAAGTTAGTCAGTCGCTACGGGGATAAATTATCTATTTCGGTGTTTTCTATTTTGGATTATGTGTGCAAATTTCATTCGATGAGCTTTGCGCGTCGTGATTTGGAACGGATGCCAGGGGCATTAGATATCCACCGCGCCCCTGCTTTACCACAAATCATTGATGTTTTGATCGATAAAATTCTCTCGCCTTATATCAATAAGGTGGACAATGGATTTTATGATTTTCATTTTTCGCGTTATATCCAACGAGAAATTGTCTACATCTCTCAATTCAGCGAACAAGATATGGCGGCTTTTAATTTTTCCCTGGATGAATCCATTCAGATTAAGCAACATTACCGCCAAATCCTGACTGAGCAAATCAAGCTACTGAAGATGAATACGCCAGAAAAAAGTCTTCAAAATTTTCAAGGTACTTATGTTTTGCCCAATTTGTATATGGTATTGGGTGATTTACATGCTCAAGATAATGAATTTGATCCGGCAATGGTTGAATATCAAAATGCCATTTTTTACTTGAATGCACGTTTTGAAAAATGCTTAAAAAAATTATCGGCATCGAAAAATGAGAACAACAGCCAAAAAGTTCATATCGCAGATTTGAGTGTTTCTTTAGTTTCTTATATCAGAATTCTGTTAAAACTGGGCCTTTTGCAAGAACGTCGTTTGATTTACGACAGTGCGATTGCTATTTATTATCAAGCGATGCAAATCGTAGAAGATGTGCTAAAAGAGAATAAAGCATTTTTTGTTGATAACCTTGAACAACTCAATTTGCTTTTTCAGCCTCACTTGTGTCTCGCTTTTTTACATGCTAAACGGGGGCATAGTATCGGTGCCGCCGATGCTTTTATGCAAAAAGCACTAGAATCAATAAGTGAAATATTTCAAGAATCTGCCTCTAAGGAATCGGCGCTCATTTATAAACACCACATCCGTTGGGCTGAGATGAAAATGATGCGTTCACAGTTTAATGAGGCGATTTATGAATATCACCGTGCTATAACGGCACTCTGCCGGGGTAATAAGCTTTGTCAACCTGATAAACTGAATGCGATAACCTTTCAAGATATGGGTTCCGTTTTAACAGGGTTTGCTGATGCTTGTACCGCTTTGGCACTTTATGCCCACTACGACAATGCGGAAACTGCCCCACTCGAATTACGATTGCCACAGGAGCATCATTATGATGAAAACGCAAACATTGAAAAGTTGAAAGACAGTGTATGCGAGGAGTTTCAACGTCTTCTTGAAATTAAATTCGTTGAAAAAGGTGATGAATCTTGCCGTCAACGGCAGTCTGGTGAACAAGAAGGTAAACAAGAAGCGAATTCTATTGATGGGATTTCAACTGATCTTCTTAAAGAATCACTTGGCTTTTATATACTGGCTTCAAAAGCCTATCGCTTAGCCGGTTCAGCTTGGGATGAAGCGTTGATACTCTGGAAAATAGCTTATGCCGTCGCATTTGGTTTGAGTTACTCCGATAAAGTTGGAAAAGGATTAACGAAAAGAGCTGACATTAATTGGTTATTCAGAGATATTGGCGACACACAAACAAATGGTACCGAAAAAAATCCCATACGCAAAGTTTTCTCTCAAGCATTCAATGGTTCCTATTCAGTTCAACGCACCCGTTTAAGAGAAGAAGTTGGCATAAAAACGGAAGATAAAAAGAAGAGTCATTTTGTTGTAAGGTGGATTACTTCAGCACGAACCTTTTTCGGTAAAACTGACAACAAAAAGAATGGTGATTTTTTAAGATGGATTGCCCCATCACTCACCCAAATATTAATCGTTTTGGGGCATTTTTGGGATGCTTATTGGGAGGGAACAGATAAAGAGGGAATGCCTTATAAGATGGATGAAAGTGCTTTTGAGATTGTTGATATGGGTGCATTTCCTATGAATGCCCGTATTTTAGCACTTTACCTGAAAGGGCGTTGGTATCAAAAATATGCCAATGGCGATAATGAATACAAACGAACCGCTTTTCGGTTATTGGTAGAAGCGGTAGAAAATGGACTGGCTTATGAAGGAGGCTTAGATTTCCTTTCCCCACCTTTGGGCATTATCCATTATCATATTTGGGAAATTGTCAGAGAGAATGACGAAAACCAGAATGCCATTTTAAAGACTGTTAGGCAAGACTTTCGGGCAGATTTTCGGGGAGACATGCTGCGATATTTTTCTCAATCGTATTGCCACAATCGGACAAAAAAACTGTTGACAGAACTCTTGAGTCGGCACAACGCGCCGGGTACTAACAAAGACAGATATTTCACATACATGAGCAAACATTATTATCTGTATGACGCTTTTTCAGATCCTTATGTCAAAGCGATGTGGGCGGTGGAATATGGATTAGTTCCGGTGGCGAAGTGGATGATTAACAAAATGAATGAAACCGATCACCTTCGTTAAGGGCGAACACGCAAGGGCAGCCCCGGAAGCCCTGTTATAACGTTGGGGTTTGTAGGGGCATACCTGCGTGTATGCCCTTAACGAAGGTGGCATTGCGCCTTCGCCTTCGCGATAACAAAGGTTCGCCCCCCAAACCCCTAAATACGCTGGGTTTTGTAGGGGCCTACCTTTGCTACAACCCGATACGATATGACATTGAGGGCTTGACTGGGATGGCTCAACCAACGCGGGTGCATCGTATGTATAAATCGGGGGCCCAGAACCATTAAAGGCCCATTCAATCACATTAATAACCGTTTGTGTTGCATTCATTTTAGATTTCTTCGTATTCTGTTATCGCGTTTTCGTTCCAAATTTATTTTGCCTTTTTTTAGGATATGATAAAACTTTAGCCACTCTATAATTTACTAAAATTGAAGTAAAAATATGATTAAAAGTTTTGGTGATAAAGAACTAGAAAAATGTTGGTATAAGGGTTATTGCAAAAAAATCAGTGCTAACTTAAAGAACCGTGTCCTTATGAAACTTGACTGGATAGACGCAGCAACTTGTATAGAAGATTTACAAAATCCACCCAGTAATTATTTACATAAGTTAAGTGGAAACTATGAAGGTTATTGGGCAATTTCTGTCAATGGCCCTTGGCGATTAATATTTGAATTTGAAAAAAATAACGCTTATGATGTGCAGCTCATTCAATATCATTAAGTTTTTTATAACCATTCTGTCTTTTTGTCAGCCAAGAGTTAAAACGCTTGCCTAAAAGCTAAAGCAGGCTAAAGCCTGCTAATTTGGACAGTCTGCTTTAGCAGACTTTAGCTTTTAGCCTTGAACCTTGAAATTTATTTCTATAGATGTTCAGAAAAATAATTTCACAGGCACATGACAAGGGCGAACCTACGTGTTCGCCCTTTAATTTTATACACAAGGATTTTGCCATGAATATCACTAAACGTAAACCCTTTTCTCCGGGTGAAATTCTGGTTGAAGAATTTTTAGAACCGCTTAATTTAACCCACGCTCAACTTGCTGATAGGATTAAGATACCACATAGCCTCATGAATGACATCATCAACAATCGTCATGAGATTAACTCTGATATTGCTATTCGTTTAGGGAAAGTGTTTGGCACAAGTGCTGAAGTGTGGCTTAATCTCCAAATGAAGTGGAATTTATGGAATGATTTATATGAAAGCAAAAACAGTTTTGAATATGAAAGCATCAAGCGATTTGAGTTTAAACCGGAGAAACTGGTTTTGTCACCCAGTTTTTAGCTTGGATGGGCTAAGCTTAAAGACTTTTTGATAACATGTAGGGTGGGTAGCGTGTTTTTGCTGCCCACCATTTAAGCTTAAAGACTTTTTGATAACATGTAGGGTGGGTAACGGTTTTTTGTTGCCCACCATTTAAGCTTTCATCCCAGAAAAACTCTTTATCAACAGCCTACCAACCCCCCTGTATTTGAAATCCACACTCAAAACAATGCCCCTGATTTAATCGGTTATCTTGTATTCCCCAAATATGGCGCGAAATCAGTTCTTGATGACACTGTGGACAATACGTATTACGTCCGTTGGGGCCTAAGGCGCGTTCCACATAAACATATTTTAATCCGACTTGATGAGCTATTTGTACGGCTTGATTCAATAGGGCCGGGGAGGTGGGGGGTAAATGCCGGCATTTAAATTCTGGCGTAAAACGGAGCAAATGCCACGGCATATCAGGGCTGATGGCATAAAGGGTTTCTGCGATTTGCCGCACTGAATTGATATCGGCATTGATTTTCGGAATAATAGGGGTGCTGATTTCCAACCAAATCCCGGCCTGATAAAAAGCCTTCATATTTTCTAAAATCGGTTTGACTGGTGCCCCAGTCAAAGCATAATGCCGTTGTGGATTCACCGTTTTTAAATCCAGATTGATGGCTGATAAATACGGTATCAATTGTTCTCGCGCTTCTGCTGTTAAAAAACCATTGGTTTTCCAAATGATTTCTACGTTTTGATTGGCTTGTGCTAAGGCTAATGTCAATTCTGCTGCTAGGATTGGTTCTGAATACGAGAAACCAATCATCGCTTGTTGATTCAAGGCGGTTGAGAGGATCGATTGAATGTCAACGGGTTTCGCTTGCCAAGCGATTTCTGGGTGTCTGCCAAATTGGGATAAACGATAATTTTGACAATACAAACATCTGAACTGACAGCCGGGCGCGGCTAATGTGAGTACGGGTGTGCCGGGTTTATAATGATAAAGCGGTTTTCGTTCAATGGCATCTAAATTCTGAACGGCGGTGGCAAAGGTGGCCGTTTCTAAGTTTTGCCCATGACGGCGACGCACTTGGCAAAAACCAACCGTTTTATCAGCACTGAACACGCAGGCATGAGGGCATAATAGACATAACAGTTCATCATGCCCTTGCTGTTGATAGAAATTCGCTTTGCGCCATTGCATTATCACTGTGTTGATTTTGAACGGTTTAATGAATTTAACGGATTAGAACTAGAATCCGGCGTTTTATTGGACTCAATGAGATTATCTGTTGATGGCCCATGGCCTGGATTAATTTCTTGAATACCGGGGTGCCGTGCTACCACGCGCCCGATTTCATGGGCAATACGATCATGTTCACGGTTATGTTCTACTTGGCTGAGTTGTGAACCTTGCTCGTCTATTAAAAATTCTTCTACTTCTCCGGTCGTTTTGTTAAAGCGGAAACGGACTTGTACTTTCATCGTTTTATCCTATTTTAAATTCGTTAATTTTTAAATTCGTTAATTTCTCAATTCGTTGTACTAGATGGTGGGCTACGATGGTGGGCAAGTTCGTTTCGACGCGGGGCGTCGAAACGAACTTACCCACCCTACATTCTACATTCTATTTTTCCAGAAAAAATTCAATTTCTAGGTGATCTGTTTTGTCTTGGCAACTGATGTTTTCTGCGCCATGATATCTGGCGTAAGCCAGAATCGCTTCTCGGTAAGCTTGGGCGAGTAGCGTATTGAAGGCTTGCCGGCAACGGATGCCGACACTGTCCAGATGTTCTGCGGCTTGGGATGAAAGCTGGGTTTGTCTTTGTTGGGCCGTTTGCCTTAATTGGGTTTGGGCTTCGATTTGAGCTTGGTTCTGAAGGTGGGATGATTCGGCTTCTTCTGCTTCGCGTTGATCCTCTTCAAGTCGGTTTTGGGCTATTTGATCCAAACTGTGTTGGGCGGCCTTTCCGGCTTCTGTTTCTGCACGGGCTTGGGTACGTCCACCATAACCATTCTCGTAATAATGCCCTTCTTGTTCCGTTGAAAGGGTTGCTCTGAGTTCGCCACTCAATTGGCGCGTGGCACTGCCTTCTGCTTGGACTGTGTCTCCTAAAGTCGCAACGATTTCTAAAGTTTGTTCGTCCATATCATAAAACACGTAGCCCCCTTCGACATCATGGCGGTAGCCCGTTTCGGTTTCTTGCCAATTGTCAGTCTGGCCGGAAACGAGTAAGGATTCTAGGGCCATGAAAACGGGGGTGCCTAATGTATTCGAGAGCGGTTGTCGGACTCGCGCTTCTCCAATGACTTCGGTGGATAAAGTCACTGTTCTGACGACTTCGCGTTGCCAAGCTTCGGCAATTTCACGAGTGGCTGTGACGGTGACTCGGCGTGGATTACACATGGTATTGATTCTTTCCTATTGAATGCTTTCTAAGCGGGCTAAATTATGTTGAATCACGTTTTCAATTCGTTGGCGTAATGACTGATTATCACGGTGTTCTCGGAGAATTTCTTGCCGAAGGCGGTTGAGTGCCATCAGGTGAGCCCCTAATGCGACATCGCTTCGCACGCTGTTTTCTTGTTCTTCTAGCACGCTGATGTCTGCCATAATGTCTGCCGCTGGGCGAGCCAGATTGAGGCTAGGCCCGCCGCCTTCGGCTACGAAGGGCTGAATGACATTTTGGGCCGCTTCCGCTTCTTCTAAACGACTCCAAAAGTAATTGAGGGGCCATAAATCTTGCGCTTCGGCAACGCTTGCTTGTCGCAATAAGGTGGCACCCGCTATCAGTTTTAAACCTTTAATCACGCGCCGATCAGAAAGTCCTATCCCTTCTGCACGCAGTTCCCTAACAATAGTGGCGTAAATCGGTTGAATTGGGTTCAGTTCTATTTCTGCTAATCGGCCATGTAATTCCAGTAAGGCATTGATTTTAATGGTAGCACATTGATGCATGGCTTGGCCTTGGGTGGCGAGTTGATCCGCTTCAATCTGTTGTAATTCGAGCTGCCAACCTTGACTAATCAAGTTGTCTAAATGTTCATCCACGACTGGTGGTAAGTGTAATCTCAGCGCAAAGCGATCCGCAAAGGCTTCTAACCACGGATCATCGGGCAATAGGTTTGATGCGCCTACCATCGTCAATAGCGGTGATCGCTGGCGATCCGCGCCATTATAAAATATCCGTTCATTGACGAGGGTTAATAGGGTATTTAAAATCGCACTGCTGCCTTGAAAGACTTCATCTAAAAAAACGACTTGCGCTTCCGGCAACATGTTTTCAGTCTGAATATGATAAGTGCCTTCCTGAAACTTTTCGAGATCGAGAGGCCCAAAGAGTTCTGATGGTTCAGTAAAACGGGTGAGCAGGTAATGAAAACCACGGGCATCGATCATTTGGGTATAATGCGTGACTAATTGCGTTTTAGCTGTGCCGGGTGAGCCAATGAGCAACAGATGTTCATGACAAACCGTTGCCAATGCTAATAGATCAACCGCCGTTTCTCGATCAACAAATTGATCTTTTAAGGTTTGCTTCAAGAAATTCAGTCGTTGGATTGTTTCCAATGTCGATTTGGGCCAAGGCATAATGATTATTCTCCTTTTGAATTTTATGAAAAATGTATTTCGCTAAAACGATAGATTAGATAGAACGCTGATTATGGCCTGATTAACACTGATTAAAATCTTTTTCGGTATTATCTGCGTTTTATTCGATATTGACAAAAAATATTAATGTATTTAAGTACTGAAGCACAAATAAACAGGTATTTAACAACAAAGGGCAACCACAAGGGATTGCCCCTACACAATGTCATGTAGGGGCAATCCCTTGTGGTTGCCCCCTTTCTGTTTTTTTTAAATA
>QNEL01000054.1 GCA_003645185.1 Candidatus Parabeggiatoa sp. nov. 3
TAAAATTTTGCCGCATAATAAATGTGGCACAATTATAGATATTTTTCGAGGCATAAGATAAATCAATTAATTGTTGATTCATATCGACAATATGTCGTTCAACTCTGGTAACAAGCATAGATACAACCGTTTTTCTTGAAATATCTTGATTGAAAAATTGATAGACTAATCTACCTATGTAATTATAGCGACCATTACCTCAAATTTCTACCCGTCAAAAATTTTGGGCATTTGTAATAGCTGTCAATAATTTTTGTGCTTTCATAATAACATCTTTTATAATTATTACAGTCTATTTTTTAATGTTATTTAATATATTTAGTTACTATATAAATAATTTTTCTGTTCATTTTGAAGTAGATAAACGCCAGGCTCCAAAAAAATGCTCTGTGGTGTATTGACTCTATTGCGGCAAGATGATAAAGTGCTTTTCCCTAATCGCTATAGGGATTAAATCAATTAATTCAGTTATAAAACGATATCTGTAGCTCAACAAAAGTTTTTTAACAAAATTCTTATCTATAGAAAATGTTAAAAGCTTTATGTGTCCTTTCTTAACAGATTGAAAGTGATTTGAAATTGTTGTTCATTTTTCAAGTTTATGCACAATTTTTTTGTTTTGAAGGCGGCAGCGTATAAATCGTGCCATGCCCTAACGCAGTCTAAGTTGCCCAAGTTACCCAAGTTGTCCAAGGCCAGAAAACCATAAAATTCTGAACTGATTTAGCGTAGCACACTGAAGGTTCGCTTTAAGAAGTTTTGCGCGCAAAACATTTGGCGAGAATTGATTTATTTTATTCGTTTTCTGAAAAGGAGAATTTGATATAAATCAATGAGTTACGTTAAATCGGTATAAACTCTAATAACTATTGTTCATTTAACCATTAACTACAACACTGGAGTATAATTATGCCACTACATGAAAATTGGCAAAAAATGAGTAGTGAGTTGCATCGAGTGATCGCTCAGGCATGGTTGGAACCTGACTTTGCAGAGAAACTGAAGAAGGATCCGAAAACGACCATCACTGAGTTTACCAACGGCGACGTTTTTTTTGCCGAAGGGGAAAGAGTCGAGGTCGATGCGACAACTTTTTCTTGGCGGATAGTACAGGCCCAAGATAACCCACTGGAAGCGGTAACTGTTATACCAGTGCCTCCAAAACCTGCTGATGTGACCACAGAGGAATTAAAACAATGGGCAGAAGAAGACAACGGGGAATTTTCTCGTCGGTTTAAAGCAAGTTGTTGTTAGTGTCTTTTCATTCTTCTAATCGTTAACTCACAAATAAGTTACTGTAGTTATCCAGAAAAGTTTTTTCGCAATAGCGCAAAGCAGTCATCTAACCTAAGTTGTTGATTTTTCTTTTAGCAAAGTGGTTTTTCGGCTGAATTTTGCGGTATTGCGTTTTTTCTTTTCAAATCTGCTTTGTTTTTAACAAAGCAGATTTTTTAGAGGCCATTCATTAATTTATCTGGATAGCTATATCAGGCGCTTTACTAAAGGAAGAAAAAGACGGGCTTACCGATTATGCCGTTGCGGTTAAATTAAATACACACATTTCATTACAATAAACCAATTTAAAAAACTTTATTTCTATACGGGTATTATTATTATTCCCGCTATCGTCTTATCCTTTGCTAAAGCACCCATTACTTTTTACTAAGTTTTTACTGCCCTGATTTATAAATGTTCAAGAAGCCTAAGTTTAAACGTCATTTCCATGTCGAGACTTGTGAACCAGAAGGCGTATTTTTACTCTCCGAAAATCAGTATTTTTTACTCAAAGGTCAGATTTATCAGAAATTAGTTCCATTACTTGATGGTCAACATACCGTTAATGATATTATTCAATTGATGCAACAACAAGTCCCAGTTGCAGAAATTTACTATGCGTTAATGTTGTTGGAAAAAAAAGGCTATATTATTGAAAATGACGATCAATTCGCCCCTAATCTGGCCGCATTCTGCGATCTTTTAAATGTTGAACTCAAAGAAGCCATCCACCGATTACAAACAACTCAAGTGGCTGTTCATACTATAGGGGCTGTGAATGCTGAACCTTTGATTTCGGCGTTGGAATCGTTACAAATTCAAGTCCAAACGGAAGGAGACATTGACCTCGTTTTGACGGATGATTATCTCCAAAACAATTTAGCCGATTTTAACCAAAAAGCATTACAATTGGAACGCCCTTGGCTGTTAGTTAAACCGGTCGGTACCCTCGTTTGGATTGGCCCCCTTTTTCATAAAGGCAAAACGGGTTGTTGGGAATGTCTTGCACAGCGTCTACGCGCTAACCGCCCGGTTGAAACATTTATCCAAACACGCAAAAAGACTTCAACCCCTTTTCCAACTTCTCTGACTCTCCTGCCTTCTACGCTACAAATGGCTCTGAATTTAACCACCACTGAACTCCTTAAATGGATTATTCAAGGTGAAAATAAAAATTTAGAAGGCATTTTAGTCACGTTGGATACGTTATCGCTGAAAACACAAAATCATTTTTTGGTTCATCGGCCACAATGCCCCAGTTGCGGAACACTCACTAATAATGCGCATAAGCAATCACCTAAACCCATTGTACTAGAAACCCAACAAAAAATATTCATCGCAGATGGGGGGCACCGTTGTATGCGTCCTCAAGAAACGTTCAATAAATACCGTTCTCATATTAGCCCGATTACTGGCGTTATCCGAGAACTTGATCCCATTTCGCAAAATGACCATCATTTAACCCATACTTATATTGCTGGTCATAATTTTGCGACTATGTTTGATGATTTATACTTTTTACGCGAAAATGTGCGAGGTAGAAGTGCTGGCAAAGGCAAAACGGATAGTCAAGCCAAAGCCAGCGCTATTTGCGAAGCGATTGAAAGATATTCTGGGGTTTTTCAAGGTGATGAAATTCGACAAAAAGGCCGTTATCGAGATTGGGGAGAACGTGCGATTCATCCCAATGCTTGTCTGAATTTTAGTCAAGCCCAATATCAAAACCGTCATCACTGGAATGCTAATACCGATAATTATTTTGAAAAAGTGCCAGAACCGTTTGATGAAGAAAGAGAAATTGATTGGACACCTGTGTGGTCTTTAACTCATAACGTCTTTAAATATTTACCAACAGCCTACTGTTATTATGGCTATCCCAGACCTGAAAAACCGGATTGTTGGGCAGATTCCAATGGTGCAGCGGCCGGTAATAGCAAAGAAGAGGCTATTTTACAAGGATTTATGGAACTGGTGGAACGTGATAGTGTCGCTTTATGGTGGTTTAATTACGTGAAAAAACCAAGAGTCCATCTAGACCGTTTTGATGAGCCCTATTTTCAAGCCTTGCAGGAATACTATCAAATGCGTCAACGTGAATTATGGGTATTGGATATTACAAGCGATCTGAATATTCCGGCTTTTGCAGCGATTTCTAGGAGAATTGATCAAAGCAATGAAAAGATTCTCTGTGCCTTTGGTGCCCATTTCGATCCTAAAATAGGTATTCTTCGGGCCCTAACTGAACTCAACCAAATGCTTGAAATTTATGAAAAAATAGCGCAAGAAGAATGGAAAATGGCAACACTGGAAAATCAGCCTTATTTAGTCGCTGATGATAATCAGGCCCCTAAAGTCAGTTCAGATTATCCCCAATTGTGGAGTGATGATCTGCGAGACGATGTGAGGAATTGTGTGGCAATCGCTAAAAAACAGGGTTTAGAAGTTCTTGTTTTGGATCAGACGCGGCCCGATATTGGACTGAATGTGCTTAAAGTGATTGTCCCTGGCATGCGTCACTTTTGGAGAAGATTAGGGCCGGGACGACTGTATGACGTACCGGTCAAATTGGGTTGGTTATCAGTGCCTTTGACAGAAAAGCAACTCAATCCGATGCCGGTTTTTTAACAAGCCTCCAAAACGCTATGCCATTAAGTACCCGTCAAGGCACTGATTCAGTTTCAGGTCAAATTTATAAAAAAAAGAGTACTTAGCATTGTCATGTGCGCTTTTTATTATTCAGAAAAATGTCGAGCGATAAAAACCTGACAGGTTTTGAAAACCTGTCAGGTTTGGTCTGTGAAATTATTTATCTGAATTTCATAAGTACTGAAGCACAAATAAACAGGTATTTTAGCGCACAGGGCGAATGCCCCTCTTCTTGATTGTTTCTATTATGGAGTCCCAAAAAAATAATTATCCCAAATGCTGTCATTTCACGCAGGTTAGGGTGAATAGGGGAATGGTGGGCAACAAAAACCCGTTACCGGCCCCCTACAAGAATAGGATAATTTATTTTTTGGATATTCCTTAATTAAAATATCTGAAAATTTATGGTTCAGTACTTATAAAAGTTTTTGCGGGCAAAAACTTTTATATGAAAAGCTATATTTTGGCAAGAGTACCTACATTTGGATTCTCGGATCCAAAACTGAAATAACAAACTATGTTGAATAACTACCAAATAATAGATGCAGATTGCCATGTATTAGAACCTTTTGATATGTGGAAAAAATATGTTGATCCCGCGTTTAAGGATCGTGCGCCTTCCTTAGAGCAAACTCTTAACGGCGAAAAAATAACGAACAAATTATCCGATCAAGTTCAAGCGCAAGGTGTTGAAAAAGTTAAGCGACATCACCTGATGGCGGCCATGAGAGGTTTTAACGCGAATTCTCAAGTCACTGCAATCAAGAAACTGGGCGTCGACATTGCGTTTCTTTATCCCACAGATGCTCTATTTGTGTTAGCCATAGACAGTATGGACACACAACTCGCTGGGGCCCTCACCCGCGCCTACAACAATTGGTTGCGAGACTTTTGTAGCTCTAACACACAAGTTTTGAGAGGTGTTGGTGCCATTAATCTTCACGATCCCAATGACATGGTGCCGGAATTGCATCGGATAACAAAATGGGGTTGGAAAGCCGTCTTTATGCGTCCCAATCCACTCAAAGGACGCTTGCTCAGTGATCCGGCTTATGAGCCATTTTGGAACGAATGCGAGCGGCTGGGAATTGCTATTGGTATTCATGAAGCGACGCATGGGCGTTTACCCACGACTGGTGCGGATCGCTTCAATACCCGGTTTGGGATGCATGCGTGTTCTCACCCGATGGAACAAATGATGGCGATGTTAGCCTTGATTGAAGGAGGTGTGCTAGAACGTCATCCCAAACTTCGGGTGGCCTTTCTTGAAGCGGGGTGTGGGTGGCTACCGTACTGGTTGTGGCGGTTAGATAGGGAATATCAAGAACTCGGTTGGGAAGTCAAAGAAAATGTGAAGATGAAACCTTCTGACTATTTTCGTCGTCAATGTTTTATTGGCATTGAACCAGCGGAACCTTATCTTCCTGAAATCATCAATTATGTTGGTACCGATAACTTAATCTTAGGTTCTGACTATCCTCACATAGACCATGATCAGCATATTATAAACGACGCGGTCAAGCTAGAGGATAGGCTTTCCAAAAAGACAGTCCAAAAGATTCTTTGGGACAATCCTATCCGTTTTTATGGATTGAGCTGAATGTTGATAGATGGCAGGCTGGGCAAGCGGGCAACACGATTTTGGGGTATTTTTGATATCATGAGTGACAGCGATCCCGCCCTACTATAGATTAGATGTTCAGAAAAATAAATTCTGGTGTCAAACCTGACAGGTTTTGAAAACCTGTCAGGTTTTATGCGGGTTTTATGTCGAATGCAATTGGTTTCGCTTTCGCGATTGAAATCGCTCTAAACGCTAAAGATGCTAAAGATGCTCTGTGTCAAGAGAAATCGAAATTCTTGCGTCTCTTGCGTCTCTTTTTCAAAAAAGATCATGTCCCAAAATTGCTCACTCTGTGGTATTATGCGTTTTCTTGATTGAATAGATCACAATGTTTGTTGAACTGATAAACGAAAAATAGGTTAAGACAATATGTTAACTATTTCGGGTTACCAAATAACCGAACAACTGCATGAAAGTGCTAATTCACTTATTTATCGCGCACGTAGGCTTAGCGACAATCAAGCCGTTGTTCTGAAAATACTGAAACAAGACTATCCCCCCCCTGAAAAAATCGCGTGGTTTAAACGGGAATACGAAACAACTCAGAATTTGAACAATATCAAAGGGGTAGTGGATGTTTATGGCCTAGAAAGCGAGCAAAACCGCTTTTTCATTATCCTAGAATATTTTGGGGCGACTTCTGTTGATCGCTTAAAACTGGCAGGGCAAATGCCCTTGACTGACTTTTTGACATTGGCTATTTCTGTGACAGAGATTTTAGGTCAACTGCATCAACGCTATCTGATTCATAAGGATATCAATCCGTCAAACATTATTCTGAATACCACTACCAAGCAACTCAAACTGATTGATTTTGGCATTTCAACGGTGTTGTCTCGTGAAAACGCTACCTTTAGCAATCCTAATCTATTAGAAGGCACATTGGCCTATCTTTCCCCAGAACAAACCGGCCGCATGAACCGGGCAATAGATTACCGAACCGATTTTTATTCCCTTGGTGTCACCTTCTATGAATTACTGACCGGTCAATTACCCTTTCCGATGCCAGATGCGCTGGAAGTGGTGCATTGTCATATTGCCCGACAACCGGTACCACCGCATTCATTAAAATCAGAACTGCCTCAAGTGATTTCAGACATTGTGCTGAAATTGATGGCGAAAAACGCCGAAGAACGTTACCAATCCAGTTACGGGCTTAAAGCCGACTTGGCAGACTGTTTACGACAATGGCAAACGGCCGAGCAAATCGAACCCTTCCCTATTGGACGATCCGATGTTTCTGACCGATTTGAAATTCCGCAAAAACTCTATGGACGTGAAGCAGAAATTGCCACCTTGATGGCGGGTGCTGAACGAGTTAGCCAAGGTGCCACTGAAATGATGCTGGTTGCGGGTTATTCTGGCATTGGCAAATCAGCCCTCGTTCAGGAAATCTATAAACCATTGACTCGCCAGCGTGGCTACTTTATCGCCGGCAAATTTGATCAATTCCAACGTGATATTCCGTATGCGTCGCTGATCCAAGCCTTTCAGTCATTAATGCGTCAACTGCTGACAGAAAGTAAAGCGGCTATCGCGACTTGGCAGGAAAAACTGATTAACGCTTTAGGCCCCAATGGACAAGTCATCATTGAAGTCATCCCAGAAGTGGAACGCATTATTGGCCCACAACCGCCTATTCCCAACCTTGGCCCAACCGAAGCCCAAAACCGCTTTAATCTCGTTTTTCAAAACTTCATCAACGTGTTTACCCAACCAGAACATCCGCTGGTCATGTTTTTGGACGATTTACAATGGGCCGATGGGGCTTCACTCAAATTGATTCAACTGTTGATGACCACACCAGATAGTCACTATCTCTTTTTAATGGGTGCCTATCGGGATAATGAAGTGTCACTAGGACATCCACTGATGCTGACATTGGATGACATCAAAAAGGCCAAGGCGTTGGTCAATACGATGACGTTGTCACCGTTAACCCTACGGCACCTGACTGAGCTGATGACCGATATTTTTCACTGTCAGCCCAAGGCCGTTAAAGCACTCGCTGAATTGGTGCAGAGCAAAACGGGTGGTAATCCGTTCTTTGTCAATGAGTTTTTAAAATCTCTGTATGCAGAAGCTTTAGTCACCTTTGATTATCAACAAGGCCACTGGCAATGGAACTTAGCGCAAATTCAAGCGCAACAAATCACCGATAATATCGTGGAATTGATGGCGGACAAAATCCAAAAATTACCGTCTGAAACGCAAGCCGTCTTAAAGTTAGCCGCTTGTATGGGTCATCAATTCGATTTGGAACGGTTGGCAACCGTGTCCGAAACCTCACAACGAGAAACCGCCTTGGCTTTGTGGGCTGGGATAAAAGAAGGTTTTTTGTTGCCATTAACAGATGCTTACAAGTTGATGGCATTAGAGATAGAAGGTCTATCAGAGCAGGTAGTCGCCAACTATCGATTTGCCCATGACCGAATTCAGCAAGCGGTTTATTCGCTGATTCCAGAACAAAACCGACAGCGGCTCCATTTGCGAGTGGGGCAATTGTTACTGCAAAAAACACCCCCAGAGGGGCTTGACCAAAAACTCTTTGAGATTGTCAATCAGTTAAACCAAGGTAGGCAGTTAATTACTCAAACAAGCGAGCGAGAAAACTTAGCTCGATTAAATTTACAGGCTGGAAAGAAAGCCAAAGCTTCAATGGCCTATCAGCCAGCATTTCATTATTTGCAAGTGGGCTTGGAATTGCTAGTGGAAAACCATTGGCAGCAACAATATGAATTAAGCTTGGAACTCTATCAGGAAGCCGCAGAATCCGCTTATTTGAACACTGACTTTGCGGAAATGGAACGCTTAATAGAGATTGTCAAGCAAAAATCCAACAATTTGCTTGACCAAATCAAGGCGTATGAACTCCAAATTGAATCGGAGATGTCTCGACTCAATATGCAGTCAGCAATAGATATTGCGCTGGTCGTTTTGAAACAACTGGGTATCTCTTTGCCTGCCAATCCAAGCCAAGAGATGATTTTGGAAAAACAACATCACATTCAAGCCTTCTTGGAAGAGCATCCAATTGATAAATTAGCTGAACTGCCAACTATGGTAGATCCCTACCAATTGATGGTAGTTCGATTATCACTACATATTAGTTCGGCTACCTATATCACCAATCCTAGCTTGTTTGTTTTGTTGCTATTGAGTATGGTCAATCTGTCTTTCAAATATGGAAATTCGTTCAGTTCAGTTTTTTGGTATATTACCTATGCTTCTTACCTCTGTAGCGTACAAAATATTCCAGATGGATATCGATTTGGTCAATTATCTTTGAGCTTGTTGGAAAAATTCAATGCGATAGAAATTAGACCTAAACTGCAGCATCTATTTAACTCGAATGTGAGACATTGGAAAGAGCATCTTAAGGAAACCCTTGTTCCATTGCAAGAGACAAGTAACAGCGCAATGGAAACGGGACTCTTGGACTATGTTGGTTATGCGGGTATTAACTATTGTAATCACAAGTTCTTTATCGGAGACTCTCTTGAAGAAGTTGAACAGAAGTATGCACAATACACGGATTTAATCGTCAAACTCAAACAAGAATATTCTGTTCATTATATCAATCTCTGCCGACAAATGGTCTTAAACCTCCAGACCCATGTCGAAGAACCCTGCCGTTTAGTCGGCAAGGCTTTTAATGAAGATGAAACCTTGCCTATTTTGATTGAAACAAATAACGCTACCACGCTGTTTGTTGCTTATCTAGCGAAAACGCTTCTCTCTTACTTACTCAAAGATTATGCTTTGGCGGTTGACAACGCGAGGTTCGGAGAACAATATGTTGCTTCTTCGCTGGGAATGATGGTTGTTCCTCAGCACAATTTTTACTATTCCCTTGCCTTGATCGCCCACTATCCTGATGCTGATGCCAGTGAACAAACCCAATACTTGAAAGAACTAGAATCCAATCAAGACAAAATGAAGCTTTGGGCTTCTCATGCGCCGATGAACTATCAGCATAAATCTGATCTGATAGAAGCTGAAAAAGCACGGGTGTTAGGCAACGTGGTGGAAGCAATGGCCCTTTACGATAAGGCCATTCAAGGCGCGAGAAACAATCAATATCTCCATGAAGAAGCACTGGCGTATGAACGGGCTGCCGAATTTTATTTGGCATTGGGCAGAGAAGAAATTGCTCAACTCTATATGAAAAAAGCACATTATGGTTATGTTCAATGGGGTGCAACTGCTAAGGTTCATGACTTGGAGGCAGAATATCCACACTTACTGTCTCAACCCATTAGCACTTCTAGCCCTGTTCGTCTTTCTAATACGACGATAACCGGTTGTCGCTCTGGCGAAGCACTGGATTTAGCGGCGGTGATGAAAGCCTCGCAAGCGATTTCTGGCGAAATGGTGCTGGATAAACTCTTGACTAATTTGATGAAGGTGGTGATTGAGAATGCGGGGGCCCAAAAAGGCTTTTTGATTCTGAAAAACGCTGAGGGTGACTGGGTGATTGAGGCGGAAGGCGGGATTGATTCGGATGAAGTCACTACCCGCCAATCTCTTCCCATTGACTCGGAAGAACCGCTGTTGTCGGCTGCGATTGTCAACTATGTGGCCCGTACAGAAGAATCGGTGGTGTTAAATGATGCCCTCAACGAAGGCGAATTTACCGCTGATGCTTACATTGTGGCCCATCAACCCAAATCGTTGCTCTGCACACCGTTGCTTAACCAAGGCCAATTGAGTGCTATTCTCTACCTCGAAAACAACCTCACTACTGGGGCCTTTACCGCTGACCGTTTGGAAGTGTTACAACTGCTCTCTTCCCAAGCCGCTATTTCTATTGATAATGCCAAACTCTACACCGAGATGGCTGAACTCAATAATGAGCTCAAAGAAATGGATCGGCTCAAAGACGATTTCTTAGCCAATACCTCTCATGAGCTGCGTACCCCGCTTAACGGCATTATTGGCATTACCCAATCGTTGCTGGAAGGGGCCGGAGGGCCATTGACGGATGAACAAATTACTAATCTTCAGATGGTGGTTTCCAGCGGCAAGCGATTGGATACCCTTGTTAACTATATACTAGACTTCTCTAAACTGAGAAGACAGGAAATCGAATTATGGAAAAAACCGGTTGATTTCAGGCAACTCACTCAACTGGTTCTGACACTATCCAGGCCGTTGATCGGTGGCAAACCGATTTCACTCCAAAATGAGATTGCAGAAGACTTTCCCCCGGTTTATGGCGATGAAAATCGCTTACAACAAATCATGCACAATTTGATTGGCAACGCGATCAAGTTTACCGCGACAGGTTCAGTGACTGTGACGGCCCAAGTCACAGAAGATAACGGGATAGAAATCACCGTCGCCGATACCGGTATCGGTATTCCGAAGGACAAATTTGACAATATTTTCAAATCTTTTGAACAAGTGGACGCTTCTACGGCCCGTGAATACGGTGGTACTGGTTTAGGCCTCTCCATCACCAAACAACTGGTTGAACTACACGGTGGCAGCATAAGCGTGGCATCCGAATTGGGCCAAGGTGCCCAATTCACGTTTACCCTCTCCAAGAGTAGCGAATCGGCCGCACCGCTCACCGAAGTTGAGGAAGCAGTAACCAAAGTGCGAGACGATGAAATCTCTCGCCATGCAACACCACAACCCTTGGTGGCTGAAGGGAGCTACACCATTTTGGCGGTAGATGATGAACCAGTCAATTTACAAGTGGTGACTAACTTGTTGTCCATAGAAAACTATGCGGTCAAAACGCTCTTGAGCGGCGCGGAAACCTTGGAGATGCTTGAACAAGGTGAGAAACCCGATTTGATTCTGCTTGATATCATGATGCCGAAAATGACGGGCTATGAAGTGTGCCAAAAACTGCGCGAACAGTATTCGGCGACTGAACTGCCCATTATGCTATTAACGGCCAAAAACCAAGTCTCCGATTTAGTGGAAGGTTTGAATGTCGGGGCCAATGATTATATTACTAAGCCCGTTTCTAAAAACGAACTACTGGCCCGCATCAAAACCCATATCAACCTGAGTCGTCTGAGGGCCGAAAATATTCGCCTGAACGCGGAACTTGATGTGGCCCGCCGACTGCAACAAATGCTGTTGCCCAAAGAACATGAACTGACTCAAGTGGCCGGTCTAGAAATAGCGGGCTTTATGGAACCAGCCGAGAAAGTGGGAGGGGATTACTACGATGTGTTAGTGTCCAATGGCCGCATTAAACTGGCGATTGGCGATGCGACAGGGCATGGCTTAGAAAGCGGTATTTTAGCGATTATGGTACAAACTGCCGTGCGAACCTTGCTGGAAAATGGTGAAACAGATCCGGTGAAATGCCTAACGACTATCAACCGTACCCTTTACGACAACGTTGAACGGATGCAGGTTTCTAAGAGTATGACATTGTCTTTGTTGGAATACGTTGACGGCGGAAAACTCCGTCTGAGCGGTCAACATGAAGATATTATCTGGATACGAAACGGCAAACTGGAATTAATAGATACTTTTGATTTAGGTTTTCCGGTTGGGTTAGAGGAAGACATTGCTGATTTTGTGTCCGAAAAGGAAATCAGTTTGAATCCGGGCGATGTCGTGGTGTTTTATACTGATGGGATTACCGAAGCTGAGAATATGGAAAAGGAATTGTACGGGATGGAACGCTTGTGTGAAGTCGTTCAGCAAAACTGGCAACGCACTGTCAATGAGATTAAACAAGCTGTGATTGATGATGTGGGCCATTATATTGGCAAGCAACAGGTTTTTGATGATATTACCTTGTTGGTGTTGAAGCAGAAATAACAATATATTTTTTGTTGGAATAGATGGTGGGCAACAAAAACACGTTACCCACCCTACATTGATCTATTGGGGCCGGCAACAAAAACACGTTACCGGCCCCCTACATTGATCTATTGGGGCCGGCAACAAAAACACGTTACCGGCCCCCTACATTGATCTATTGGTGGGCAACAAAAACACGTTACCCACCCTACATTGATACTATTGGTGGGCAACAAAAACACGTTACCCACCCTACATTGATCTATTGGTGGGCAACAAAAACCCGTTACCCACCCTACAATTCCCTAAACTCAAAAAAGTCTCTTGCGTTATAAAATAAAATTGACATAAAACCAAGATGAAAACTCCTACCTAGACAAACTCAAGTTGAAACGTAGACTTAACTATCTGAAATGATTCATCTTTCAAAACTTGTGAATTATTCGTGTTCAATTATCAGTTTCACGCAAAAGTTTTTTTGCAAAAACTGGGGCAAAAAAACAGTTATACTTATCAAAATAAATTGCGCTTTTTTTTATTTGATAGCTGCAAAAAACTGATTTCCACGATTTCACGCTCAAGTTTCGCTACGCGAAACTTGAGCGTGAAATAATGTTTTTGCGCGCAAAAACATTTGCGTGGAACTGATAATGATAGGAGATAAAACTGATGTCTCTTTTTAAGCAAAATCAAGCTGTTAATGAGCTTAGCCTAGATTTACCTCAAAAATCGCCTCCACAATCGCCGACAACCCTGTCTACGGCCGAATTGATTTCGGTTGGCAATGATGTCGTTATGAAAAACGTTGGTGATGCCGCACCGATTTTAGTAGCCGCTAATGGTACCAATGATTTCATAACGGCTTCTAAACTTGAAGAAATTGGCATCATTACTGTCGCAATCGAAGGCCCTGTGACGGCTTCCGGCCGGGATGGCACAACTCGTACTCTTAATAACGGTGATTCTGTTTATCTGCATGATACGATTGCGACAACGGCACAGAGTTATGTCAAAATCACTTTGAATGATGGTACGGTGTTTCAACTTGGCCCAAATTCGCGGGCTAGAATGGATAAATACGCTTATGAGCCTGAAGATGAATTTCTAGATGAGTTTGAAGCTTATGTTGATTCTGGCTCTTTTCGTTATGTCAGCGGTAAAATCAGTGGTGATAATCAAGGGCAACATACTGTCATTAAAACGCCTTCGGCGCATATTGGCATTCGTGGCAGTGAAATTGATGCTCGGGTTGATGATGATGGTTCAACTACGGTTTTACATTTGTCAGGTTTAGTGACGATTACCTCACTACATTATTTTAAAGAAGTCATGGTGTATGAGCGTGGCACGTCGGTGTATATTCCTAACGAGAAAGCTTCTCATAGCCTTGAGTTGTTGACTGAAGAACACATTGAACTCAGAAATCAACATTGGCAAGTGTTTGATCGTGTTCTGTCTATTGAGGAAAATCAGCCTAGTGGTGAGCAAAACACTTCTTCTATTCAATCAACCTCTCAAAATGCCGATCATCAAAAAACGTCCGATTCTGGCGAGGATGTTGGGGCACATAATCCATTTTCTCCCGCTCAAAAAGAGGTTGATGAAGACGAATCGGTTGATGATATACTTTCGGAACACGAGGCGTTTGAGAATCGTCAAGCAATCAAAAATCAAGCGGATTATGAGCTTCATGAAGAAAGCAATATAGAGGCTGAACAGGATGAACCGTATGAGACAAAAAACAATCGGCCCGATTCTGAGAAAGAGTATGTCGCAGACGATTCCAATGGTGTACTCGATAACGATACCTTGCCACCTGATTACGGCCTGCCAACAGATGGTGACACTTCTTTAACTGATAAGGATGAAGATGGCGCGTCAACGGATGAAGATAGCACATCGACTGATGAAGACGGGGCGTCAACGGATGAAGACAGTTCATCGACTGATGAAGACGGCGCGTCAACGGATGAAGACGGGGCGTCAACGGATGAAGACGGCGATTCAATTGATGACGATAGCACTTCGACTGATGACGATAGCACTTCGACTGATGAAGACGGCGCGTCAACGGATGAAGACGGCGCGTCAACGGATGAAGATAGTTCGTCAACTGATGAAGACACTGATGACAAGGTTTTAGAACTGACGTTGCACGAAGATCAATCGCATATCATTCATTTGTCGCCAGAAGAGGGAGAAATAACGCAGTTAATTCAGCCGACACAGGGTGAAGTTGTTGATAATCTTGACGGTAGTTTGACTTATACACCTGTAGATCATTTCAATGGAGAAGACAGTTTTAGTTATATTCTGAATGGCACGATCCCAGTTGTTGTCAATTTCACGATCCTGCCAGTCAATGATTCGCCTGTGGCTCAAGATGATATCGCGTCTATCCAAGAAGACAGTGAGTTGTTATTACCTGCGGAAATGTTGTTGAAGAATGATGAGGATGTTGATGAAGGCGATAAGCTTTCTCTAGTCAGTGTGCAAGAAAATGAGTTCACTCAGGGCACTGCTTTTCAGAATGATGATGGCGATCTGGTGTATTTGCCCAACCCTCATTTTTTTGGTCAAGCTGTTGTGACTTATACCTTACAAGATAGCGAAGGTGTACGTGATACCGCGCAGCTTACGATTCATGTTGCACCAGTCAATGATGCGCCTATCGCGGCCAGCGATTTTGTACCTTTTAACCATGGCGAGGTACTCACGCTTTCGACAGCCTCATTATTGGCAAATGATCAGGATGTTGAAAATGATACCTTAAATGTTATCAAGGTGTTTGATCCCAAAGGCGGTACTGTCAACCTGAATGATGAACAGATCAGCTTTATTCCAAATCCCGATTTTACCCAAGGTGGATTTAATTATAGTGTGAGCGATGGTAACGATATCAGTACGGGGCAAGTCATTATCAATCGCCAGACTGTTGCGCCAGTTGCCCAAAACGATGGGCCCTTTGATATGGCTAACCAGCATCGCATTATCATCCCTGAAGCCGACTTATTAAAGAATGATCATGATCCTGATGGCTCGCCATTGCGCGTGATTGAAATCACGAATAGCTGGAATGGGCAAACACAATTAGATGCGAATGGTGATGTGGTGTTTACCAAAGGCCCCACATTTGAAGAGCAAGGCGGTTTTGAGTATCAAATCAGTGATGGGCAAGGGGGTTTTGATACTGCGCGTGTCACCGTGATCGATAAAGACATCAATCAGCTACCTGTTGCTCAAGAGGATGGGCCCTTTGATCTGGGTAATCGTGACAGTATTATTATTAAAGCGGCCGATCTGTTAAACAATGATCGTGATCCGGATGGCTCGCCGCTGCGCGTGATTGAAATCACGAATAGCGTGAATGGAGACGCAAAACTTGATGATCATGGCGATGTCGTATTTACGAGAGGGCCTGGTTTTGAAGGGCAAGGTGAATTTGAGTATAAAATCAGCGATGAGCAAGGGGGTTTTGACACTGCGCGTGTCACTGTGATCGGCGATGCGCCTAATCAGCCGCCCATTGCCCAAGAAGATGGCCCCTTTGATCTGGGTAATCGTGACAGTATTATTATTAAAGCGGCTGATCTGTTAAACAATGATCGTGATCCGGATGGCTCGCCGCTGCGCGTGATTGAAATCACGAATAGCGTGAATGGAGACGCAAAACTTGATGCGAATGGCGATGTCGTATTTACCAGAGGGCCTGGTTTTGAAGATCAAGGCGGTTTTGAGTATCAAATCAGTGATGGGCAAGGGGGTTTTGATACTGCGCGTGTCACTGTGATTGGCGATGGGCCTAATCAGCCACCCATTGCCCAAGAAGATGGCCCCTTTGATCTCGTTAACCGTGACAGTATTATTATTAAAGCGGCCGATCTGTTAAACAATGATCGTGATCCAGAGGGCTCGCCGCTGCGCGTGATTGAAATCACGAATAGCGTGAATGGAGACGCAAAACTTGATGAGCATGGTGATGTCGTATTTACCAGAGGGCCTGGTTTTGAAGGGCAAGGCGGTTTTGAGTATCAAATCAGCGATAATCAAGGCGGTTTTGACACCGCCCGTGTCACTGTGATTGGCAATTTGCCTCCCATAGCGCATGATGATGGCCCACAAAATGTGCCTAAAACTCAATTCGTCGTCTTATCTTTTGAATCGTTATTGGCTAATGATACGGATCCCAATCCGGGCGATACCTTTACCCTTGTGGAAGTTAAAAACCCTATCAATGGTGATGTTAAAATTGTCGGTACAAACAATATCATATTTACACCCGCGTTCGATTTGACAGGCAATGCCAGTTTTGAATATGTGATCACAGATAACCACGGTGCCAGTTCGACGGGCATTTATCAGATGAATCTGATCAATACGCCTCCCAATGCCCGTTCTGATAATTTGACTACTTTAGCAGACACGCCTCTGCCTATTTCTGCTGATTTGCTTTTATCTAATGACTTTGATGCGGATGGTGATCCGTTATTTGTGATATCAGTGAATGCGCCTGATAAAGGCACTCTCAATCCCGTTGAAAGTGACTGGCTTTTTACCCCAGATATCGGTTTTAAGGGCGATATCCAATTTGAATATACAATAAAAGACACGAGTAATGGACAAGCAAGTGCTACCGTGACGGTTACCGTGACAGCTAGCCCACTGATTGCCCGTGATGATCCTAGCCCTGATCAGCCTTCCATCATTACACCTAAAAACACAGCGACATTGATTTTAGGGGCAAACTTGTTGTCAAACGACGACGGCTCCGCATTGACGATCACGGCCGTGGATAATGTTAACAATGCTCGCGTTGAATTAGACGTGAAGGGCGATATCATATTGACACCCAACCTAGATTTTACAGGTAACGCGACTTTTGATTATACCCTCACCGATGCAGACGGCAATACCGATCAAGCCACAGTGACAGTCATCGTCGAAAATAGGCCGCCTGTTGCCAATGAGGATAGTGCGACTACCCTTGAAAATGTCGTGCTGACAATACCTGTAGCCGATTTATTGGCGAATGATAGCGATCCTGATCTTGATGAGGTAACGATAACGGCCGTGAACAATGCCAGCAATGGCAGCGTTGAACTCAATGACAAGGGCACGGTTGAACTTGAAGACGACGAAGTCGTCTTTACGCCCGCTTTGGATTTTATCGGTGAAGCCGGTTTTGAATACACGATAGCCGATACCAGCGCGGGCACGGCCACCAGCACTGTAGCCGTGACAGTGAGGCCCAACCTTCCCCCCATCATCACATTGCCAAATGGCTCAACACCACTGGTTTACAATACGCTCGGAAAACAGCCACAAGCCATCGATCCCAATGCCACGATCACTGATGACGATTCCCCTGATTTTGATGGGGGCAGACTTGAAGTGGTTATCACTAAAAACCGCATTGCCAATGACACATTGGAAATTCAAAACTTGGGGCAGATCAGCGTTTCCAGCAACACAGGGGGTATCATTTCATTTAATAGCACCCCCATTGGGAATTTTTTCATCAATTTGATTAGCGGAGCATTAGTCGCCAACCTGAATACGGCAGCCACCCCAGAGAATACGACGGCCCTTTTACAAGCCATCACTTATAAAAATACCTCACCAACCCCTTCAACCGAATCTCGCACAATCGAAATGAGCCTCACTGACGGCGATGGGGGAACAAGCAATATTGTCAGTCGAGAAATTGAAGTCATCATGACGAATGTACCACCCGTCGCGACAGACGAAACCATTTCAAGGCCCTTTAATAGTTATACGACTATTCCACTTTCTGATTTATTAGCGAATGACAGCGATGCTAATCCAAGTGATATCCTCAGTATTTCTGAATTAAGTAATTTGAGTGAAGGGGTTGAGGCTAAAATCCAAGGCAATGAAATACAATTATTCATTGACGCACTGATCAGCGCTAATTTTGAAGAAGCCCGTTTTGATTATACCCTCAATGATGGTAAGGGAAGCAAAGATATTGGCACCGTCTTCATCAAGCCCAGTAATGTCATACCCGGCACCGCCGGCGACGATAACCTAGAAGGCACTGATAACTTAGATATTATCCTTGGGAAAGGGGGTAATGACACCTTTGAGCCCAGTGTCGGGCCTGATATTTTATTAGGAGGAGAGGATGACGATTTATTTTTATTTGATCCAAACACCGCCACCGGTACACATATCAACGGCAGTAATGGCATTGACACCCTCAGTCTCAGTAGCGAAAATCAAATTCTCGATCTCCTACAAAACCGCATCTTGCCAAAAGAACAAAAATTTCACTTGCAAGGCATAGAAAAAATTGATCTGAATACCCATTCAGAAGGCAATAATCAAATTCGTCTCAGTATTGACGATGTGCTAGAAATATCCGACACTAACCGTCTAATGATTGAGGGAGATGGCAGTAGCCTCGTTAATTCTACAGGGCAAGGTTGGCGCAATGAAGGCATTGATTCAACAGGCTTATATAACCGCTACACCAGCGGCGAAGCCGAATTATTAATCAGTGTAGACATCGCCAGTCAGTTTATTTCTTAAAAGATTAAAATAAATGTAGGGTGGGTAAATTCGTTTCGACGCCCCGCGTCGAAACGAATTTGCCCACCATTTAGCATAAAAGATTAAAATAAATGTAGGGTGGGTAAATTCGTTTCGACGCCCCGCGTCGCAACGAATTTGCCCACCATTTAGCATAAAAGATTAAATTAAATGTAGGGTGGGTAAATTCGTTTCGACGCCCCGCGTCGAAACAAACTTGCCCACCATTTAGCATAAAAGATTAAATTAAATGTAGGGTGGGTAAATTCGTTTCGACGCCCCGCGTCGCAACGAATTTGCCCACCATTTAGCATAAAAGATTAAAATAAATGTAGGGTGGGTAAGTTCGTTTCGACGCCCCGCGTCGAAACGAATTTGCCCACCATTTAGCATAAAAGATTAAAATAAAATGAAAAATTCACAATTATGAAAACACGCTTCATCACCCTACTTTTTTTCACTCTACCCGGATATCTCCACGCCGCCACCTTGACAGAGGTGATTCAACATACCTTGGAAACCAATCCGGACGTCTTGATTACTATCAACACACGTCGAGCCGCCGATCAAGAACTCAAGCAAGCACAAAGCGGTTATTGGCCAACCATAGAACTGAGAGGGGGTTACGGGCGCGAAAACAGCGAAAACGCAACCACCCGCAACAGCACCGGCGACGATATCACCCTAACTCGTCAAGAAATGGGCATCAGCCTCTCACAAATGCTATTTGATGGCTTTAGCGTCAAACATGGTATAGCACGGCAAAATTCGCTAGTCAATTCAGCCGCTTACAAAGTGCAAAATACCCGTGAAAATATAGCCTTGATTACCGCAGAAGTTTATCTCGAAATACTACGCCGTTGGGAATTGCTAGAACTCAGCAAAAACAACGTCGTTATTCACCAGAAAACCCTCCAACAAATCAGCATCTTGGTTAAAGGCGGGGCTGGACGCAAGGCCGATATCAAACAAAGTGCAAGCCGCCTAGCCTTAGCCAAATCCAGTTTAGTAAATGCCGAAGGTAATCTTCGCAATGCCGAAATCAACTATCAGCGTGTCACTGGTGAATTACCTCAATCCCCTAAAACCTTGGCCATTCCCCCGCGCGCTCCTCTAGAAGCCGCTTTACCCAAAAGCGTCAATGCAGCACTTGATATCGCCTTGAACAAGCACCCCTCTTTACAGATTGGCAAGGCCGAACTGGAAGCCGCCTTTTCCTCAAACCGCCAAGCAAAATCAAATTTTTTACCCCGCCTGTCTTTGGAATTGGATGCCACCGATAACCAAAATTTGGATGGTGTACCAGGCGATAATGACGATATGAGCGCCATGTTAAGCCTGCGCTACAACCTCTTTCGAGGCGGAGCCGATAAAGCCCGTAGTCAAGAAACGGCCGAACGGATTGGCGCGGCAAAAGAAGAAATACGGCGGATACAAAGGATTCTTGAAGAAAAAGTTCAACTGTCTTGGAACAGTTTAAGAACAATACGCGCTCGCTTAAACTATCTCAAAATACATCTCGAATCGACAGAAGAGGTTTTGCAATCTTACAAAGAACAATTTAAATTGGGGCAACGTAGCTTGTTAGACGTGCTTGATTCCGAAAACGAACTCTTCAACGCCCGCGCCTCATTAGTTTCAGCGCAATATAACGAAATAGTCAGTATTTTCAGAGTGTTAGAAAGTAGTGGCCTACTACTTGATACGCTAGGTATTGAAAGGGCTAATGAATCCCAAGTCAATTATTAATTTTACCATGCGTCGAAACGAATTGGCATTGTAGATTTGCTCTGCCTCGCGCGAGCATCGCGTCGAAACGAATTGGCTTGTAGAGACGCGATGCTTCGCGTCTCTGTTTCTACGAATTGCGAGACGCGATGTATACTGCCCACCGTTATAATTTGCGCTTTTGCTGTTAGTCACCTTTAGGTGACTTGAGCTTTTAGACAACTGCTTTAGCTGTTGGCCGTTAGATGTCAATAGGTCGCTATTATATGACGGTGCTAAGTATAGATTTGCTCTGCCTCGCGTCTCTGTTTTTACGAATTGCGAGACGCGAGACATATGTTTTTACGAATTGCGAGACGCGATGTTTCTTTGCTATACCAAGACGCGAGGCTTCGAGCGATACCAAGACGCGAGCATCGAGACGCGAGCATCGAGACGCGAGGCATCGCGTCTCTACGGATTTTTGATGGGCATACGAAAATTAAGGATAATCTTCTTGGACAAGCGGAAGCACTTCCTTTTCATAAATGAGCTTGGCTATTTCATGATTTTTGGGGTTCCCACTTGCGATTAAATCCGCATAAATTAATAAAGGCGGCACCATGTTGGAAGACGGCTGTTTATCATCAAATCCCCAAAAAGTATCCAGAATTTCGATCTCTCCATCCGCTGCATTACGCAACTGATATTGATGTAAAAACTCGTTAAGGGGTTGTTTGATATAAACCGTCACTAAACTCGGTTGCAACTCTGGCAAAAATCGTTTTGCCGCGATTTCACCACTCCAGTAGAAATTCGCATTGGGCTCAACGTGTTGCCACCTGTTGTTAGAACTCGGATCGATAGACTCATAACGACTAATAAGGATCTTTGGCCTCAATTGCTCAGGATAAACCATAATCCATTTATCAAGTAATTCCTTTTTTTGAATCAATTGACGTCCTTGATTTTTGATCTCAATTAGATGACCAATCTGCTTTAGATCATGTACCACCGAACTGACACTGCCAAGTGCCACATTGGCGGCCATGGAAATATTGCGAAACGATGCTTTTTCCAGTCCCGGATTACAAAGCAGCGCAAAAATAACGCGCAATCCTGCCGGTTTGAATGGGCGCTTTAAAGGGGATTGGGCCGATGCCTGTTTCAACTTGCCACCTTTGACATAAACAAACAAATCACCCTCATTAAGATAGACATTACCTGCCGTATCGAGAAACGGCTTATGCAAACCTTTTATATGTTCCGACATTTGAGGCGTGATGTAGCGTGCTACCAATATCTCTTTAGAAACGGCGCTTTTTTCAGTCGTCGCATCAACTGCCGTCATGGTGAGTGCCGCCTTAGTCAAATTCAGCTTAATATTAGCCCGAAACGCATATTTGACATTTTTATGGCTAATACTGATTATGTTTTCAGTTTCAGAATGAGACGAAATAACAGCGGCAAGTCCAGTACTCCTTTGAAAGGCTTCAAGTGCAAGCGATAGCACTTCGCGTTGTTGAGTGTAATTTTTCATTATAGGCAGAAACGCTTACTTTATGACGGGCGTTCATTATAATGGATTGCTTTAATATGAACAACTAAAAAAAATGAACAGTTATTAGTTATCAGTGTTCAGTTATCAGTTATCAGGCGCACAAAAACTGGGGCAAAATTTTAATACGCAGATTTTGCCACGGAAAAAACGGAAAAACACGGAAATATTCCGTGCTTTCTGTGTCATTCCGTGGCTAATATCCCAATTCAAAATTCTCAATTACCCAATTCCCATTGTTTGAACACCTCCATTGGTTTGGAGAGACTACATCAAAAAGGGTTGGCAATGACATTAGCCACACGGTTTAATCACAATGAATAACTCATTTTACGGATAGGCACCTGTTTTGCAACTTTTGGGTAGATATTTTGCGGGTATCGTCGTGCCAGGAACGCAACCCCAAATATCAGGGCCATATTGGAATACCAGAGTGCCTGTAACCTCAGGGTTGTCAAACTCGACTTTGTATTTACAGTCGGTATTTTCATTGCCAACCCATTGAATGATGCCCAAAGAGATATCATCACCCTTAGGGCACCGTTGTTCAACATTAAAAAATTCTAACACCGGCGTTTTCAAATGCCCAAACGTTTCTAGCAAATCACCGATATCCGATCTAACATAGTAAATTCGATAGTATGGCATACTCATTGAAGCCAAAATACCGATAATCACAACAACAATCAGCACTTCTATGAGCGTTATACCTAGCAGTCGTTTGTTGCGATATTGAGTAGCCGTCACGGACGGTTGTTTATTTAAGCAATGGAGAGAGTTATCTTTTGACATGATATTTTCTGATGGTAGATTGTACAAGGAATGACTCAAAATTTTGATTAGGTCAATTCATAAGTTGAATCATTTTCACAATAAGGCATATTGTATGCCAAAAGTTATATTATTGATTTGTAAAAGGATAATTTTTTTAGAGGTTGAGAAAATGTGCTGAAACTCAGCTTAAGTGCTGAAACTCAGCACCTGTCAATTAAAAAAAATAAGGGCAGACACGTCGGTATGCCCCTACAAAACATAGCAAAATGATGGGGCTGTAGGGGCGAACCTGCGTGTTCGCCCAGATTAAAGGAAGAAAATAGAGCATACCAATATGCAATCAGATAAACCTAAAATATTAGTTGTTGATGACTCCAAAGCAAATTTAACCTTTTTAAACCAGGTATTGGAAAAACATTTTGAAGTTTTATCAGCACAAACGGGTAGGCAAGCACTCATAACCGCCCAACAATCGCCACCCGATTTGATTTTATTGGATATCACCATGCCTGGCTGGGATGGTTATGAAACCTGTCATCGCCTCAAACAAGAAGTCAATTTGGCGAATATTCCGGTTTTATTTCTATCGAGTCTGGATAGCCCCAAACATAAACTACGGGGATTTGAAGTCGGTGGTGTTGATTACGTCAGCACACCGTTTCAAGAACAAGAATTACTGGCACGAGTTAATACCCACATTGAACTCTATCGTCTCCGCCAAAACTTAGAAACAGCAAAGGAGGAAGCAGAAGCGGCTAATCTGACTAAAAGTCAATTTTTAGCCAATATGAGTCATGAATTGCGTACCCCAATGAATGCCATTATTGGTTATAGCGAAATGCTGAAAGAAGACGCTGAAGATCTCGGCATGTCCGATTTTATAGCCGATCTCGACAAAATTGGCGTAGCTGGCAAGCACTTATTAAGCCTGATTAACAGTGTACTCGATCTGTCCAAAATTGAATCGGGCAACATGGAACTCTATTTGGAAACTTTCAATCTCGAAAGCTTCCTCTATGAAATCGACAACACCATTCAACCCCTTATCGAAAATAAATCAAATACATTTCAGTTACGAATACTCAATTCGCTTGGAGAGATTAATGCTGATTTTACAAAAACCAATCAAATTGTATTGAATCTGTTGAGTAACGCGGCCAAATTCACAGAACACGGTACGATTCGTCTGGAAGTGAAACGTAAAATCAAAAAGGAAAAAGAATGGATTTACTTTCGCATCACTGATGACGGTATTGGCATGACACCAGAACAGCAAAAAAAGCTGTTTAAATCCTTTACCCAAGTGGATGCCTCCACAACTCGCCGTTTTGGCGGCACAGGTTTAGGGCTTGCCATTACCAAAACCTTTGTCGACATGATGGGGGGTTCTATCAGTGTCAATAGCACTTTTGGGAAAGGTAGCACATTCACAGTACATTTACCGACCTCTGTCTGTCTTGAAGACTCATACCAGAAACCGGGAAAAACGCACACCCTTAAAGAAGACAATCAAGGCTTTATTTTAATTATTGATGATGATCCAGATGTGTGCCTGTGGCTAAAAACTTACCTGAGTGATTTTGGCTATTCGGTAGCAGAGGCCAGCAACGGTACAGAAGGTATCAAACTCGCCAAAAAACTGCGTCCTGATGCCATTATTCTTGATGTGATGATGCCTGACATGGATGGTTGGGAAGTCCTGACAATCCTGAAAAATAACACCTTATTGGCAGATACCCCCGTGATAATGACTTCAATTGAAGAGAATTGCAAGACAGGCATAGCTCTGCTTGGCGCAACCGATTTTCTGCCGAAACCTTTAAATTCTCATCAATTGGCTGAAATATTAGAGAAATATGACATTGGGAGCCCGGCGAACAATCTCATCATGATTGTGGAAGATGATGAAACACTGCGCGACATTACCGCTGAAGTGCTTCAAAAAGAAGGCTTGCGCGTATTTAAAGCGGAAAATGGACAAGTTGCATTAGATCACATAGCCTATCAAAAACCGGTTTTAATTTTACTTGACTTATACATGCCAGAAATGGATGGATTTGAATTTTTAACCCATTTACGCCAAAACGAAGCTTGGCGTTCGATTCCCGTTATTGTCCTCACTTCTGCCATTCTCAGTGCTGAAGATCAAGCCCGTTTGCATGGCTATGTCGAAACCATCTTTCAAAAACAAACGAATAATCGCGATGAATTACTGAGCCATATTCATCAGATGATCAGTCAATCGAAACCCGTTCATATTGAGGCTCCCCAAAATAAAACGGTGTTTACAAAGCCACTACTTGAAAAAATCAAACGGGCAGCAGAATTAAAAAAGAAATGATTAATCATCTGGGGCAATCCCTTGCCTCAATGCCAGCTTCGCCTTCGCCTAAAAACGTGTAGGGTGGGGTAGCAAAAAAACTTTTGCACGCAAAACTTTTGCGCGAAACGTGTTTTTGTTGCCCACCATTCCTATAAGTACTGAAGCACAAATAAACAGATATTTTAGCGCAAAGGGCAACCACAAGGGATTGCCCCTACATGGCATTGCGTAGGGGCAATCCCTTGTGGTTGCCCCATTTCAAAATACACGAAA